>NZ_JBQQCB010000125.1:0-29562 GCF_052246675.1 Nonomuraea sp. KM90 | reverse complement strand
CGACCGGGGTCGCGTCGGCGACCAGCACCTCGACGACCTCTCCCGAGCAGTCCGCCTCGATGGGGTTCATCATCTTCAGCGCCTCGACGATGCCTATCTGCTGGCCCTTCTCGACCCGGCCGCCCGCCGCGACGAACGGCTTCGCGCCGGGCTCGGGCGCGTGATAGAAGGTGCCGACGATCGGCGAGCGGATGAAGAGCAGGTTCTCGTCGACCGGCGCCGCCACGGCCGCCGCCTCGACGGCGACCGTGACGGGGCCGGCCGAGAACGTGCCGGCCACGGGGCCCACCACCGGGCCGGCCGCCGGGCGGGGCTCGTCGGTCACCCACTCCAGCTCGACGTCGGCGTCCCCGGAGTGGACCTTGATCCGCCTGAGCCGGGGCGAGGCGTTCTTCATGAGCTCGATGGCGCTCGCCCGGACCACGTCCAGCTCGGAACCGTCGTCCGGCCGTCTCTCCCTCTTGGCCACGGTATTCCTACCTTCACTCAGTGATTCGACCCGAAATTCCGGAAGCGCCGCCGGCGGTCCCGGATCAGTTCCTGGGACGTCATGGGCATGAGCTCGTTCAGCGTCGCCGCCAGCGCGTGACGCAGGGAGTCCGCCGCTTCGACGTGACCGGCCTGCGTGCCGCCCGCCGGCTCCGGGACGACCCCGTCCACGATCCCGAGGCGCAGCAGCTCCCGCGCCTGCAGCCGCAGCGCCTCCGCGGCGACCGGGGCGGCCCCCGCGTCGTGCCACAGGATCGAGGCGCAGCCTTCGGGGCTGATGACCGAGTAGACGGCGTTGGAGCAGGCCAGGACCCGGTTCGCGACGCCGAGCGCGAGAGCGCCGCCGCTGCCGCCCTCGCCGATGACGACCGACACGACCGGCACCGGCAGGCCCGACATGAGACGCAGGTTCTCCGCGATGGCGCCCGCCTGCCCGCGCTCCTCGGCCTCCATGCCGGGGTAGGCGCCGGGCGTGTCGATGAGCGTGATGATCGGCAGGCCCAGCTTGGCGGCCAGCCGCATCAGCCGGGCGGCCTTGCGGTAGCCCTCGGGGCTCGGCATGCCGAAGTTGCGCGCGACCAGCTCGTGCGTGGTGTGCCCCTTCTGGTGGCCCAGGACCACGACCGGCTGCCCGGCGAAGACGCCGATGCCGCCCACGAGGGCCGGGCAGTCGCCCGCCATCCGGTCGCCGTGCAGCTCGACGAACCAGTCGAGGAGGTGGCTGAGGTACTCCAGGGTCGTGGGGCGTGCGACGTCCCTGGCCAGCCGTACGCAGTCCCAGGCCGGCACCTCCGGCAGCCGCGAGAAGTCCTCGATCAGCTCGGTGGCGCCGTCCTCGTCGTACGCCGGCAACCGGTCGGCGCCGCCGCGGTCCTGGACCGACAGCAGCCTGGCCAGCAGCCCGCGCAGCGCGGCCCGCGGCTGGACGTCGTCGATCAGCCCGTGCTCCAGCAGGAACTCCGCGGTCTGGAAACCCGCGGGCAGCCGCTGGCGGATGGTCTGCTCGATGACGCGGGGGCCCGCGAAGCCCATGCGCGCGCCCGGCTCGGCCACGATCACGTCGCCGAGCGAGGCGTAGGAGGCGGCGACGCCCCCGTAGGTGGGGTCGGTGGTCAGCGACAGCGTCAGCACGCCCGCCTCGTCGAGGGCGGCCAGCGCCTGGCTGGTCTTGGCCATCTGCATGAGGGCCAGCGCCCCCTCCTGCATGCGGGCGCCGCCCGAGGACGACACGACGAGCAGCGGGACGCGCTCGCGGAGCGCGACCTCGGCCGCGCCCGCGATCCGCTCCCCCACCGCGACGCCGAGGCTGCCGCCCATGAACCTGAAGTCCATCGCGGCGACGACCACGGGCCGGCCGTCGACCGTCCCTCTCACGCACACGACGGCGTCGTCCATGCCGGTCCGCGCCCGGCCGTCCATCAGCCGCCACGCGTACGGCTTGCCGTCGCTGAACTCCAGCGGATCCACGGCCACCGGGCCACAGGGGATGGGCCCGGCCGAGCCGGGATCGAGGAGCTGCCGGAGCCGCTCGTCCGCGGACAGCCGCGTGTGGTGCCCGCAGTCCGGGCACACGCCGAGCCGTGACTCCAGGCGCCGGTTGTAGATCAGGCCGCGGCAGGCCGGGCAGGTCGACCAGCCGGTCGCGGCCTCCTCGGTGGACAGGTCGGTCATGACTCTCCTCGTGTCATGAAGATCTCCTCGAGCTCCGCCCGCAGGGCGCGCTCGGCGGCCTTCGGCGGGGTGAGGGGAGTGAGCCGTTCCGGATGGCCGGGCGGCGTCGCCGGCGGGCCGGCGGGGCCCTGGTCCGGGCCCTGATCCGGGCCCCGGTCCAGGGCCCGGTCGGGCCCACGGTCGGACCCATCGCCGGGCCCACGGCCGGGCCCACGATCGGGCCCCGCCGAACGCGGGGCCCCGTCCTGGTGCGTCCCGGCCTCGTGCGGCTCGTCCTGGTGGGTCACGGGGAACGGGAGCACCCACTGGTAGCGGCCGCAGGCGACCAGGGCCCGGCCGAGACCGCGCAGCACGGCCCGCAGCAGGCGTCCGGCCTGATTCCGGTCGTTCATCGTGCTCACGCTCCCCACGCGGTCAGTACGCCGCCACAACCTCGTAGATGCCGTAGTGCCGATCCCCGCTGCGGTCCTGGAAGGGCCGCAGCGGGGAGGTGGCGTTGCGGTGCGCCGCGCCTTCCTCCCACGCCTTGAAGTCGGCCATGCTCTCCCACTCCGACAGCACCGCGAAGCCGGTCGAGTCCAGCGCCGAACGCAACAGCTCGTTCTTCAGCAGGCCGGGCGTGTCGGCCAGCCGCCGGCTGATCTCGTGGTAGGCGTCCTCGATCGCCCCGGGCCCCGCCTCGGGCACGGCCAAGTAGACGATCACCCTGGCGCGTCCCTTCATCGGGCCACCGCCTGGCCGCCCATCAGGCTGTACACGGTGCTCATGATGGTCATCGAGCCGCCCGACCGGTACGGGTGCAGCTTCATCCGGTGCTCCACGTGCTGGTCGCTGCGCTCGAACTCGCGGAAGCTCGGCTCGTCGACCCAGTCGCTGACGATGTAGTAGACCCGCTCCTCCGACTCGCTGTGGTAGAGCCACTGCCCGAGGTTGGCGGGGTGCCCGGTGACGCCGGTGCCGATGGCCAGCCAGGCCTGCTCGAACTCCTTCTCCATGCCCTGCTTGATCTCCGCGCGCAGCATCACGCGGAACGGGTTCGCGGTCATGGTCAGATCCCTCCGTCGACGTTGATGTTCTCGCCCGTGATGTAGGCGGACCGGTCGCTGAGCAGGAAGAGCACGGCCTCGGCGATGTCCTGCGGGCGGCCGAAGCGGCCCATGGCGATGATGTCGGCGTAGCGCTCCTCGTACGCGCGGCGCTGCTCGGGGGAGAGCTTGGCCGCCGCCTCCGGGGTCTCGATCATGCCGGGGGAGACGAGGTTGACGCGGATGCCGGACGGGCCGAGCTCCTTGGTGAGCCCGCGGACGAGGCCGATGAGGGCCGACTTCGCCGCGGTGTAGTGGGAGCGCAGCGGGATGCCCACCGTGGCCACGCGGGAGCCGATCGCCACCACGGAGCTGCCCTCGGACAGCAGCGGCAGGGCCCGGTTGATGACGAGGTAGGCGGCGGTCAGCGAGGTGTCCACCACCCGGTGCCACTCGTCGAGCGGCAGCTGGCCGAAGGGGACGTGGCTGATGACGCCGGCGTTGTGCACGATGCCGTGCAGCGCGCCGTACCCGTCGCGCACCCCGGCCACCAGCTGCTCGACCTCGGCGGGGACGGTGACGTCGGCCCGGACGAGCTGGTGGTCGCCGGGGATGTTCTTGAGCTCGCCGGCGAGGTGCTCGATGTGCTCGCCCTCCTGCCGGTAGCAGGAGACGACGTTGGCTCCGGCCCGCGCCACGCCGAGGGTGATCTCGCGGCCGATCCCGCGGCTCCCCCCGGTGACGAGGACCGTCTTTCCTGACAGTTGCTGGCTCATGATGACTCCTTCACAGGACGGAGGCGGCGGCGATGTTGAGCGCGAACCCCGCGCACGACAGGACCGTGCGCAGGAGGTTCCAGTTCCGCCAGCGCGACCTCGGGTCGAGGCGCTCGAAGTCCTCGGGCAGCGACTCGGGGTCGATGGACTTGACCCACCGGTTGATGGGCACCTGCTTGACGATCGAGATGCCCATCACGCAGCAGAGGGTGACGGCCGTGACAGCGAACATGACCTGCGCGACCCGGTCCGGCGCGGTGGCCGCCAGCACGACGTCGGCGACGACGGTGAGGCCGAAGCAGATCGGCATGAACGGGTCGTAGCGGTCCCACAGATAGCGGTGGGAGTACACGTACCTGTCCGCGGGGAACGTCTCCATCAGGGGAATGATCCCGAGCGCGGTGGACAACAGGATTCCGGCCGCGAGGCCGCTGCCCAGCAGGGCCAGCGGCACCAGGGCGTCGATCATCTGCGCTCACTCCCCTTCTCGTGGCGGGCTCAGGCGGCGGTGCCGGCCGCGTCGTGGGCGCCGGCGACCTGCCGTTCGATGACCTCTTTGATGTGCCGCATCTCGTTGCGGGTCTGCTCGTTGAGGTGCCGGGCGGCGCCCTCGTTGTCGACCGGGGCGCTCGGCTTCATCTCGAACTGCTGGATCCAGCGCAGCCGGGTGCCGCCGTCGACCTCGTGGTACTCCCAGAAGAGGTGCATGAACTCCAGGAGCGGCCCGGTCTCGATGCGCTTGGCGTGCACGGTGCGGGTGACCGGGTCGGTCCTGCGCTCGGAGACCCAGCTCCACACCGTGCCGTCGGGCTCGGGGTGCATGGTCAGCCGGAAGCGCACGCGGTCGCCGTCGCGCTCCAGGATGTCGACGCGCTCGTACTCGCTGAACAGCGTGGGCCACGACTCCAGGTCGTTGGTCATCTCCCAGACCACGTCGACCGGCGCGGCGATCACGATCTCGTTGTCGGTCCTGCCGGGCATGTCAGGCCGCCAGCCGCTGGTTGACGTAGTCGAGGATGTTCCGGGGCGTCGTCATCTCCTCGATCGCCTCGTCCGGGATCGGCAGCTGGTGCGCCTGCTGGATGCGGGTGGCGATCTCCAGCACGGCCAGCGAGTCGAAGCCCAGGTGGTCGAGCCCGATGTCGAGGATCTCGCCGTCGAGCTCCTTCGCCGACTCGGCGTCGACCTGGATCATGATCGTCTTGAGCTGGTCCAGGGTGAGCAGGCTCATCTCTTTCCTCCAGATGGTGTCGGTGCGTGTTACGTGGTCAGCCGGCGGTGACGACCGCGGCGGCGTTGAACCCGCCGTAGCCGCGGGCCACCACCAGGGCGGTCCGCAGCCGGGCCTCCCGCGGCTCGCCGCAGACGAGGTCGAGGTCGTGGGCGGGCAGCGGTTCCGCCACGTTGACGGTCGGGGGGATCACCTGGTCGCGGATCGCCAGCAGGGCCGTGGCCAGGTCCAGTGCGGCGCCGCCCGCGTACAGGCGGCCCGTCATGGTCTTGGGGGCGGTGACCGGCACCCGGCGCGGGCCGAAGACCTCGCGCAGTGCGGCCGCCTCGGCCGCGTCGAGCTCCGGCACGCCGTAGGCGTCGGCGAGGACCACGTCCACGCCGTCGGGCGTCACCATGGCGTCGGCCAGCGCCGACTCGATGGCCCTGCGCAGGGCGGGCGGCCTGGGCGAGCCCGGCGGCGGGTCGAACGTGGCCGCGTAGCCCGCGATCCGGCCGTACGGCCGGCGCGCCGCGGTCGCGGCGTCCTCGACGATGAGGATCGCCCCGCCCTCCCCCGGCACGTAGCCGCAGGCCTCGGCCGAGAACGGCACGTACGCCGTGGTGGGGTCGTCGCGGCGGCTGAGCAGCCGGGTGGCGATCTGCGCGGTGAGCCCCGCCGGGGACAGCGAGGCGTCGGTGCCGCCGGTGACGACCAGCCGGGTGCCGAGGCGCACCTGCCTGCGGGCGTGGCCGACCGCGTCGAGCCCGCCGGCCTGCTCGGTCGCGATCACGCCGCAGGGTCCGCGCATGCCGTGCCGGATGGACAGCTGTCCGGTGGTGGCCGCGTAGAACCAGGCCACCGACATGTACGCGCCGACGTACAGCGGGCCCTTGGCCCACAGCTTCTGCAGCTCCCGCTGGCCGAACACGGTGCCGCCCGAGGAGTTCGCGGTGATCACCGACATCGCGTACTCGGGCAGCTCGGCGGGGTCGGCGCCGGCGTCGGCCAGCGCCTCGTCGGTGGCGGCGAGCGCCAGGTGGGTCATGTGGTCGGTCTGCGCGCGCAGCCGCTTGGGCACGCGCTCCACCGGGTCGAAGCCCTTGACCTCGCCGGCCAGCCGTACGGGGAAGCCGGAGACGTCGTAGGCCGAGATCACGTCGATGCCGCTCTTGCCGGCCAGCGTGGCCGCCCAGTAGTCCTCGGTGCCGAGGCCGTTGGGCGCCATCACGCCGATGCCGGTGACCACCGCCGCGCTCATGCCGCCACCTTGTGCGGAGCGGTGATCGTCACCGCGGTCTGGAAGCCGCCGAAGCCGCTGCCGATGCTGAGCACCACGTCCGTGCTGTGCTCGCGCGCCTCGACCGGCACGTAGTCCAGGTCGCACTCCTCGTCGAAGTTCGTCAGGTTCGCCGTGGGCGGGACCACGTCGTTCTCGATCGCCAGGACGCTGGCGGCGATCTCGATGGCGCCGATCGCGCCCAGGGAGTGGCCGATCATGGACTTGATGGAGCTCATCGGCACCTGGTACGCCCGCTCGCCCAGGCTCTCCTTCACCGCGGCGGTCTCGTGCCGGTCGTTCTGCTTCGTCCCCGAGCCGTGGGCGTTGACGTAGTCCACGTCCCCGGGCGTCAGGCCGGCGTTGCGCAGAGCCACCCGGATGGCCTCGGCCATCTCCCGGCCGTCCTCCTTCAGGCCCGTCATGTGGAAGGCGTTGGCCCGGCTGGCGTACGAGGCGATGGCGGCCCGCGTCCTGGCGCCGCGGCGCCTGGCGTGGTCGGCCTCCTCCAGCACGAACACGGCCGAGCCCTCGCCCAGGACGATGCCGTTGCGCTCCCTGTCGAAGGGGCGGCAGGCGGTGGCGGGGTCGTCGTTGCGCGGCGTGGTGGCCTTCAGCGCGTCGAAGCAGGCCACGGTGATCGGCGAGACGGGGGCCTCGGCCGCGCCGGTGACGACGACGTCCGCGGTGCCCTCCTCGATGAGCTGCAGGGCGTACCCGACCGCGTCCAGGCCCGACGTGCAGCCGGTCGAGATCAGGGTCGTCGGACCCTCGGCGCCGGCCGCCCAGGCGATCTCGGTGACGATCGAGCTCGGGACCATGAAGTTGTAGCTGTGCGGGACGGCGTACGACCAGTCGGTCAGCCAGCGCCGGCCGCCGTCGCTGACGACCACGTACTCCTGCTCCATCATCGTCGTGTTGCCGACCGCGTTGCCGATGCTGACGGCCACCCGGCCCGGGTCCAGCTCGCCGAGGGCGAGCCCGCTGTCGGCCAGGGCGTCGCGCGCGGCGACCACGCCGAGCTGCGCGGCCCGGTCCATGCGGCGGACCTCCTGCGGGGTCAGGCCCCGCGCGGCCGGGTCGAAGTCGCACTCCGCGGCCACCTGGCACCTGAACCCCGTGGCGTCGAAGAGGGAGATGCTCCTGGTGGCCGTGCGGCCGTGGGAGAGCATGTCCCAGAAGGCCGCGGTGTCGCCCCCGCCGGGGGCGATCACCGACATGCCGGTGATGACGGCCCGGCGACGTCTCATGACGGCCCGCCCGCGGCCACCGGCCCGCCGACGTTCGGTGGCGGGCCCTCCTCCAGCAGCGGCTCGGTGTCGACGTGGCCGAGGTCGGGGCGGGGCGCCAGGGGCCCGTTGTGGAAGACCACCTTCGCCGGCACCTCGCCGTTGTTCTCGAAGCGGTGCCTGACCCCCTTGGGGATCAGCAGGCCGTCGTCGGCCCGCAGCTGGACGTGGCTCTCGCCGTCGATCCGGGCGGTCAGCGTCCCGCTGACGACGTAGATGAACTCCTCCGAGTAGGGGTGGTGGTGCTCGATCACGAACTCGCCGGGCTGGAGCACGCCCACCCCCATGAACCCGGAGGTCGAGCCGGCCGAGCGCGGGCTGAGCAGCAGCTGGATCCGGCCGCCCCGCCGGTGGTCCACCGGTACGTCCCGCAACGACACTTTCCTGGGCGTCGACGTGGACATCGGGTCACTTCCCTTCCCACAGGTAGAACTGCTCGGCCATCGAGTCCTTCGGCTCCCGCCAGGACGGCAGGTACGGGCTCATGTACTTGGCGAGCCTGGTGTTGACGTCCTGGAACAACGGGTGCTCCCGGTGGGCGTAGAGCCGCTCCGTCGGATCGCCGTCCGCCTCGGTGAGGTGGAAGTAGAGTCCGTTGAACCTGAACAACGACCTGGCGCGGATGCCGATCAGCTCCGGGAGTTCGGTGGCGTCGGAATCGCGGAAGATCTCGGCCACCGCGTCGGAATCGGCCGGGTCCATACGCGCCACGATGAGCGTTCTGTGCATGTGCGACTCCCCGTCTAAGGGTTTACTGAGCTGGGTCTACTGCGGCTGGGTCTCATGGACCGGCTGCGACCAATGCACGGATGCTGACAAGGGCCCCTCGGGGGCTCATCGAGAACCGCTCGACTCCCGGCCGCCACCCGATCGACTCCGTCGAGCGAGCTCCGAGCCGCCCACGAGCCGCCGGTGTCACCTTCGAGCAGCCCGCGGTGCGCGTCTTCGGCGCGGCCCGCGGTACGCGTCGGAGAGCGAAAGGTCGGTGCGCCCGTGAACGAGATCCTGAGCGTGCTCGCCCTGCTGGGCAGCGGGACGACGGCGGGCGTGATGTTCGCCGTGGCGATCAGCATGGTCCCCGCCCTCGGTGCGATGCCCGTGCCCCGGTACGTCGAGGCGCACCAGCTCCTCGGCCGGAACTGGGACCCCACCATGCCGATCATCGTCATCACGACCACGCTGGCCGGCCTGGCGCTGGTGCCGTTCTCGGGCGACCCGGCGCGCACGGTGCTGCACGCGGCGGCCGCGGTGCTGATGCTCGGCGTCGCCGGAGTCTCCCACCTGCTGAACGTCCCCCTGAACCGGGCCGTCAAGGCGCTCGGTCCGGGCAGCTCCATCCCGCCGGGATGGGTCGATCCCCGGCCCACCTGGCGCGGTTACCACCTGGTCCGGACGGCGCTCGCGGGCGCGGCCTTCGCGCTCAACGCGACCGCCGTCGTGCTCGTGTGACCACGATCGCGCTCATGCGGCACGACCGCGGTCGTGCTCGTGTGACGTGCCGGACCCCTTCGACGGTCATCCCCTGAGACGGAGGCACTCGTGAATCTCGACCTGAACAACCGCAGGGTCCTGGTGACCGGCGGCACCCGCGGCGTCGGCCGCGCCATCTCCCTGGCCCTGGCAGGCGCCGGCGCGAACGTGGTCGCCTGCCACCGCACCGACGAGGAGTCCGCCGCCGAGCTCGGCAGACAGCTCAAGCAGCTCGGCGGCGACCACCACGTGGTGCGCGCCGACGTCACCGTGCCCGCCGACGTGGCGGCGCTCGCCGACCACGTACGCACCGTGTACGGCGGGCTCGACGTCGTCGTCAACAACGCCGGCGTGGACTCGATGGCCCCGCTCGCCGTGCTGGAGGGCGAGGAGTGGCGGCGGGTCCTCGACACCGACCTGACCTCCGCCTTCCTGGTCACCCAGACCATGCTGCCGCTGCTCGGCGAGGGCGCGTCGGTCATCATGATCGGCAGCGCCGCCGCCGAGCGCGGGGTGGCCATGCGCGCCCACTACGGCGCGGCCAAGGCCGGGCTCGCCGGGTTCACCCGCTCGCTGGTGAAGGAGCTGGGCGAGCGCCGGATCAGGGTGAACGTCGTCGCGCCCGGCATCGTCGAGACCGAACCCGGCGCGGGGCTGCCCGAGGAGCTGTTCCAGCGCTTCACCGGCCTGACCCCGCTCGGCCGACTGGCCCGGCCGGACGACGTGGCGGGCGCCGTGCTGTTCCTCGCCGCGGACCTGTCGCGGTTCGTCAACGGCGTCACCATCGCCGTCGACGGCGGTATCTGAACCCTTGGAGTGAGGTAACCCATGACTTTCGCCGCGATCACCTACAAGATCAAGCCCGGGCACGAGGACGAGATCGCGCAGATCTTCGCCGAGTTCCAGCGGGCCGACTCGCCCATCCTGCACGACGAGGAGGGCGAGGAGACCGGCGTGATCCTCGCCACCGGCCTGTTCATCTCGGGCGACCGGATGTTCCGGGTCATCCAGTACGAGGGCCGGCTCGACGACGTCGCCAGGCACATGGCCGTGCAGGACGGCGTGCGCGAGGCGGAGCGCAGGCTCCAGCCGTACCTGGCCGAGCCGCGCGACACCGAGACCGTCGAGGGCTTCATGAAGTACTTCGGCAACAGCACCATGCGCTGCATCCAGGAGCTCGGCGTGCCCACCGAGATGCTCAAGGACATCCCCGAGCACCTGCTGCGGAGGCAGCCGTGAAGCGCCTGGCCTTCCTGGGGCTCGGCGGCATGGGGGCGGGCATGGCGCTGCGGCTGCTCGACTGCGGCCACGACCTGGTCGTCCACAACCGGACGCCGGAGAAGGCGGCGCCCGTCGCCGCGGCGGGCGGCGTGATAGCCGCCAGTCCCGCCGGGGCGGTGGCCGGCGCCGACGCCGTCGTGGTGAGCCTGGCCGACCAGGCCGCCGTGGAGCGGGTGGTCCTCGGCGACGCGCTGGCGGCGCTGCGGCCGGGCGCCTACGTGATCGACACCTCCACCCTGTCGCCGGCCTTCTCCCGGACCGTGACCGAGCGGCTCGCCGCGGCCGGCGTGCGCCGGGTGGAGGCGTGCGTGCTCGGCAATCCCGCCCAGGCCAGGGAGGGGCTGCTGCGCGTGCTCGCCGCGGGCCCGGCGGCAGACGTCGACGCCGTGGAGCCCGTGCTGGAGTCGCTGGGCCACCAGGTCGTCCGGGTGGGCGACACGGGGTCGGCCGCCGTCATGAAGCTGGCGTTCAACCTGCTGATCGGCGCGCAGGTGGCCTCGCTCGCCGAGGCCGTGGCCCTGGGCGTCGGCGCCGGGCTGGACCGCGGGGAACTGCTGACCGCGATCAAGGAGAGCGGCTTCAGCTCCCTGGTCATGGGCTTCCGCGCGGACATCATGCAGCGGCGCGACTACGTGCCCGCGGCCTTCCGTACCCGGCTGATGGCCAAGGACCTGCGCTTCGCCCTCGACGAGGCGGAGCGGGCCGGCCTGGCGCTGCCGGTGACCCGGCGGGCGGCCGAGCGGTTCGAGCAGGTGATCGGCGCGGGCGACGGCGAGGCCGACGCGGCCGTCCTGGTCGAGCATCCGCAGTTGATCACCCAGGTGATCACATGACCACGTCGGTGGAGGCGAGCCGGCCGGCGGAGCCCGGGTGGCTGTTCGGGCAGCCCCGCTGGTTCGGCACGCTGTTCATGGTGGACATGTGGGAGCGGTTCAGCTTCTACGGGATGCGCGCCATCCTCATCCTCTATCTGGTGGCCCCGGCCGAGCGCGGCGGCCTGGGCGTGCCCGTCGGCACCGCGGCCGCCCTGTTCGGGCTCTACATGTCCACGGTCTTCCTGGCCGCGCTGCCCGGCGGCTGGATCTCCGACCGGCTGCTCGGTCCCCGCCGCACCGTGCTCGTGGGGGCGGTCACGATCGCCGCCGGTCACTACGCGATGGCGGTGCCGTCCGTGCCGTTCGTCTACGCGGGGCTGACGCTCATCGCGGCCGGCACCGGGCTGCTCAAGCCCAGCATGGGCGCCATGGTCAGCCACCTGTATCCGCACGACACCGGCAAGCGGGACGCGGCCTGGTCGGTCTTCTACATGAGCATCCAGGTCAGCGCCCTGCTGGCGCCGCTCGTCACCGGGTTCCTCGGCGAGCGGGTCGACTGGCACCTCGGCTTCGCCGCGGCCGGCGTCGGCATGACGTTCGGGGTCGTCCAGTACGTCCTGGGCCTGCGGCACTTCGCCGACCTCGGCGCGCGGCCGCCGCGGCCGATGAGCGCGGCGGAGCTGCGGCCGGTGCTGGTCAGGACGGGCGTGATCGGCGGCGCGGCCGTCGTGCTGTTCGGCGTGGACGTGCTGGCGGGCACCTTCACCGTCGAGCACCTCCTGGCGCTCGTCGGGATCACCGTCGTGATCGTCCCGATCCTCTACTACCGCTCGATCCTGCGCGATCGCGGGCTGCTCCCCGAGGAGCGGCGGCGGGTGAAGGCGTTCCTGTGGTTGCTGCTGGCCTCCGCCGTGTTCTGGATGCCGTACGACCAGGGCGGCTCGCTGCTCAACCTGTTCGCCGAGCGCAGCACCGACCGGGTGCTGTTCGACTTCGAGTTGCCCGCGAGCTGGTTCCAGTCGCTGCACCCCGGCTTCATCCTGCTGCTGGCGCCGCTGTACGCGTGGTTCTGGGTGCGCAAGGGACAGCACATCGGCACCTCGGCGAAGTTCGCGGTCGGCCTGCTCATGATGGGGGCGAGCTTCGTCGTCATGGCGTTCGCGGCGCTCGGCGCGGCGGGCGGCGCGAAGGTGTCGATGACGTTCCTGGTGGTGGTCTACCTGCTGCAGGTGGCCGGGGAGCTCGCGCTGGCCCCTCCGGGGATGAGCGCGCTGTCCCAGGCCGCGCCGCGGGCGTACGTCAGCCAGATGATGGGGGTCTGGTGGTTGTTCGCGGCGCTCGGGGTCGGGCTCGGCGGGCAGCTCGCCCGGATCAGCACGGTCATCCCGCAGCCGGTGTACTTCGCGGGCCTGGGCGGTCTCGTCCTGGTCGTCGGCCTGGCCGTGTCGCTGGGCGCCCGCAGGATCGACCGCGGCCTGCGCTGAGCCCGTCACCCGCGGGTCCCGGATCGCAAGGTCCTGGGACCCGCGGCTTTCGCGTGCGCCGGCTTCAGGAGGGGCGGCAGGACACGGTCGAGATCTCGTCACCGACCACGGCCATGCCCAGGCGTACGGACTGGCCGAGCAGCCGCTGCGCCGCCTGGAGCCGCCTGGCCAGGCGGCGTGACAGCGCGTTGGTGAGGCAGGGCCGCAGCCGCATGCCGCTCAGCACGGCGACCTCGGTCACGCCGCCCGCGGCCAGGGTGACCATCCGTTCCTTGACCGCCACCTGACGGCTGAGCAGCCGCAGGCCCGTGTCGAAGACGAAGACGTCGGCCGGCTCGCACTCCTTGGCCAGGTTCTCCCCCAGCCCCCACGTCGCGCGCACGATGATGTCGCTGTCGGCGCGGGCGGTGTCGGCGGGGTACACCCGGGCGAAGCTCTCCGCGGCCACCAGGTCCTGGATCAGCACGGCCCTCCTGCCGAGGCCGCCGATGGCGTGCACGGGCAGGCCGGGCGCCCAGCCGCGGGACGGCATCGGCCACGCGAGCAGCTCCGTCACGGCGGAGGACAGCGCCTCGTGCCCGCGGATGTTGAGGAAGGCCTGCGGCCGCATGCGCGTCATGCCGGGGGGCGGAGAGGGCCGTACCGCGACCGCGAGGCCGTCACCCTGCTCGGGCCGGCTCAGCTCCCAGTAGGCCGCCGCGGCTGCGCTCAGCACCGCGTCACGGTCCGGCGCGGGCAGGTCAAGGTACGACAGCGCGGTCACGCTGAATCCCCGGGGGACTCCGAAGGCATGGCCGAGCCGGCTCAGGTACGCCGCTTTCTCCCCGACGAGTTCGACGCTGCGGCTCTGCGGCTCCTGAGACCAATAGAGCTGAAAGTCCCGGCGGAAGCCGGAAGTACCCTCGTCACCCACGTGAGCTTCATCTCCACGAGCGTAAATCACGATGAACGGGCAGCGCCGGCGTTCATCAGCGGAGCCGCGGTTCATCACCGGATACGTGACTGGATTTATCTGGCTCCTTACTCGACGACAGGACGGACGGCTCGGTGAAGAGCCTGAATTAAGCCTACCCATTCTGCGATTCCGTCGAATACTCGGCGTGCAGCGACGCCGGGTACGACCGGGGGAGTAGCCCGGCGCCGGCCTACTCCCTTTGGACGACTCCGGCACGGAGAGTAGCGGCGGCGACACGGTGGCCCGGACCACGGGTCGCGAGCTGCGGTTACGGCCGCGATCGCCCCATTCGGACCACCGAAACGTCCTGACTTTCGTCCTGACCAAATCAGTTGATCAACATCAGAATGTTAACAGCGACCTTGCCTAATGGGTGAGAGTCGCAGGTCATGAAAGGTCCAGATGCGTTCGAGAACGCCTCGTGCGCTTCCCGAGCCATTCATGTGCAGAGATATAGACAAACGAGTAGTGACACTCGAACACGGCTGGACGATACTGGCTCCGAGCGAGGTCACAGCGGCAATAAGGGGCTGGCAAGTCAGGCAGCAACGCAACATCATCAGATTAGGGAGCAGCCATGCTGCGATTCGGCATCCTAGGCACGCTAGAGGTGAGCAATGGAGAAGGAGATTGCACCCCGACCGCACCGAAGCTCCGTGAAGTCCTTTCGCTGCTGCTCGTCCAGCCCAATCGGGTCGTCCCCACCGAGATTTTGCTAGAGGAATTGTGGCGGGGCAAACTGCCCCGCAGCGCCGTGGCCACCCTGCAGACATACGTCTACCAGCTCAGGAAAATCCTGAGCTACGGCCCCTCGGCGGACGACTGCGAACTGCTGGTGACCCGGCCACCGGGTTACATGATCCGGCTGGATCCGGACCATCTCGACGCGACGCTGTTCGAGAAGCTCGTGGAGGAAGGACAGGCGGCACTCGCCCTCGACGACGCCCGGACCGCCAGCCGGCTGCTGCACCAGGCTCTCGCGCTGTGGCGGGAGCGCGCACTGGCCGACGTCGAGCCGGGGCCGCGTCTCGCCGCACATCTGGCCTGGCTGGAGGAGAGCCACCTGTCCGCGCTCGAGTTGCGTATCGAGGCCGATATGCGCCTGGGCAAACATCGCCAGCTGGTTGGCGAACTGCGGGCACTCGCCGCGGCTCATCCCCTGCACGAGTGGTACCACCTGCAGCTGATGGTCTCGCTCCACCGCTCGGGCCGGCGGGCCGACGCGCTCGACGTCTACCAACGCCTGCGGAAGGTGATCCGCGCCGAGATCGGCCTTGAACCCTCGGCCGAGCTGCGTCATGCGCAGCAGGTGATCCTCGAAGGGTCTGCTGCAGACGTCCTCATGCGGACGTGATGACCGGCAGGACCCTGAGGCGTTTCCACCGAGGCGCACCCGTGACAACGGGTGCGCCTCTTGTTTTCCCACCCGGTTCCGGCGCCCGCCCGCCCGTCTCGTTCGCGCCCCAGCCCGGTGCTCGCGGACGGGCGGTGTGGTCCTAACGGCTCTCGATCGGGGCTCGACGTCTCCTCGCGACCATGGATCCGCCCGTACGGCGATCCGGCGATGGGAGGCCGCCCGTGCCCAGTAAGGCGACACCGAGATACCAGTTCCCGTTCCGGGGAGCCGCGCTGACCGATCCACCACCCGAGTTCGCGCAGCTCCGCCAGGAGGAGCCCGTGGCGCTGGTGAAGCTGCCCACCGGCGACCACGCGTGGCTGGTCACCGGCTACCACGAGGTCCGCCAGGTGCTGTCGGACCACCGCTTCAGCAGGGCCGCGGCGGCCAGGCCCGGGGCGCCGCGGCTGCGGCCCGTGCCGCCCGACGCGACCTCGATCCTCTCGCTCGACCCGCCCGAGCACACCCGGCTCAGGTCCCTCGTCGCGTACGCGTTCACCGCGCGCCGGATCGCCGCCATGCGACCGCGCATCCAGGAGCTGACCGACGCGCTGCTCGACGAGCTGGTGGCCAAGGGCGCCCCCGGCGACCTGGCGCAGGGGTTCGCGGTGCCGCTCGCCATGGCGGTGATCTGCGAGATCCTCGGCGTGCCGGAAGAAGACCGGGAGCGGTTCAGGCAGTCGGCCGACATCGCGCTCAGCCTCGTGCCGGCCGACGCCGACAGGCTCGTCGCGGCCAGGGCCACGCTGCACGACTACCTGGCCTCGCTGGTGTCGGCCAAGCGGCACGAGTTCCGCGGGGACGTGCTGAGCGTGCTCGCCTCCGACCACGACGGTGAGCGCCTGACGTACGAGGAGCTGCTCACCTTCGGGGCGACGCTGCTGACGGCCGGCTACCACACCGTGGCCGCCGCCCTCATCAACGGCACGCTGGTCCTGCTCCTCCGCCCGGACGAGCTGGCCCGCCTGCGTGCGCGCCCGCAGCTGATCACGACGGCGGTCGAGGAGCTGCTGCGCTTCACCCCGGGCGCCGTCAGCGGCGGGACGATCCGGGTCGCCACCGAGGACGTCGAGCTGGGAGGCGTGACGATCCGCCGGGGTGAGGCCGTCATCCCCTCGACCACCTCCGCCAACCGGGACGGCTGCGCCTTCGCCGACCCCGACAACCTGGTCCTCGACCGGCCCTTCGGCCGGGGCGACGTTTCCCACGTCGCCTTCGGCCACGGCTTCCACCACTGTCTCGGCGCGAACCTCGCCCGGCTGGAGATGCGCCTGGCCATCGGCTCGCTGGTGCGTCGCCTGCCCGGGCTGAGCCTCGCCGTGCCCGTGGAGGAGCTGACCTGGAACCCCAACACCATGATCCGAACTCTGTCCGCGATGCCGGTGACCTGGCGGCGCGGGGAAACCGAGGAGTGAGACGAGCGATGACCATCGAGCTCCCCGCCGCCGGGCGGGTCACCGGCAGCCGCATACTCGGGCTGGGCGTCTACCGGCCCGCGAGCGTCGTCACGAACGCGGAGATCGCCGAGCGCGTGGGCCGTACGGAGAAGTGGATCGAGTCCCGCTCCGGTGTCAGGGAGCGGCGCTTCGCCGGTCCCGGCGAGTCGCTGCCCATGATGTCCGCCGCCGCCGCGGAGAAGGCGCTGGCCGCGGCCGGGGTCGATCCGGCGCGGGTCGGCTGCGTGCTGACCGCGACCACGACACACCTCACCCAGATGCCGTCGCTGGCCTCGGAGGTGGCCCACCGGATCGGCGCCGGGCGGGCCGCCGCGTTCGACGTCTCCGCCGCCTGCGCGGGCTTCTCGTACGCGCTGGCCCTCGCCAGCGACATGGTACGGGCCGGCAGCGCCGAGTACGTGCTGATGATCGGCGCCGAGCGGGTGTCCGACATCCTCGACCACGAGGACCCCAGCACCGCCTTCCTGTTCGCCGACGGCGCCGGGGCGGTCGTGGTGGGCCCATCGGACCGGCCGGGCATCGGCCCCGTGGTGTGGGGCTCGGACGGCTCGCGCGCCGGCGCCGTCGGCATGAGCGGCTTCTGGGTGCCCGAGCTGCAGCGGCAGCCGGACCTGAAGTGGCCGGTCCTGACGATGTCGGGCTGGCGCGTCTATCGCTGGGCGACCGCCGAGCTCATCCCGATCGCCGCGCGGGCCATCGAGCGGGCCGGCCTCACGCCCGCCGACCTGGACGCGTTCATCCCGCACCAGGCGAACAAGCTCATCACCGACGCCATCGCCGAGGGGCTCGGCCTCGGCGAGGACATCACGGTCGCGTACGACATCGAGCGGAGCGGCAACACCTCCGCCGCCTCCATCCCGCTGGCCATGGACGCGCTGCTGAGCACGAACGCGGTCCGCAGCGGCGACCGCGCGCTGCTCATCGGATTCGGCTCGGGACTGGTGTACGCGGCCCAGGTCGTGGAATTGCCGTGAATCATTCCGACGGCCCCGGATCTGCGCTCTAGCGGGCGACGACCGGCCGCCTATGTCGGAAAGTTAACGTCGTTGTCAGAAGCCCACCGCATCACGCATTCCTGTCGGCTGTGAAATGGCCGGGCGGAGAAGAGGAGTCAAATGTTGACGAAAAACCAGCGGGCCGTCGTCAGGTCCACGGCCCTCATCGTGGCGATTCCGCTGACCGGTTGCGCCGGCGCGGCGCAGTCGTCCACCGCCGCGCAGCCTCCTGCCCAGGCGGCCCCCGCCCAGGCGCCGGCCACCGCGGCGCAGGAGCCGCCGCGCAACGGTGCCGCGAACACCACCACCGACAAGAACCTCAAGCAGTTCGAGTGGTTCGCGGGCAGCTGGACCTGCAAGTCCGAGAACACCCCGCCCATGGGCAAGCCGTACACCAGCACGCTGAAGGCCACGGGCGCCTATGAGCTGAGCGGCCGGTGGTTCGTGTGGAACAGCCAGGAGCAGCCCGGGCCGCAGGTGGAGAACCCGGTCGCGTTCAAGGGGGTCTGGGGGTACGACACCACCAACAAGCGGGTGGTGACCAATCACTTCGACAGCACGGGCATCAGGGCGCTGCAGTTCGGCGTCGGGTGGAAGGGCAACGTGCTGGACCTCACCGACGGCGAGCTCTTCCTCCAGAACAGCCCGCCCATCCCGTTCCGGGAGATCTTCACCAGGCTCGGGCCCGACAGATTCACCGACGACATGCTCTTCAAGCTCGACGGGAAATGGCAGCGGATCATCATCGCCGACTGCACCCGCGACAAGTAGCATGACAAATTCCCGGCCCCCTTGGAAAGGGGCCGGGAATTTCTCTTGACGCGATATCTGACAGGCCGGGTCAGGGATAGCAAGCCGGCGAGACGGTGAGGCCGGCCCACTGCATCGGGTCGTGGCCGTAGATCACCAGGGCGTCCTCGCGGGCCGCGAGCGCGGCCAGCTTGCGGGTGCTCGCCCGGGTCCCGGCCTCGTCCAGGTCGAACGGGAGGATCGGGCGCTCGTCGGGGTCGGCGGCGATGCCCATGGGGATGGCGTCGCCGGCCAGGAGCACGGCGCCCGTCTCCGGGAGGCGGACGAGCACCGACTGGTGGCCCGGCACGTGGCCGCCCGACTCGATCAGCTCGATCCCCGGCAGCAGACGGACGTCGCCCTCGACCTGCCGGTACCGCAGGCCGGGCAGGTCCCAGTGCTTGCGCGCCTCCTCCAGCCGCTCGATCCGCCCGGAGCGGGCGGCCTCCAGGTGCGCGCGCTGGACGACGAACTCGGCGCCGGGGAACTTGTCGTGGTTGCCGGCGTGGTCGGGGTCGAGGTGCGTGCAGATCACCACGTGGATGTCCGCCGGGGTCAGGCCCAGCTCGGCGAGCCTGGCGGCGACGTCGTCCTCCGGCCCCACCTCGATCGGGACGTCGCCGCCCGCCGGGGCCGCCCGGTAGCCGGTGTCGACCAGGACGTTCGTGCCGTCGTGGAGCCGGATCAGGTAGCCCGGCACGGGGGCCTCGATGCCGCGGATCGTGCCGAGCCGCAGCAGGTACAGGCGCATCGCGGTCATCGTGGCTCCCCCGCGGCTCGTGGCCGGTCCAGCAGGGCGCGCAGGGCGGTCTCCAGCGCCGCCTCGGGATCGGGTGCAGGGCGGTCGCTCCGCCAGGCGACGAAACCGTCCGGGCGGACGAGCGTGGCGGTGCCGGCGCCCCCGTATACGGCGGCGCACCGGTCGTCGGGGTCGGTCAGCTCGACGCCCAGGCGGTACACCGGCACCTCCAGCCCGAGCCGGGCCGCGACCGGCGCCATGGCGGGCGCCCACGGCCCGGCCGAGCCGGTGACCAGGGTCCACGACCGGCCGAACAGCTCGATCGTCGAGATCCGCCGTCCCGCGAGCGACACCCGCGCGTGCGGCGCCCGCGTCCCGGGCCGCCCGTCGCAGTCCTCCGCCCACGGCGAGCGGTGCTCCTCGGCCCCCGCGACAGCCGCCCCGCCCACCCGGCCGACCGCAGCATCGGCGGCGGTGGCGGGTTGGTGGGGTTGAGTGACGGCCGTGGCGTCCGCCACGGCGGAGGAACGGTAGAGCTGGCGGAAGTGGACCGTGTGGTCGGGCTCGATCCCTTCGGCGGCCTCCGACTCCTCGCCCATCATCGCCGGCCGGTCCTTCGACCGGAGCACCGCCTGCTCCACCGTCGCCACCGCCACCGGCCGCCGCTCGGCCTCGTAACTGTCCAGCAGGCCGGGCCCGGCCTGGCCGCGTGCCACCATGGCGAGCTTCCACGCCAGGTTCTGGGCGTCCTGGATGCCGGTGTTGGAGCCGAGGGCGCCAGAGGGGGGCATGACGTGCGCGGCGTCGCCGACGAGGAAGACGCGGTCCCGGCGGTAGGAGTCCGCGGTCAGCCCGGCCGCCTCCCACGGCAGCACGCTCTTGATCTTCACGTCCAGGTCGGGCAGCCCCGCGGCGGCCCGTACGAGCTCGGCGCACCGCTCCTCGGGGAAGTCGTCGGGGCTCTGCCCGCTCTCCGGGTCGTACATGACGTGCAGCAGCCAGTTGACCGCGTTGTCGACCGGCACGAGCGCGCCCATGAGGTGTGAGTTGACGACGTAGGACAGGATGAACCGGCGCTCCCCCAGCGCCTCGCGCAGGTCGGCGTGGAAGTGGATGTTGAGGTAGTGGGCGAGCGTGCCCGCCCCGGCACGGCCGATGCCGAGCGCCTGCCGCACCCGGCTCCCGCCGCCGTCGGCCGCCACCAGGTAATCGGCCTCGATCTCGTAGACCTCGTCCGTGGCCGCCTCGCGCACGACCGCGCGCACGCCGTCGCCGCCGCCGCCGCCGTCGTCGTCGTCCTGAGACGGCGTCCAATGTTCGAGGGTCGTGCCGAAGCGGGCGTCGGCGCCGAGCTCGACGGCCCGCTCCAGCAGGATCGGCTCCAGCTCGTCCTGGTCGCACAGGCACCAGCCGGCCGGGCTGATGTGCTCCAGGCTGACAAGGGGGTCGACGAAGTAGGGGGCGTGCATCTCGCCGTACTCCTGGCCGGCCAGCGTCTCCATCGCCCTGATGCCGCTGTTGGCGGCCAGCGCCCGGGCGGAGTCGGCGGCGCGTACCCGGTCGTCGACGCCGAGCGCGGCCAGGAGCTCCATCGTGCGCGCGTTGACGCCGCGCGCCCGCGGGTGGGTCGAGGTGCCCGGCCGCCGCTCGACCAGCACCGAAGCCAGCCCGTACGCGGCCAGAAAAGCGGCCGTGGAAATGCCCGCGACACCCCCGCCGACGATCAGGACCGGGGTTTTTTCTTTTCGCAATCCCAGCAATTTCGCCTCCATCACAAGAATTCCCTGCTGGCCAGGCTAGTTAGCGTGTTTCCCGGCGTCCAGGGCACGCAGACGGCCCACCAGTGACCTTCTTGGCGGCCACGAGCGCGTCTCTAGCGGTCGTCCAAGGCGAACCTGGAAGATGGCCGGAAAATGATATGAGCGAGGTTATTCAATGGGACTTCTCAGCGGTAAACAAATCCTGGTCACGGGAGTTCTCACCGAATCGTCGATCGCGTTCCACGTCGCGCGGCTGGCCCAGCGGGAAGGCGCCGCGGTGGTGGTCACCGGCTACGGCAGGCTCGGCCTCGTCGAGCGCATCGCGGCCCGCCTGCCGCGGCCCGCGCCGGTGCTGGAGCTGGACGTCACCGACAGCGCGCACCTCGACTCCCTGGCGGACCGGATCCGCCCGCACGCCGACCGGCTGGACGGGGTGCTGCACTCGATCGGGTTCGCGCCGCGGACCGCGCTCGGCGGCGACTTCCTGACCACCCCGTGGGAGGACGTGGCCACGGCCGTCCAGGTCTCCACGTACTCGCTGAAGGCGCTGGCCATGGCGGCCGCCCCGCTGATGGAGGACGGCGGCTCGATCGTGGGCCTCGACTTCGACGCCTCCGTGGCCTGGCCCGGCTACGACTGGATGGGCGTGGCCAAGGCCGGGCTGGAGTCGTGCTCCCGCTATCTGGCCGGCTACCTCGGGCCGCGCGGCATCAGGGTGAACCTGGTGTGCGCCGGCCCGCTGCGCACGATCGCCGCCAAGGGCATCCCCGGCTTCGGCGACTTCGAGAGCACGTGGAAGTCCAGGGCGCCGCTCGGCTGGGACAGCTCGGACCCCGAGCCCGTGGCCCGGACGTGCCTGGCGCTGATGTCCGGCTGGCTCCCGTCCACCACGGGCGAGATCGTGCACGCCGACGGTGGCCTGCACGCGATCGGCGGGTGACCGGCCGTGGACGCCTATCCCGAGCCCGGGCGGATCCTCGTCGTCGTCCCGACGTACAACGAGCGGGAGAACGTGGAGAGCGTCGTCGGCCGGGTACGCGCCGCCGTGCCCGAGGCGGACGTGCTCGTGGCGGACGACGCCAGCCCCGACGGCACCGGCGACCTCGCCGACGCGCTCGCCCGCCGCGACCCTCAGGTGCACGTCCTGCACCGCCCGGGGAAGGCGGGCCTGGGCGCGGCCTACATCCACGGCTTCACATGGGGGCTCGACCGGGCCTACGACGTGCTGGTGGAGATGGACGCCGACGGCTCGCACCGCCCGGAGGAGCTGCCCGCCCTGCTGGCGGCCCTGCGGACGGCCGACCTCGTCATCGGCTCGCGCTGGGTGCCGGGCGGGCGGGTGGTCAACTGGCCGAGGTCCCGCGAGCTGCTGTCGCGGGCCGGCAACGCGTACACGCGGGCCGTGCTCCGCCTCCCCGTGCGGGACGCCACCGGCGGGTACCGGGCCTACCGCGCGACGACGCTGAAGGAGATCGGCCTCGACGACGTGGAGTCGCAGGGCTACTGCTTCCAGGTCGACCTGACCCTCAGGACGGTACGCGCGGGCCTGCGCGTGGCGGAGGTGCCGATCACCTTCGTGGAGCGCACCCGCGGCGCCAGCAAGATGAGCCGCGCCATCGTCGTCGAGGCGCTCCTGCGCGTCACCGCATGGGCCCTCTCCTACTCCCGGAAGACTATGTGACCCCCCGGGCTACTACCAATGGCGCACGAAACGAACTCCGACCGGCAGATGCCCCCCGACCTGCGAATTCTTACGGTTAAGGGGGCGACAAATGCACAATCTGGAGGAAGCAATGGACACGAACACCCGGCGGCGTTCGCTGCTCAGCCGTCCGCGTTTCTGGGTCGGCGCCGTCATCGCGCTGGCCGGCCTGCTGTTCAATCTGGGCGTTCTCTTCGTCCCGATCAGCGAGATCATCAAGAACCCCAAGTTCGTCCCGATGCCCGAGGTCCTCATCGGGTGGTGGCTGATGATCGTCGGCATCCCCCTCATGCTGCCCTGGCCCTCCCGCCGTGGCCGCGGCTACTGACGCCCCCGCACGACGTACCGAAGCAGCACGGACCGGGGGGACAAGGACGACATCATGAGACGAGAGACCCGCCGAACGGTACTCCGCTGGATGACCGGAATCGGTGTCGTGACGGTAGCGCCCATCGGCGGCTTCGCCGGCTGGTTGTGGGTGGACGCCTCCCGTGGCAACGGGGGCCATCTGTCCTTCTCGGCCCCCTTGCGCATCCCGCCCCTGCTCGCCCCGGCTCCGGGATCGAGCAGGACGACCAAGCAGTTCAGGCTGAACCTGCAGGAAGGCGTCTCCGAGCTGATCCCGGGCCGGCGCACCCCCACGTGGGGGGCCAACGGCAGCTATCTCGGCCCCACGATCCGGGTCAACCGGGGAGACCGCGTGCACATGCACGTCACCAACCGGCTGCGGCAGACGACGACCATCCACTGGCACGGCATGCACCTGCCCGCCCAGATGGACGGCGGGCCGCACCAGCTCATCGCGCCCGGCCGCACGTGGTCTCCGCAGTGGACCATCGAGCAGCCGGCGACCACGCTGTGGTACCACCCGCACCTGCACGCCCTCACCGCGGAGCACGTGTACCGGGGCATCGCCGGCCTGTTCCTCATCGACGACGGTGACACCCGGCTGCCGCACACGTACGGCGTCGACGACGTCCCGCTGATCATCCAGGACAAGAACTTCAACGACGACGGCACGCTCAGCACCGAGGGCATCAAGTTCGGCGGGATCAACGTGACGGGCCTGCTCGGCGACCGGATACTGATCAACGGCACCTACGACCCGTTCTTCAGGGTGACGACCACGCTGGCCCGCTTCCGGCTGCTGAACGGCTCCAACGCCCGCGTCTACGACATCGGGTTCGCCGACGGCAGGACCTTCCAGCTCGTCGGCACCGACGGCGGGCTGCTGCCGGCCCCGCTGGCGCTCAAGCGCCTGATGCTCTCACCCGGCGAGCGGGCGGAGATCGTGGTCGCGTTCAAGCCCGGTGAGAAGGTCGTGCTCCGCAGCTTCGCCCCCGACCTGCAGTCGAACTTCCTGTTCGAGCAGCTCGCGGGCGGCGGCGACGAGATGGACCTGCTGCGGTTCGTGGCGGCGCCGCAGCTGCGGCCGTCGCCTCCGCTGCCGTCGGCGCTGGCCACCGTCCCGCCGATCCGCCCGGCGGCGAACGCCCAGGTGACCCGGATGGTGATGGGCGACTTCACCTTCAACGACAAGACCATGGACATGAAGCGGGTCGACCACGTCGCCACGGCGAGCTCGGTGGGCGTCTGGGAAGTCAAGAACGACCAGGACATCCCACACAACTTCCACATCCACGGCGTGACGTTCCAGGTGCTCGACCTCGACCGCCGGACGCCGCCCCCGCACATGCGCGGCAACAAGGACACGGTGATCGTGCCGCCCGGCAGCACGGTCCGGCTCGGGGTCAGCTATCTGCGGCATTCCGACCCGATCAGGCCGTACATGTTCCACTGCCACATCCTGGCCCACGAGGATTCCGGGATGATGGGCCAGTTCCTCACCGTGTCCCCCGCCGACCGGGTGCGGGTGCCCAAGTCGCTCCCCCACAACCACGGGTGACCCGGCTGGCCGTAGATCGTCTGTCGCGCTACGGTGAAGGCCGGAGCCGCTTGGGCTACGGTGAAGGCCGGAGCCGCTCGGGCTACGGTGAAAGCCGGAGTCCGCTCGCCAGTGACGCCCGGAGGTAGTCATGCGACTGCTGCGCCCTGGCGACGTCGTCTACGCTCCGGAGCTCGACGCCCCGTGGCTGCGCTGGGTGATCGACGTGCTCCTCGCCGGCATCTCGTCCGGCAGCGTGATGATCAGCGTGTCGGTGTCGGCCGAGCCGTCGGAGCGGCCCACGTCCAGCATCGCCGCCTACATCCTGGGCGTGACGCTGGGCGCGCTGCTGCTGGTGCGCCGGCGCTGGCCGGGCCTGGTGCTGGTGGGAAGCCTCGTCGCGGTCACGGTCTACAACCTGACGGACTTCCCGAGCATCGCGCCGGTCTGGCCGCTGATCATCCCGCTGTGCACCATGGCGGCGGCCGGCCGGCTGATGTTCGCCGCGGTCGTCGGGCTGCTGGCGTTCGCGAGCTCCTCCGTGTGGCTGGCCTACCAGAACGTCGACCTCACCCTCAGCCTCATCGACGGGATCTTCCGCGAGCTGCTCCTCGTCATCGGCGCGCTGTTCCTCGGCGACAGCATGCACAGCCGCAGCCGCTGGTCCGAGGAGGTACGCCAGCGCCTGGAGGGCGAGGCCAACCAGCAGCTGATCGACGAGCGCCTGCGCATCGCCCAGGAGCTCCACGACGTCACCGCCCACACCCTGGCCGTGGTCGGCATCCAGATGGGCGTGGCCCACGACCTGGTGGCCCGCGATCTGGAGGCGGGCCGCGCCGCGCTCCGCACCGCCCGCGACATCAACAACGAGGCCATCGCCGAGCTGCAGGCGGCCGTCCACGTGCTGCGCAACGGGCAGAGCAAGGGCCAGGGCAAACCGTCCCCCGAGCTGACGCCGCTGCCCGGCGTGGCCGACATCGGCACGCTGGTCGACCGGGCCCGGGTGTCCCCGCTGAAGATCGACCTCGTCGAGGAGGGCGACCCCGCCCAGGTCCGCCCGGCGGCCGGGCTGGCCATCTACCGCATCGTCCAGGAATCGCTGACGAACGTGCTGAAACACGCGAACGCCACCCTCGTCGAGGTGGAGCTGGAATACCGGGGTGACGGCGTCGCCGTCACGGTACGGAACAATGGCACCGGCGCGACCCCGCCGGCCCGCGGGCCGTCCAGACCGAAGGGCGGTCACGGGCTGACGGGCATGCAGGAGCGGGCCACCAGCCTGGGTGGCTGGCTGACCGCGGGGCCCGACACCGACGGCCGCTACACCGTCAGCGGCTGGATCCCCGCCCCCTGAGAGAGGAAGTGATCGATGACGATCCGCGTCGTCCTCGCCGACGACCAGCAGCTCGTCCGCGCGGGCTTCCGCAGCCTGCTCGAGATGGACGCCGACATCGAGGTGGTCGCCGAGGCCGAGAACGGCGTGGAGGCGGTGGAGGTGACGCGCAGGGAGCGGCCCGACATCGTGCTGATCGACATCCGCATGCCGCGGCTCGACGGCCTGGCCGCCACCCGCGAGATCATGAGCGACCCGGCGCTGGAGGCGGTCAAGGTCATCGTGCTGACCACGTTCGAGGTCAACGAGTACATCTTCGACGCGCTGAAGGCGGGCGCCAGCGGGTTCCTCACCAAGACCGTCGACTCCGACGAGCTGCGCCGGGCCGTACGCGTGGTCGCCGACGGGCAGGCGCTGCTCACCCCGAGCGTCACCCGGCGGGTCATCGAGGAGTTCTCCCAGCGTCCCGACGGCGGCGCGCTCGACGGCGTGGGCAAGAGCCTCGACACCCTCACCGACCGCGAGCGCGAGGTGATGGCGATGGTCGCCGCCGGCCGCAACAACACCGAGATCGGCGCGGCGCTCCACATGAGCCCGCTGACCGCCAAGACCCACGTCAGCCGCATCATCGCCAAGCTCGGCATCCGCGACCGCACGCAGCTCGTGGTGCTCGCCTACGAGAGCGGGCTGGTGAGCCCGCGGCGCTCGTAGCGGACCTCCTCGATGAAGGAGACCCCCTCCGAGTCACCCGCCGCGTCGAGGCGGCGCCAGCTCTCGCGCAGGCGCAGCCTGCCGTCCGGCAGCACCTCGGGGGTGCTCGTGCAGGTCCCCGTGACGACCCGGCCGTCCGCGAGCACCTGGGTGTAGCCGAAGGTCAGGGTGCCGTCGGGGGCGCAGGTGCCGATCAGCCGCCCGGCCGTCACCTCTCCCCCGCGGAACTCCGCCCAGACGACGTGGTCCCGCTGGTGGTAGTGGCCGACGGGAACGTCGTGACCCTGCGCCGACGAGATGAACACTTTGTTGTCGTAATTCATGATCACTCACCGTGGTCGATGGGAATCGGGCCAGATCGTGAAGGTGTGCTCGTCGCGGATCCGGTACGCCTCCCGCTCGAACAGGG
The DNA here is from genome assembly GCF_052246675.1 of Nonomuraea sp. KM90. Taxonomy (NCBI): domain Bacteria; kingdom Bacillati; phylum Actinomycetota; class Actinomycetes; order Streptosporangiales; family Streptosporangiaceae; genus Nonomuraea; species Nonomuraea sp. KM90. The sequence goes on along the minus strand of NZ_JBQQCB010000125.1, from coordinate 2,642 downwards.
CGTTGACGATGCAGGCCGCCCGCACCGACAGGAGGCTGAGGTTGGGGTCGTTGATGCCGTGGGTGAGCCGGGCCCGGTTCTGCACGAAGATGCGGTGCTGGTCGGCGTGCTTCCACAGCAGCGAGTAGTGCTGCTCGACGACCGGCTCGCCGGCCTCGTCCAGCTCCACCATCTCGGCCAGCTCCGGATCCAGCGGCAGCGGGGCCGGCTCCCGGCCGGTGGCCAGCACGACATGCCTGGCCTCCCGGAACTCGTGCCCTCCGGTGGTGAGCCGGCACCGCATCGTGACGGCGCCGCCCCGGCCCGACACCGCGACGACGTCCCGGCCCGGCAGCAGGGTCAGCGGGCGGCCGCCGTTGCGCAGGCGCTCCTCGTACTCGGCCTGGTAGATCTCCTGCAGGCTCGACATGGAGACGCCGTCGCTGGTGGTGACCTGCTCGCGCAGCAGCCGCCGGCGGGTGGCCTCGGGCAGCCCGGCGAAGAACCCCAGGTACGAGGGCCGGTAGAGGTCGTTGGCCGGGGGCGAGTCGTCGAGCGGGGCGAACCAGTGGCGGCGGCCGATCCACTGCACGTCGCGGAAGCCGGCCCGCAGCAGGGCGAGCACGCACTCGGCGCCCGTCTGGCCGCCGCCGACCACCACGGCGGGCGCGTCGTGTCCGGTCAGGTCCGGCAGCCGGCCCATGAGGTGCTCGGCCAGGATGACGCCGGGCAGCGCCCGGCTCGCGAAGCACGGGGGCACGTGCGGGCGGGTGCCCAGGCCGAACACCACGTGGCGGGCCGTGCCCAGCAGCCGGCCGCCGCCGTACAGCTCGAAGCCGTCGCGGTAGGCCACCCGGTCGACGCCCGCGCCGTAGGTGACGTCGAGGTGCTCGGCTGCCCAGGCGAGGTAGCGGGCGTACTCCAGGCGCGGGATGGCGTCGAACTGGGCGTTGAGGAAGCCGTAGATCCGCCCGGTGGTGACGATGTAGTTGAGGAAGGACAGCTCGTGCCTGGGGTCCACGAGGGAGACCAGGTCCTTGATCCACGAGGTCTGGAGCCGGGCTCCCGGCAGCATGAGCCCCTCGTGCCAGGCGGGGCCGGGGTTGCGCTCGAAGACCGGCAGGGGCCGGCCGCAGGCGCCCTCGTACAGGGCGGCCAGGCTGAGGTTCGACGGGCCGGCGCCGATGGCGACGGTGTCGTGGTCGTATCGCCGTCTGCTCATGACGTCACCGATTCGTAGGCGGCCGGGTCGAGGTTGTAGTTGGACCTGAAGAGGTTGCCCGGGTCCAGCCGGCGCTTCACGCTCAGCAGCCGGGCGAGCCCTTCCTCGCCGAACGTGCGCCGCGCCCGATCGCGCAGGTCGCGGTTGCCGGCGTGGGCGTCGGAGACGTAGTTGACGTAGCCGTCGCCGTGCACGCCCCACGGCGCCGCCGCCGCGGACACCGACCGCGCCCAGGCGGTCTGCCCCGCGTCCGCGTCCGGCGACTCCCAGATCGCCATGCCGGTGACGTTGAACCGGGCGTCGCGGAACGGCACCGCGGAGCCGCCGGCCGGGCCCCTGCGCACCGCGCCGTGGAGCTCCTCCAGGTAGACGGTGTCGTTGAAGGTGCCTCGCCAGCGGCCGGCCCGGAACCTGGCGACCAGCTCGTCGATCAGCTGGTCGGGCAGCTCGGTCGTGCACCGGGCGCTCCAGTAGTGCCGCAGGCCGTACGGCAGCCGGCCGAGGATCTGCTGCATGCTCAGGTAGTCGCGCTCCTCGACGCGCCAGTCCAGCACCTCGGGGCCGCGCAGCCGCCGCTCCAGCGTCCGTACGTACCGCTCGTCGGATCCGCAGTAGCACACGCTCATCACGGCGGCCGGCTCCTGCGCCGGGCCGTACCGTTCCAGGAGCAGGATGCAGACCAGCTCGTCGGGGGCGTCCTCGGCCAGGTCCCGGAACAGCCGGGTGGCCGCGGCCATCTCGTGCTCCGGGTAGGCCACGACGCCGCCGTACACGCGGGAGACCTCGTGCAGGCGGAAGGTGAACTCCTCCACGACGCCGAAGTTGTGGCCGGCGCCGCGCAGCGCCCAGTCCAGCTCGGGGTCGCGCTCGCGGTCCACGACGACGTGCTCGCCGTCGGCGGTCACCAGCGCGTACGAGAGCACGTTGTCGCACGACAGCCCGTACTTGCCCATCAGGTGCCCGATGCCGCCGCCCAGGGTGAGCCCGCCGACCCCGGTGGTGTCGAAGGTGCCGCCGGTGACCGCCAGGCCGTGCCCGGAGGCGGCGGCGTCGAAGGCCGCCCAGGTCGCGCCGCCCTTGACCCGGGCCACGCGGGCGGTGTGGTCGATGCTGACCCCGTCGAGGAAGCGCAGGTCGATGACCAGGCCGCCGTCCAGGGAGGCGGAGCCCGCGATGTTGTGGCCGCTGCCGCGCACCGCGATGGGCACCTGGGCCTGGGCGGCCGCGCGGATCACGAGGCCGAGCTCGGTGCGGTTGTACGGCAGGGCGACGAGGTCGGGGCGGCGGTCGTGCATGCCGTTGAACAGCTGCCTGATCTCGTCGTAGCGGGGATGCCCGGGACCGACCAGGCGTTCGGGGCAGACGGGGTCGAGCGTGCGGCGCAGCTTTTCGATCATCATGGCTCCGTCCGGCGAGTGGCGGCGAGCAGCAGGGGCGGGGG
>NZ_JBQQCB010000124.1:0-29994 GCF_052246675.1 Nonomuraea sp. KM90 | reverse complement strand
CGAACACGACCATGTACGTGCTGGACCGCCATCTCAACCCGGTCCCGCCCGGCGCGATCGGCGAGCTGTACATCGGCGGAGCCGGGGTGGCCCGAGGCTATCTGGGACGGCCAGGACTGACGGCCGAGAAGTTCCTGCCCGACCCGTTCAGTGCCGAGCCGGGATCCCGCTTCTACCGCACCGGCGATCTGGCCCGGTTCCGCCCTGACGGGAACCTGGAGTTCCTCGGCCGGATCGACCACCAGGTGAAGGTGCGCGGCTACCGCATCGAGCTGGGCGAGATCGAGGCACGCCTGTTGCTGCACCCGCGCATCTCCCAGGCGGTCGCGGCCGTGCACCAGACAGGTTCCGGCCACAGGCAGCTGATCGCCTACGTCGTCCCCGCGACGGGCGAACCCGGCCCCGAGGAACTACGGGCCTTCCTGGGCGAGGCGCTGCCGGACTACATGATCCCCAGCACGGTCATCACGTTGGAGGAGATGCCGCTGACCAGCGCGGGCAAGGTCGATCGCAGGCTCCTCCCGGATCCCGCTCCGCCGGCCGCCCGTCACGCAGCGCCCACCACCGCCACCGAGGCACTGCTCGTCGACCTGTGGGAGCAGGTGCTGGGCGTGACAGGGATCGGCACCGGAGACAACTTCTTCGATCTGGGCGGCGACTCCATCCTCACCATCACCCTCGCCGGCCTGGCTCGCCGGCACGGTCTCCATCTCGCCCCGCGCCACGTCCTCCACCACCAGACCGTGGCCGACCTCGCCCCCGTCCTTACCACGGAGACCACGCCGGCGCCCGTCGCGGATCAGGGCCCCGTCACCGGTCCGGTGCCGATGACGCCCATCCAGCACTGGTTCACCGGCCAGCGGCTCAGGCACGCGCACTACAACCAGTCCATGCTCGTCCACTGCCCCGCCGAGGTGGATCTCGACCTGCTCCGGCAGGCACTGGACACGCTGATCCGCCACCACGACGCGCTGCGGCTCCGCCTCGTCCGCGACGAGCGGGGCTGGCACTGCCACCTGGCCGAGCACGACGCCGTGGCGCTGATCCACGCTGCCGAAGGGGACCTGGGTCGGATCGCCGACCAGGCTCACGCCGGTATCGATCTGGCCGAGGGGCCGCTGCTCAAGGCGATACACTCCGCCGCCGGCGAGAGCCTGTTGCTCATCGTCCATCACCTGGCCTGCGACACAGTCTCCTGGGACATCCTCCTGGAGGACCTGGCCACCGCCTACACCCAGTTGGCCGCGGGCGACCCGGTGTCGCTGCCCGCCAAGACGTCCTCCTACAAACAGTGGGCGGAAACCCTCCGGACCTACGCGGCATCCGACCGCCTGGCCGAAGAGCTCCCCTACTGGCTGGCCCCGCGCCCGGCCGTCCCGTTACCGCTCGACCCAGGCGAGATCGGCTCGGCCGCGATCGTCGAGGCCGAACTCCCCGAGGACGCGACCCGCCGCCTGCTCCACGACGTTCCGCGCCTGCACCGGGCCAGGGTCCACGAGGTGCTGCTCGCCGCGCTCGCCAGGACGGTCGCCGAACGCTGCGGCGGCGACTCGGCCCTGATCGACGTCGAGGGCCACGGCCGCGAAGCGGTCAGCGACACGCTCGACCTGTCGCGGACCGTCGGCTGGTTCACCGCCTACCACCCGGCATACCTGGTCCTGGACGACCCCGCCGACCCGGCGCGGACCCTGGAGGCGGTCAAGGGCCAGCTGCGGGCCGTGCCGTACCAGGGAGTGGGCCACTCGATCGCCCGCCACCTGCACCCCGACGAGGACGTACGGCGGCGCCTGGCGATCCCCGCGCAGGTCTGTTTCAACTACCAGGGCAGGCGCGCACGCCCGGCGGGCGACGCCCTGTTCGCCCCGCTCGGGGAGGCGCCGGGCACGCCGCGCGATCCGGCGGGTCTGCGCTCCCACGCGATCGAGGTCGAGGCCGAGATCACCGACGGCCGGCTGCGCACGCAGTGGACAGGACCCCCGGAGGAGGTCGGCCACCTGGCGGAACGCTTCCTGCACCACCTGCGGGCGCTCATCGACGCCGAGCCGCGCAGGAGCGTCCCCCAGGTGAGCCACCTGCGTGCCGGGTCGCCCGCGCTGCTGCTGCCGATGGCCCGCCACCACGTGCCCGGGGTGAGCATCGCCTTCTTCGACGACGGGGAGCTGAAGGAGACCCGCTGCCATGGCATGGCCGGGCCGGATCGCCCGGTCGCGCAGGACACCGTCTTCCCCGGCGGGTCGGCCAGCAAGCACGTCACCGCGCTCGCCGTGCTCCGGCTCGCCCAGGACGGCCTGCTCGGCCTGGACGCCGACGTCAACACCTATCTGACGACCTGGCGGCTGACAGGCGGGCCGGTCACGGTGCGGCAGCTGCTCGGCCACACCGCGGGCCTGACCTACGCCGAGTACCCGGGATACCCGCCGGGCTCGCCCGTGCCCACGCTCGGCGACATCCTCGACGGGCGCCCGCCGTCCGCCACCGGCCCGATCCGGGTGGAGCACCCGCCGGGCACCCGCTACCGGTACTCGGGCCACCACTACACGGTCCTGCAGCAGGCGCTCACCGACCTCGCCCGCGAGCCGTTCCCCGACCTGATGCGGCGCCTGGTCCTGCGGCCGCTCGGCATGGCCGACACCCACTTCACGCCCGCGGCCTACCCGGCGCACCGGATCGCGATCGGCCACCACGCCGACGGCACGCCCGGCGACGACCACCTGCGCGTCAGCCCTGAGGCCGCCGCGGCGGGCATCTGGACCACCGCCACCGACCTGGCCCGTGCCGAACTGGAGATCCAGCGCGCGCTGACCGGGCGGCCCACCGCCTTCCTCAGCCGCTGGTCGGCAGAGCAGTTGGTGACGCCGGGGCCCGGCACACGGCACGGGCTCGGCACGTTCGTCTACGGCGAGGGCGAGAACCGGTGGTTCGGGCACGGCGGCGAGTTCCCCGGATACGAGCAGCTCTCGATCGTCTTCACCGAGCGCGACCAGGGGCTGGTCGTGATGACCAACTCCGCCGCCGGGGGCGCCTTCCTGACCGAACTGCTGGCCGAGATCGCGCCCGACGCTGTTTTCACACACGAGGAGGTGCGCGGGTGAGCGGTGTATCAGCGGAGTCTCTCAGCGGGCGGATCGAAGCGGGCCCCGACCGGCTGCTGCACGAGGAGATCCTGGAGCCGCAGTTCAGGTACGAGGTCGCCCACCTGCTGCCCTGGTACGTCGAGGCCGAGAAGGTGCTCGTCCTGGAGTACCTGCGGATGGGCCTCGTCACCGCCGGTGAGGCGGCCTGCCTGCGGAACGCACTCGATGACGTGACCGCCGAGAAGCTGACGGCCGACCGGTCGGCCAACATGTCCGACATCGTCTTCGCGATCGAGAAGCACGTCCTCGGCGCGCTGACCGAGCCCATCCCCGCATGGCACCTCGACCGCAGCCGCAACGACCTGCAGGCCTGCGCGCAACTGCTGTTCGGCAGGGCGGAACTGGCCGGCACCGCGGAGAGCCTGACGCGGTGCGTCCGCGCCGCCCACGCGCTCGCGCTGCGCAACCTTGACCTGGTCATGCCCGGCTACACGCACCTGCAGCCCGCTCAGATCACCACGCCGGGCCACTACCTCGCCGCACTGTCGGAGCACCTGATCCACTCCTCGCGGCGGCTACTGGACACCTACGACGACATCGACACCTGCCCCTTGGGCGCGGGCGCGATGACAGGCCCCCACCTGCCCTGGGACCGCGAGCGCATCGCGGAGCTGCTCGGGTTCGCACGCGCGTGGTCGCACCCTCTCGTGGCGGTCGCCTCACGCACGTGGGTGCTGCAGGTCGCGGCCGAGTGTTCGACGTTCGGCGTGGTCCTCGGCAGGTTCGTCACCGACCTGATGGCCTGGACCAGCGACGCGTACGGCTTCGCCGACCTCCCCGACGAGCTGGCGGGCATCTCCTCCGCGATGCCGCACAAACGCAACTTCCCCGTGCTGGAACGCGTCCGCGCCCGCGCCGCTCACCTCACCGGGTGGTACGTCGACGCCGCGCTGTGCCAGCGGGCCACGCCGTTCGCCAACTCCGTGGAGGTGTCGAAGGAGGGCGGGGCTCACGTGGCCGACATCTTCGGTACCACCCGGTCCGTGCTCTCGCTGATGACCGCCGCGCTCGGGCGGATGACCTTCTCCGAGTCACGGATGCGGGCCGTCTGCGAGGACCGCTACCTCGGCGGGACCCTGCTCGCGAACCGGCTCACGCTCGTGGCCGACGTGCCGAGCAGGGCCGCTCAGGTCATCTCGGGGTCCTACATCGCCTCGGCGGTCAAGACGGGACGCCCGCCGGGCGAGCCCGATCCCGACCTGCTGGTCGACATGGCCGCGCGGCGCGGGTACCCGCTTCGGCAGGCCCAGGCCGCCGCGGTCCTCGGCGACGCGCTGAGTCCCAGCCTGGAACACCGCCGCGGGCACGTGGGCTCGCCGCATCCGCAGGCGGTGCGCAGGATCATCGAGGAACAGTCGGCGGCGATGGACCGGCTCGAGGAGCAGTGGCGGCAGCGCCGTACGACGGTGCGCGGAGCACGGCACGCGGTCGACGACCTGTTCCAGGCAGAGACCGGGCAGGGAGGTCACTGATGCGCTATCGGGATGTGATCGACGCCGTGGGACACACGCCGCTGGTGGCCATGCGGCTGGGCAGGGAACGCGGCGTCGAGGTGTTCGCCAAGCTTGAACTGCAGAACCTGTACGGCATGAAGGACAGGGTGGCCAAGCAGGTGATCCTGGAGGCCAGGCGCTCGGGCGAACTCCAGGCGGGCGCCCCGATCGTGGAGAGCTCCTCCGGCACCATGGCGCTGGGCATCGCCATGGTCGGCACCATGCTGGGCCACGAGGTGCACATCGTCACGGACCCGCGCATCGACCCGCTCACCCTCGCCAAGATCCAGATGCTCGGCTGTGAGGTGCACATCGTCCAGTCGATGTCACGCCACGGCTGGCAGAGCGCCCGGCTGGAACGGCTGGCGGCCCTGCTCGACACGCTGCCGGGCGTGTTCTGGCCACGCCAGTACAGCAATCCGCAGAATCCGGCCGCCTACCGTGCCCTGGCCGGCGAGCTGCTCGACGATCTCGGCCGCCTCGACATCCTGGTGGGCTCCGTCGGCAGCGGCGGCTCCCTCTGCGGCACCACGAGAGCCCTTCGCGAGCGCGTGCCGGACCTGCGCGCCGTCGCCGTCGACTGCGTCGGGAGCGTCCTGTTCGGCCAGCCGGACGACCCCCGGCGCAAGCAGAGCGGGCTCGGCAACAGCCTCATGCCGGACAACCTCGACCACTCCCTGATCGACGAGATCCACTGGCTCAACGACAGGGAGGCCTTCACCGGCGCGCGAGAGCTGGCGCGGGAACAGCAGATCTTCGCGGGCAACACCTCGGGATCGGTGTACCGCGTCCTGCGCCACCTGGCCGAGGCGGCGCCGCGAGGGTCCAGGATCGTCGGCATCATGCCCGACAGGGGTGACCGCTACCGCGACAGCGTCTACGACGACGACTACTGGAAGGCCCACGGCCTGTACGACATGACGGAGTCGGAGCGACCGGTCCGCGTCGGCCCCGGTCAGGTCGTGACCGGGTGGTCGTACACGGTCCAGGAAGGCCGGCCATGCGGCTGATCTTCGTCGAGTCGAACACGACCGGCACCGGCATGCGGGCACTGCGCTCGGCGAGGGAGCTGGGCCTGGATCCGGTGCTCCTGGCCCATGACACCAGCCGGTATGCCGGGCTCGCCGAGGCGGGCGCCGAGGTGGTGGCATGCGACACCAACAGCCGGTCGGCCCTGCACGCCGCCGTGTCCGCCCACCCGCGCGGCTCACTGGCGGGAATCACCACCACGAGCGAGTTCTACCTGGAAGCGGCGGCCTGGCTGGCGGAGCGCCACGGGTTGCCCGGCAACACCCCCGGCTCGATCCGCGACTGCCGCGACAAGGCACGCTTCAGACGTGTGATGGCGGCAGCGGGAGTGCCGCAACCCCGCTTCGCCGTCGTGAGCACCGAGCACCAGACCGAAGCGGCGATCGACGCGGTCGGCCTGCCCTGCGTCGTCAAGCCGGTGGACGACTCGGGCTCGCACAACGTCAAGGTGTGCACCCGTCCGCAGGACGCGGTGTCGCACGTGCGGACCATCCTCGCGCTGCGCACCAACGTCCGTGGACAGCAGGCCGCCCGGCACGCGCTCGTCGAGGAGTACGTCGACGGGCCGGAGGTCAGCGTCGAGATGTTCGGCACCGCAGACGGCGTCCGCTGCGTCGGGGTGGTGGAGCGGGAGCTGTTCGGCCTGCCGTACCGCGTGGAGGCGCAGCACATCTACCCGGGCGCGCGGCAGGAGCCGATCGAGGCGGTGGCGCGTCGGGTGCTCCGGGCGACGGGAGCGCAGTGGGGCGCCACGCATCTCGAACTGAAGCTGACCGAGGACGGCGTCCGCGTGATCGAGCTCAACGCGCGGCCCGCCGGCGGCATGATCCCCGAGCTGATCCGCCTCGTCGACGGGCAGGATCTCGTCGGCCAGCAGCTCAGGCTCGCCGCAGGCCTGCCGGTACGGCTGGCGCCCAGGCGGACCGGCCACGCCGGCATCAGGTTCCTGGCGGTGACACGGCCGGGCGTGCTGCGTCACGCGCGGGGCGTCGAAGCCGCGGCCGGCGTGCCCGGCGTCAAGGAGGTTCTGGTGAGCGCGCGTCCCGGTCAGCAGGTGCGACCACCACGCAGTTCCTACGACCGCCTGGGGCACGTGATCGCCCACGCGGCCACGCGCGAGGAACTGCTGCGAGCGCTCGGCACGGCGTGCGAACTGATCGATTTCGGCGAGGAGATCCATGATCGAGCTTCGTAGCGACACCTTCACCACCCCGACCGAGCAGATGCGGGCGGCGATGGCATCGGCGCCGGTCGGGGACGACGTCTACGGCGAGGACCCGACGGTGCGAAGGCTGGAGGAACTGGCCGCAGAACGGGTGGGCAAGCCCGCCGCCTGCCTGATGCCCAGCGGCACCATGGCCAACCTGAGTGCGATCATGTCGTGGGCGCCCCGCGGCTCCAAGATCATCGTGGACGCCGAGTCCGACATCTACCTCTACGAGGCCGGCGGCGCGTCGGTGTGCGCGGGCGTCGCCTACGCGCCCGTGCGCAGCGACGCCGCCGGCCGCATGTCCCTGGCGGACGTGGCCGCCGAGTTCCCCGACGACCCCGAAGATCCGCAGTTCGCCAGGCCCGCCCTGCTCTGCCTGGAGAACACCCACAACCGCAGCGGCGGGACGGCGCTGCCGCTGGACCACCTGGCGGAGCTGCGTCACCTCGCCCGCGAGCGCGGCCTGCCCGTGCACCTGGACGGGGCCCGGGTCTTCAACGCCGCCCTGGCGCTCGGGGTCGGGGCCGCGGACGTGGCGGCTCACTGCGATTCGCTGCAGTTCTGCCTGTCCAAAGGGCTGTCGGCACCGGTGGGCTCGATGCTCGCGGGCCCGGCGGAGTTCATCGCCAGGGCGCGTTTCGCCAGGAAACTGCTCGGCGGCGGCATGCGGCAGGCGGGCGTGGTGGCGGCGGCGGGGATCGTCGCGCTGGAGACGATGGTCGCCAGGCTGGCCGACGATCACGCCAACGCCGCCCGCCTGGCCCGCGGGCTGGCCGCGATTCCCGGCGTGGAGGTGGTCGGCCGGCCTGCGACGAACATCGTGATGTTCCGGGTTTCAGGCGCTGATCAGGGGCACGCCTCGTTCCTGCGGGCGGCCAGGGCGGGCGGGGTGGCGATGGCGGAACTCGGACACGGGAGGGTGCGCGCGGTGACCCACGCCGACGTGTCCGCGGACGACATCGACCGAGCCCTGACCATCATCTCCCGGACGGTGCGGCACGCCTGTCAACCCCACTGGGCCAGGAGCTTGTCGTAGTCGAGGGTTTCCGGCTTGCCGCGTTCGTCGGCGAGCTTGGGCGCCGGCGCCCCCGGCTGGTCGAACCAGTATTGGGCATCCCGCTCAGGGTTCAACTTCGGCGCGCAGTTGCCGCCGTAGCCCCGGCGCTCCAGGCGGGCGAGGATGTCGTCCTGCTGTTTGGCCAGGTTGTCCATGGACTGCTGGGCGGTCGTCTCACCGGTGACCGCGGTGGCCACGTTCTGCCACCACAGCTGGGCCAGCTTGGGGTAGTCGGGGACGTTGGTGCCCGTCGGGGTCCACTGCTTGCGCGCGGGGGACCGGTAGAACTCGATCAGCCCGCCGTACTTGTCGGCGTTCTTGGCGAAGTAGTCGCTTCTGATGTCGGAGTCACGGATGAAGGTCAGCCCCTTGATCGACTTCTTCAGCGAGACCGTGTGCCGCTCGAATATTGAGTTACGTGGCTTGAGCTGCGGTTATGCGGCGTGATGGTATTCGTTGATCACGCCGGTGACGACGGGTTTTCGGCGGATGGATCGCAAGTCGTTGAGGTCGGTCACGTCTCGGGAGGGTTGCGTTGCGATGTCCGGGGGCCGTTGTTGTCTGGACTGGTGCGGCCGGTGCCCGTTGTAGTGGATCAGATACTCCTGGAGCACGCGGGCCAGGTGGCGTTCATCAAGGATCAGGATCCGGTCCAGGAGTTCGCGGCGCAGGGTACCGATGACCCGCTCGCAGATCGCGTTCATTCTTGGCGTTCGCGGCAGCGTGGTGACCGGCCGCAGCCCTTCAGCTTCGAAGACCTCCCGAAAGGCGGAGGTGAAGAGCGGGTCTCGGTCGTGGATCAAGAACCGCAGCCCGGCAATGCGGTCACCCAGATCTGTGGCCAGGTTGCGGGTCTGCTGCGCCGTCCATGCTCCGGCCGGGTGCGCGCTCACTCCGGCCAGGTGCAGTTTCCGGGTGCCGTGCTCGATGAAGACAAGCACATACAACCGTTGGAGCAGCACGGTTTCGACCACGAGGAAATCGCACGCGATGATCGCGTGGGCTTGCGCGGTCAGGAACTGCCGCCAGGTCGGGCCGGCCCGACCTGGCGGGGCGCGGGATCGATACCGGCGGCGTGGAGGATCTCCCACACCGTGGAGGCCGCGATCGCGTAGCCCAGGCGCGCCAACTCGCCCTGGATTCTCCGGTGGCCCCAGGTCGGGTTCTCCCGGGCCATTCGAACGATCAGTGCCTTGACCGGCCGGCGGGTGCAGGGTCGGCCGGGGCGTCGCCTGTCGGTGAAGGTCCATTTACGTGCCACGAAATCACGATGCCAGCGCAAGATTGTCGCCGGGGTGACCGGGAACACCTCCGCCCACCGGCGGCGGTGGATCAGTCGCGACAACGCTGCAAGCCAGAGCCGGTCGACGCGACCCCACCGCGGCTGACCGCCGAGCTGACGGCGGAGCACCTGGTTCTCATGACGGAGCACCAGCAGCTCAACATCCTTGGACAGATCGGAGCGGACCAGCACGGTCAGCAGGCCGAACAGGCCCCTCACCAACCGGTAGACAAACGATAAGAGCACCTCGCGATGGTCGCAGCGACCGCCTTGATCACGCAGCAAAACCCCAGCTCACAGTACGAAACCGTATTTGCGAGCGGGACAGCATCCGTGTGGTGCTTACCGCACCTCAGGCTCCTCGGATGAACGCGATCATGGAGAGTTGGGTGGGCAGCGTACGCCGCGAACTACTCGACCGGATCCTCATCATGAAGGAACACCACCTGCGCAAGCGGTGCTCACGTGGCTGGTCTTCGGCTTCACCGAGTGGTCGCCGCCGTGACGACCGCTCGGTGAGCGCGCGAATGGCCTGAGGCTGGGCAAGGGTAAGCCGAGACGGTTCTGCTCTGCGCGAAGCCGGCAGAACTCGAACGCGCCATCGACCTATGGTGAGGTATGGCCTCATCCATGCCGTCGCGTCCAGCGATCAATCGGACCGCCCCCGAGCCGTCTCCGGCTCGCGAGCCGCTGTGGCGGCAGGTGCTCGGTGAGCGCTTGAGAGGGCTTCGCCATGAGCGGGGCGAGAAGTTGAGCGAGACGGCAAGCCGCGCCGGAGTCTCGCCGCAATATCTCTCCGAGATCGAACGAGGCGTCAAGGAGCCGTCGAGCGAAATGATCGCCGCGGTCGCCGGGGCGCTGGATGTGACCCTGGTCGATCTGACCCTTGCCGTTGCCGAGAGTTTGCGGCCTGCTCAGCAGGGCGCGTCGAGAGGTGCCACCTGCTCGGCGGCGTATGCTCTGGCCGCGTAGCGCGGCTTGCCGGGGTTGTCCACGGGCCTATGAACGCTCCTCGATGATCTGATCGAGGAGCCCGTACTCCAAGGCCGCGGTAGCGGTGAACACGCGATCGTGATCGGTGTCGGCGCGCAGGGTCTCGACCGTCTGGCCGGTGTGCCGTGACAGTATGCGCTCGATGTCCGCCCGCACACGTACGACCTCGTCGGCCTGCAAGATGAGATCGGGGATCGCTCCGCGTCCCTGGGCTGCCGGCTGGTGCAGGATGATCCGTGCGTGGGGGAGAGCGGCACGTTTGCCTTCGGCGCCCGCGGCGAGAAGTACGGCACCCACCGCGACGGCCTGTCCCACACAGGTCGTCGAAACCCGCGGGCGGATATGGCGCATGGTGTCGTAGATCGCGAGCATCGCGCTCGGGTCTCCGCCTTCGCAGTTGATATAGAACTGGATCTCAGCCTCGGGGTTGTCTGATTCCAGAAAAATCAGCTGCGCGATGAGAGCATTCGCGACGCCCGCGTCGATTGCGGTGCCCAGGTAGACGATCCGCTCGGTGAGCAGGTGCGAGTAGACATCCATGATCCGCTCGCCACGAGGGTTCGAGGCGATGACGTTCGGGATCGTATATGTGGTCACTGGCCGACTCCTTGGGTGACGCCGAATCCGAGCCGTGGGCGGTTTTGTGGCGCGATTTCGTCGAAGTTCTGCACGATGGCGTCGATGAAGCCGTAGTCCAGTGCTTCCTGTGCCGTGTACCAACGATCGTGCAGAGAATCCTCGAATATGCGCTCGACAGGCTGACCTGTGTCCTCGGCAATCAGACCGAGCACCGTGTCGCGCGTATGCCGAAGGTCGCCGGCCTGCAGTTCGATGTCGACCGCGGTGCCACCGATTCCCGCCGAGCCTTGGTGCATCAGGACTCGTGAGTGCGGTAGAGCGCGGCGCTTCCCACGGGCCCCCGACGACAGCAAGAACTGCCCGGCACTGTAAGCGATACCCAGGACGAGGGTCGATACGTCACAGGGAATGAGGCGCATGATGTCGCGGATCGCAAGCATCGACGGGACCGAGCCACCCGGGGAATGAATCCACAAGGCGATATCGGACGACGCATCCTGCGTGGCGAGTGCCATCAGCTGGGTGGCCAGCAGTGTCCCATTGTCGTCGTCGAGAGGGCCGTCGAGAACGAGAACACGCTGCTCATAGAGTTCGCGTCTCATTCGTGGGTTGAACAGCGGAAGTTTCGATTCTTCGCTCATGCGTCCATCTTGTGAGGCGATCCGGACCGGCGTCGACACGATCTGCCTGGGGCAGATCTGCTCTGAGCAGCGAGGGCTGCTGAGCAGGGACAGCGCGATTACCGGCCGGTTCGGGGAGCGCGGTCCGGCTGCCGGGCCGGGATCGATACTCGTATGGGTATGCATGGCCAGGACGGTTTCGTTCGGCTCCACTTGTCGAGCCGAACTTGTGGATCGTCTGGGCACTGATGTCCAGGCCGCGAGCCGGCTCGTGACCGTGCAGCCCGCCTCCAGCAGGTCCGGCCTCGAGTACGCGGCGATTACCAGAAACGTGAGTGGGGCCGGCCCCAGCGAGCTGTGACCTTGCGACCACGGCAACGCGACGGCTCGCTATGGCAGAGGCGACTGGATGCGATGGGCTCCGGTGAGGCGCTTGCCGAAGTTGCGGGTGCCGATTAATCATCCGGCCAGGTCAAGCCGCATGCCGATACTCCTTCAGGATGCCTCCAAGTCGATCACGTCGATGGATGTCGAGCACCGTGATCTGGACTGGGTCAGCGTTGGGAATGGGAAGCGGTCGGAGCGGAGCTGCCTGGCAGAGAGCCCGATGCGGCCGGTGTTCGTTGTAGAAGGTTTCGAACTCGCGCAGCGCGTGCAGAAGGTGGTGCTGGTTCCAGATCAACGTCCGGTCCAGCAGTTCGCGTCGGCAGGTCTGGATCCACCGCTCCGTGATTGCATTCATCGCGGTATCCGGACACCGCTCTTGACGATACGTAGTCCGGCATCGGCCAGCACCGCGTCGAAGGCCGCGGCGAACTTGGCGTCCCGGTCAACGGATGAGGAACTTGGCCGAGCTACCCATATCTTGCAGGTCCATGGCGAGGTTGCGGCCGAGTTGGGTGACCCACTGACCGGTGGGGTGGGCGGTGACGCCGAGGACGCGGATACGGCGGGTGGCGTGCTCGATGACCGCTAGAACGTACAGGCGGGCACCGGTGAGGGTGCGGACTTCGAAGAAGTCGCACGCCGGCAAAACATCTGTCTGGCTGCGTAGGAAGGTGGGCCAGGTTGTGGCGGTCCGTTCGGGAGCCGGCTCGATGCCGTGTGCTTTGAGGATCTCCCACACGGTGGAGGCGGCGACCTTGATGCCGAGCGCGGCCAGCTCACCGTGAATACGCCGGTAGCCCCACGAGGCGTTCTCCCGTGCCAGCCGCAACACCAGCAACTGTATGGACCGGATGGTCCGCGGACGTCCACGCCCGCGAGGCGCGCTGGCCGCGGCGTGACGGCGTCGCAGCAGATCGCGGTGCCAGCGCAGGACGGTGTCCGGCCGGACCAGCAACACAAGGTGCCGGAGTCTCTCCGTGGGCAGGCGGTGAAGCAGCCCAGCGAGGAGGAGCCGATCAGTCGGCGTGAACGCGGGCTTGGTCACCTGCCGCTGCAGCACCATCAATTGGTGCCGTAACACCAGGATTTCGATCTCTTTGTCCCGGTCGGTTCGGGGGAGCAGTCCCAGGAACGAGAGGGTGGTCGTCACCGTGAGGTAGGCCAAGCGCAATAACACGATTGACCATCATGCCGTGCGCGGCGCGCGCGACGGGAGCGGGAGAGAACGCATCACCTCCATGACCTGCACGGATGAATACTCGGCACCCGCAGGGTTACCGGGTCGCCTGCTCGTCGGCGAGTGGCAGCAGCCGGTGCATGATGTCGCGGTAGG
Organism: Nonomuraea sp. KM90; assembly: GCF_052246675.1. Taxonomy (NCBI): domain Bacteria; kingdom Bacillati; phylum Actinomycetota; class Actinomycetes; order Streptosporangiales; family Streptosporangiaceae; genus Nonomuraea; species Nonomuraea sp. KM90. The sequence goes on along the minus strand of NZ_JBQQCB010000124.1, from coordinate 16,877 downwards.
AGCGCAGGGCCAGTCTCAGCTGCTCGGTGTCGTGGTCGCCGGTGTTCTTCCACAGGTCCTGCAGCTCACGGATGCGGCTTTCCAGCGCCTGGTGGACCGAGGCCGTCATCTCCTGCAGGAGCGAGTCGGCGCGTTGTACCGCATCGCTGGGGTCATCGACGAAGCACGACTGAAGGTCGCGCCAGCGGTCCTGGACATCGGCCGGGACGCTGCCGAGCAGAGACGCCGCCGGAGCGGGCGATGCCGGGACCGATGCGGGGGCGGCTGGTCCGTCTGGTCCGTCTGGTCCAAGACGAGCCGGTCAGACAGTGCCCCCGGCTGGACATCGTCGTTGCTGTGGTCGTCGTTGTGGTCGTCGCTGTCGCGTGTGTCGGCGGGTACGGGCCGGAGCGGCGATGTGTCGGCGACTTCGTCGGGCCGCTCTTCGAGGCGTTCGGGGTCGTTGCGGATGTCCATGTCACCGTCACCTTTGCTGGGAGTCGTCGGTGAGTGCTGGTTGCTCATGGCGGGCTTCGGCCGGGTGAGGGTGGGGCTCGTCGCTGTCGTCGAGGAGTTCTTCGAACAGCACGCGGTAGTGCATCATGGCTTGGCGCAGGTCCTCGGTGGAGGCCTCGGCCGGGGCGACACGTCTGCTGATCTCGTGGGCTTGGCGGTAGTGGTGCAGGGTGCGGCCGTGCACCACCGACAGGTCGGCGAGTTGCTGCTCGAAGTCTTCGGTGGGATATCCGCGGTCAGCCATGGCGGCCGTGACCAGCTGGTCGGCCTCGGTGACGGCCGGCCCCGGCGCGTCGACGAACCGCTCCTGGAGCGTGGCCCAATGCTGGGCATAGGTCTGCCGGGAGGCGGGGGTGAGCGGCGTGATGTCGAGGGTGGCAAAACGTTTCTCCCGGGCGCGCATTTCTTGCTCGGCCTCGCCGCGGCTGTCTTGTTCGTTCATGACACGTTCGTATTCGGGGCCGAAGCGCCAGCGCAGACGCTGCCGGCGCTGGCGCAGCAACACGTAGCCGATGGCCAGCGCCAGGACCACCGCCACAGCGACGGCCACCCAGAGGATGGTCACGATGGACATATCTGCCTCCTGGAGATGTCGATGCCTTCGGCACACACCGGCCAGGGCGGGCACAGGCAGCGGGTTGGACAGGTGCCGACGGCCGACGGCCGACTGCGGCACGCCGGGACCGATGGCCCCGGCTGATCGGCTCCGGATCTTCCACCGGGACTGTGCGCCGTCCCCGCCGCCGGTAGGCCCGGGCCGTCCCCTGCTGCCTTGGCGCTTTCCCTTGTCAGAGGCGACGATCGTCCGGGGCTCGGCGGTGACTCTGTCGGCCGTCGAAGTCGGGCGGGTCTATCAGGGTGGGCGGCGGCCGGTCGTCGATGACGTCTTGACGGCTGCGGACGGTGGACTGGCTCCAGCGTGATCGGGTGCGCAGCAGCAGGGGCAGCAGCAGCCCGGCGGCGCCGCCGAGCATCAGGATGACCCCCACGATGCGCAGGTCGAGGCCGCCCACCGAGCCGTCGGCCAGAGCGAAGGTGAGGACGGCGCCGACGACGATGACCGCGATGGCTGCGGCGATGGGCATCACGCCTCACCCCCGCCGTGGCAGGCGCGTGAGCTCGGGGACGGGTTGCGCGGCACGCTCGGCGTGGTCATCGGCGGCCCGCCCAGCGTCGGCCGGTGCGTCGGCCGGTGAGCAGGTTGTAGGCGAGCAGCAGGGCTGCCGCGCCGGCGATGGCGCAGACCCAGGTGGACAGGTTGAAGAAGCCCTTGATGCCGGAGACGTGAAATACCTCGGTGGCGACGAAGCCGCCCAGCAGTGCGCCGGCGATGCCGAGCACGAGGGTGATGATCAAGCCTTGCTGGTCTTTGCCGGGGACCAGCGTTCTGGCCACCACCCCGGCGACCAGTCCGAGGATGATCCAAGCGATGATGCCCATGGCCGTACTCCCTGTGGCGGTGCATCGATGTCTGCGCAGGATCGGTCTTCCGGACCGGTCGAAGCAGGGGGCCGGCCGCCGCGTGATCGCCGGGGCCGACTGTCGCACTTGTTCATCCCAAGCCAACACCCACCCCTGGAGGGTGGAAACAGGCGATCGGGGAAGGATTCATCTCCAGAACTGATCACCCCGGCTTCGGGGGGCCGTACGCCGCTCAGCGTCGGTGCCTCAGATCGGCTCTTCGCTGTGGCTGGCGGCCGGCGGGGCTTTTTCGCTGGGTGCTGGTTCGGTGGGCGGGGCGGCGGGTTCCAGCCAGCCGAGCCGCCCGGCGAGCTGCCGGGCGCTGTTGACGACGGTGGCGATGTGGGGGGAGGCGTTGGCGTCGTGCCACAGCAGTGACCAGGGGTAGTGCGTGGTGGGTACGGTCAGGGGCCGCCAGGTGGTGCCCGGCCGGTTGGAGGTGCGGAAGGAGGCGGGGACGCAGTGCACGCAGCGGTGCTGGAGTACGAGGTCGGCGGCGGCGCGGGTGCTCTCGACCGTTCCCTCGTAGATGGTGGGCGCGAAGCCGACGCTGCGGCACAGCTCGATGACGAATTGGTTGAGCTCCGGCGTCTGGGATTCCTCGCCGAGCAGCAGGAGTTCGTCGGCCAGGGCGGCGACGGGTACCTCGTCGAGGTCGGCGAAGCGGTGGTCGTCGGGGATGAGCACGCCGAGCGGGTCGAGTCTGATCAGCTTGGAGGCCACTTCGGCCGGGGTCTGGGAGACGTGGCCGATGGCGATGTCCAGGCGCCCGTCGGCCAGTTGCCGGTACTGCTCGGGGGTGCCGGCTTCGACCTGGTGGATCGTGATATCGGGGTGATCGGCTTGGAGCTGGCGCAGAATCTGCGGCATGGTGTCGTAGCCGGCGTCGATGATGCCGGCCCGCAGCGTGGGCGCTGAGGCGGCGGCGTTGCGGGCGGCTTGCCCTGCTCGCTCGACGTGGTCGAGGATCTGGCGGGCCTCGATGAGGAAGGCGGTGCCCGCCGGGGTCAGGTCGACGCGGTGGGTGCTGCGGTCCAGCAGCCGCACGCCCAGCTCGCGCTCCAGCCGCTGCACCTGCTGGCTCAGCGCGGACTGCACGATGTGCTCGCGGGCGGCGGCCCGGCCGAAATGCAGTTCCTCGGCCAGGGTGACGAAGTAGCGCAGCTGGCGTAACTCCATGCTCGCCACTCCGTCCTGTCGACCGGCGCCGAGATGGCCGTCTTGCGCCACTGTAGGGCCTGCGGACGAGTCTGGCTCTATTTGCTCGGCTGGGGTGTCTGGCAGGCGATCTTCGGGTTCATGCCGAGGTAGTTCAGCGGGCCGGCCAAAATCGTCACGCCGATGGTGGCCACCTGGTTGCAGTTGTCGACCTTTCCTGTGTAGTAGCCGCGCTGGCCTGCCGCGATGGCCCCGGCGATCAGCCACACGATCAGTAATATCGATGCGATACGCATCCGGTTCGGGCCTCCAACTGCATCAACTGTGCGGGGGGGGGGTGTCGCAGACGAGAAGCGGCACACGGGTGTGGTGGAGTGCGCCAGCATCTGGTCGCCTCGGCTCGCGGGGCTTTCGCTGTCCGCCCGCCCGGGCGGACAGCGAAGGCATGGCTCAGCGTTTGAGGGCATCCTTCGCCTTCTCGCCGCCCTGCTTCAGATGGCCCATGGCCTGACTGGTCTTGCCCCCGGCCTGCAGGCGCTTGTTACCGGTGGCCAGGCCGAGGCGCTGCCTGGCCCAGCCTTTGACCACCTGTGCCTTGTTTTTGATCTTTCTTCTCAGACTCATCGTGACGTCCCTTCACCGCGCTGGTCGTGGTCATCGCCCGGGAGATCCATTGATCGGTCTCACCAGCGGCCATCACCAGGTCCGGGCGGGCGTCGGCCGCGGTCAGGCGGCTTGGAGCCCCAGTCTCCTCCCTGGCCTGAAGTGGGGAAACAGGCAATGATCCGTCCGGTTATCACCGGGGTCGATAACCACGGGCCGGGAGGACGCCGTTCACACCGCTCGCCCGTCGACGTAGCACCAGCGCCAGGGCGTCTGCGTGTGCGGCGCCAAAACGCGGATACTGCTGCTGAGCTGGGCGTTTGCCGGGTGATCAGGCTGCTCTGTGGTACTTGTTGATCAGACCTGCGACGGTCCTTCGACGGTGGATCCGGGAAGTCATGTCGATCACCTTGCTGGGACCGTGCAACGGCGTGCGAAGCGAACGGCCCTGATGCGGGCGATGCTGGTTGAAGTGGTGTTCGTACTCGGTCAGGACCTTGCGCAGGTGCCGCTCACCATGGATGAGCAGGTGATCGAGGCACTCACGGCGTAGCGTTCCCACGAACCGCTCCGCGAACGCGTTCGCCCGTGGCGACCGGACGGGCGTCTTGATGACCCGCACGCCATTGGCGGTGAACACCTCATCGAACGAGCGGGGGAACTTGCCGTCACGGTCTCGGATGAGAAACCTGTAGGCGTCGGCGCGTTCGCCCAGGTCCATCAGCAGGTTCCGGGCTTGCTGGGTGGTCCATGCGCCCGTTGGGTTGGAGGTGAGGCCCAGCAGGTGCGCGCGGCGTGTCTCGATCTCCATGACGAACAGGACGTACAGGCGTTTGAGGAAGACGGTGTCGACGTGCAGGGAGTCGCAGGCCAGGATGCCGGAGGCTTGTGAGGCGAGGAACTGTCGCCAGGTCGGCGCGGTCTGGCGTGGCGCTGGGCCGAGGCCGGCCGCGGTGAGGATGCGGCGGATGGTGCCCTCCCCGATCTGATGGCCGAGGCCGAGCAGTTCCCCCTGGATCCGCCGGTGCCCCCATCGGGGATTCTCCCTGGTCAGCCGGATCACCAGCTCACGCAACTCGTCCGGGATCGGCGGACGTCCGGTCGCGTTCGGGTACGTCCAGCGTTGGCTGGCCAGCTGTCGGTGCCAGGCCAGCAAGGTGCCCGGCGTCACGATCCGATGGAGACGTAGCTGCGTGGGCAGCAGCCGCGCCAGTGCGGCCGGCAGCGCCCGGTCGGCCCAGTCTGGTCGCGGCCGGGCGACCTGACGACGCAGGACGGCGACCTCATGACGCAGCACCAAGATCTCCACGTCCTTGGAGGTGTCGCCCCGCGCGAGAAGCGCCAACCAGCCGAACAACCGGACCATCAGCAGATACAGCAGGCGTAGAAACACGAGTGCCGAGGATAGAAGGCCAGGTCAGATGCCATGGACAGTTTTGGCACCGCACAGGGCGACACCTGAGCCGTCAGCAGCCGGTGGCGGCGTGAATCGAAGACGCCGGGCGGCAAGGGTCACGGATTCGCCCGGTGAATGTCCGGAGAATGCCCGGTCGGTGACCTGGGCGAACGCCCTTCCACGGGTGAAGACTCAGCAATAACACCTCTCAGCGGCACAAGAAAAGCCGGAATGCCCGTGACGCTGCGGCACGGGTTCTCCCGCGGTTCGGAGCCGCTGATTCCTGTTACCGGGTCCGTGCACGTCGCGGGCCCGCGACAACAAGAAGGGAAGTCACATGGAAATGACGTCGCACAACGAATTCGACCGGCACGAAGGGCGGGGCCCCGTTCTCGTCGACATCGCGGACATCATCGTGTCGGAGGAGTCGGTCGCCGCTCTGCAGGACCGGCAGCTCTGGATGCGGCCGCAGCGGGACGTCGGTCACTGATCCGCAGGCCGGTGGGCGCGGGACTTCTCTGAGCACAGGACGGGTTCCCGCGTCCACCGGGCTGGTCAGGCGGCTTGACGGGACCATTCACCGCACGATTCCGGAGGTTTGAGATTTGCTGGACGAAGGTACCTGGCGGAAACTCTGCGAGCGGGACGGGCCGCATTTCGCCGAACGCGTGCACATTCCCGGCCTGATCCGCGAACCGGACGTTCTCGCGGAGCTCGTTCTCGGCGCTCTCCGGGCCGCCACCACCAGAGTGGACGGCGACGACACGGATCTGCCCGCCATGAGAGCGTTCCGTGGCACCTGCCTCGACTATGACGCCTCGGAAAAACTGGTATCGGGGGCGTTTTCCGGGCGGTCCGCGGTACATTCCTGGCTTTCCGCCCGCACCGGAAAGGACGACATCTGCCTGGCGATCAACGGCCTGGACTCCTGGGATGCCGAGCTCGCTGAGCTTCTCTACACCGGCTTCGTCCTCCCGCTCGAATCGGCGGGCGTTCCGCTGACGAGAGGGGTGGACTGGTACTGCTTCGTGGCCAGTTCCGGCACCACCCCGTTCGGCGTGCACACCGACCCGGAGCCCTCCTTCATCTTCCACCTCGGCCCGGCGGCGAAGACAGCGTGGACCTGGCCAGGGGTGAGCCTGCCAGCACTCGGCCAGGGGCGCCCGCACACGCTGGACGCGGAGCCTCTTCTGCCGTCGGCGGACAGCGTCCGCCTCGCGCCCGGTGACTTCCTGCTGATCCCCGCGGGGATGTACCACCTCTTCCGCAATGACGGCCCGTCGCTGTTCCTGGGGCTCACGGTGTATCCGGAAGATCCCGGGCAGACCGCCACGGACGCGCTGTTCCACCAGATGCGCCGCCGGAACGCCCAGCACCCGGAACAGGCCGGCGGGGATCCGGTCGCCGGCGCGATCGACGCCTTCAAGGACGCCCTCGGCGACGACGGCGTCGAGCGGGCCGTGCGGCGGCAGGCGATGCTCCGCCGGTCGTGCGGGTACGGCTCGCCGCCCCGGTTCCCCGGCAGAACCAGCGATCAAGGTCCACCCTATACAGTTACCCGCCTGCCGGTCGTGATCGCCGACCACAGCGTCTTCGCCCTGGGAAGAGAGCTCTCCGTCGATCTCGGTGAGCTGGCCCGCCTGCTGAAGCCCGGCGCCCTCGTCGGCGCCGACGAGCTGCGCGACGCGGCCACCACGCCAGAGCTGCGAGCCGCTGTGCGGGCCCTGGTCCGCGTGGGCGTCCTTCGGAGCGTTGGGACACAGTCATGACACTGTCGTGGGAGAACATCGTCGACGCGCTCGGCGGGGAGTCCGTCTGGCGCAAGTCGTTCGGGAACGAGCTTCTGGCCGGCCGGGTCCCGCAGGGATCGTGGCGCGCGTCGCTCGGATGGGGCGTCATCGACCACATCATGAGGACGACCACGATCGAACCGCTGATGATCCGCTTGTCGTCCGAACCCATGGCCTATCCCGGCACCTACATCAGCACGCGGATCGACGGCGGCGACATCGTGCACCGCAACTGGCGTTACGGCGCCATGGTCGAGTACCTCCGCTCCGGCGCGACCCTCGTCGCCAACAGGGCCGACCGCATCCACGTGGGCCCTGCTCGCCTGCGGGAGGAGTTCGAGTACTTCGCCGACGACCCGGCCTGGGTGAACTGCTACGCCTGCTGGACGACGCAGTCAGCGTTCGGCCGCCACGCGGACGGCCACGCCACGGTGATCTTCCAGGCGGAGGGCAGCAAGCGCTGGCGGATCTGGGAGGGCTCCGGGCCCGGCGCGCGGCTGATCGAGGAGGCGGACATGCACGCCGGCGACGTGTGGCACATCCCCCGGGGATGGGACCACGAGGCCACCGGCATCGGGCCGAGCCTGCACTGGACCTTCGGCCTGCACGCGTCCACCCCCGAGGACCTCGCGCGGACCGCGCTGGACGCCTGGTCCAACCGGCCCAGGACCGAGGGGACGCCCGATGACGGCGGCGAGCTCGACTCCCTCATGACCGCCCTGGCCTCGGACGTGCACCGGGCGCGGGAGGTGCGTTCCGCGCAGTCGCTCGAAAGGCGCGAGGGCCTGTCGCTGCCGTGGTCGGTGGAGAGCGTCCCGTACACCGGTACCCGGCTCAGGTGGGCGTCCCGGTTCCCGCCGCTGGTCGAGGCCGGGGACGGCCTGATGGCGATCGAGAGCCTCGGCGTGCGGCTCAGGATCGACGGCCGTCTCGCACCCTGGATGAACGAGTGGTCGGCGGGGCGAACCACGCTGCGCGATGACACGGCGGCCATCGCCCTGACCGACGCGGAGATCGACCAGGCGCTTGACTCGCTGGTCCGCGCCGGGCTCCTCCTGGTCGAGCAGGCCCGGTGAGCCTCGCCATGACGAGCGTGGACCAGTCCGGGGCCCCGTGGGTCCTCAACCCGGCGTTCCGGATCCAGGGCGGCGACCTCGTCAACGAGGCCGAGGGCACGCGGCTCACCCTGACCCCGCCCCTGCGAGAGCTGTGGGAGCTGGGGGAACGCCGTGACGGCGCGCCAGCGGTGCGGCTCACTGAGGAGGCGGAAAAGGCCCTGCGCAGGATCCGCCTGATCGTGCCGCCGGACGCCTCGGCGGCGGCGACCGGCGGGCTCGCGCGGACGGCCGGGACCCCGCTGTCCCTGCCCGCGGGCACCAGGGCCGCCGCGGCCGTATGGGGACTGATCGGAGCGCCGGTGGACCTGGGAGGCCCTCCCGGCCCCCGGCCCAAGGACGCCGTCCCCGTGATCCGCCAGGCCCTCGCGGGCAGGTTCCGGCTTCTGGCCCAGCCGGGCACCTGGTCGTGGACGCTGCGGGCCCGGCCGGCCGAGGGACTGCCCGGCCTCGTGGATCACGGTGACCTCGCGGTCCATCCGCAGACCGACACGGGGGCGGCGGCCCACGAGCGGCTGCGGGCCCTCGTCGGCACCGTCCTGGCGCAGGGCCACCGGCCTCTGGTGATCGGCGGGGACCACTCGATCGGCTACCCGGTGATCAGCGCGGTCGCGGGCAGGCATCCGGCGCTGCGCGTCGTCCACTTCGACGCGCACGCCGACCGCCGCCCGGCCGGGAACGCGGTCACCGCGGACTGCGGGAACTTCGTCAGCTGGGTGCTCTCCGAGCATCCCCACGTCGAATGGCTCACCATCGGCGTGCGCGGCGTCGACACGAACCTGGACCAGGCCACGAACGGGCGCGTCTCCTACCTGACGGCCGACGAGGCCCGCGCGCCGGAGGCGGCGGACACGATCGCGCGGTTCTGCGCCGGCGCGCCCGTGCACCTCACAGTGGACATCGACGTGCTGGACCCGGCGTACGCTCCCGATGTCGTCTACCCCGCCGGCGGCGGTCTCGACCCCGCGACTCTGACGGCCCTGGTACGGAGCGTCGCCGCAGCGGGCCGCTTGGTCGCGAGCGACCTGGTGGAGGCGTGCCCCTCTCCGTCCGGCCGCCACCTGACGGCCGCCCATCTGGCCGATCTCGTGGAGACCGTCCAGCTCGCGGAGGCGGGGCAGGTGGTGGGGCGGGGCTCGCCGGTGAACAATTTCGCCGGAGAAGACGCATGACCGACGCTCCCGCCGTACCCGGCTCGCCCCTGTCGTCGCCGCTCTACAGGGTCTACCTGGCGGGGCAGGCGGTCTCACAGCTGGGGGACGGGGTCGTCTCGGTCACCTTCGCGTTCGCCGCCCTGGCCGTCGCGCCCGACGGGCGGGGCATCCCGATGGTGCTGCTGGCCCTGTGGCTGGCGAGGTTCGTCTTCATCGCGTACGGAGGCAGCCTGCCGGACCGGGTCGGGCGGTTGCCGGTCATGTTCGGCGCGGACGCCGTCCGCCTGGCCGCCCAGGTGTTCCCGGCGATCACCTTCGCCCTCGGGAACCCGGAGCTCTGGCACCTCGTCGTGTCCGCGGCCGTCTATGGCGCGGCGACGGCCTTCTTCACGCCGGGCGCCGTCGGGCTGCTCCCCGAGCTGGTCCGCCCCGCCCAGCTGCAGAAGGCCAACTCCTGGCTCGACGTCGCCGGGGACACCGGACGGATGGCCGGGCCCGCGCTCGCGTCGCTGCTGGTGGTGGTGGGAGGCGTGCCGCTGGCGCTCTTCTTCGACGCCGCCACCTTCGTCGTCTCCCTCGTCTCGCTCGCCTGGCTGAGGCGGCTGATCCGGGCCCGGCCGCCGGAGCGCGGGCCCGCCGAGGACGATGACGGCGGCGCGGGGGAGCGCGTGCGGTTCCTCGACGCGGTGCGCGTCATGCCCCGCCTGCCGTTGGTCCTGGGCGCGATCCTCGTCTGGGTTCCGGTGCAGGTCGGGCTGGCCTCGGTGAGCGTGCTCGGACCGATCACCGTGCAGGACAGGTTCGGGAGCATCGAGCAGTGGGGCGTCATCGTGACGTTCCTGGCCGCGGGCGGGCTGTTGGGAGCGCTGGTGAGCGGGCACGTGCGCGTCGAGTGGCGCGGGGTGCTCACCGTCGCCCTGCTGGTCGTCTCGATGCCGGTGCAGCTCCTGGCTCTCGCGTACGGCCGGCATCTGGTCGTGGTCGCGGGCGCCCTGTTCCTGGCGGCTCTGGCGGCGGGGGTCGCCGGGGTCGTCTTCGACACCCTCGTGCAGCTCACGGTCCCCAAGCCGATGTTGTCGCGGGTCGGATCGTTCGAGACGACCATGACCACGGCGATGGTGCCGCTGGGCTTCGTGATCGCGCTGCCGCTCGCGAACCTGGTGGGCCGGACGGCGTACCTGGCCGGGCTGGCGGCCGTCATCGTCGCCACGGCGGCGGCGGTGCTCGTCTGGGCGGTCCCGCGTTCGGGGCTGCGGGACCGCGCTCTCGAGCACGGCGCCGGTGACTCGGCGTGGCAGGGGGTGCCCTCGTCGACCTCCCCGGGATCCGGTCGCGAGGGCGGCCGAGAAGGCGAGGCGGAAGGCCATGTCCAAGGAGATCAGGAGGCGCGAGCGTGGCAGCTCATGACGGATGGACCGCCGAGGCCGTGACCCTCGTACAGGGGCGGCGGTTCGTGGTGGTCGACAACGCCCTGTCCCCGGACGCCCTGGCCGCCTGGCGGGAGGAGGAGCGGGCCGTGCAGCACCGGCCCACCTTCAGCTCGGTCGATCCGATGTTCGACGGAGTGGCGTTCTACGCCGACGCGTCGTACGCCTCCGCGAAAGCCGGCGAGGAGCACGCCGGAGAGGTGATGTCGGCCGTCAGGAGGGGCCTCGACGCGCTCGGCGTGACGGCGGCGGACAACGACCGGTTCAAGTTTTGGCGGTACGGCCGGGGGTCCGGGCTGGACTGGCACGACGACGGGAGCGGCCGGGGGGCGGCGTACACGCTCTACCTGTCGGGCGAGTGGCGGGCGACGTGGGGCGGCGAGCTGGAGCTGTTCGACTGCCCGGTCGGCGAGGTGCCGTGTGCCGAGTTCGACGTCCCCAAGGACCTGATGAACGCTCCCGTGCCGGCCACGTCCATCGCGCCCCGGCCGAACCGGCTCGTGGTGATGGTGGCCGGCACGTTCCACCGGGTGAGGAAGGTGGAGGCGGGCGCGGGCGACAACCTTCGGCGCTCCATCACCGGCTTCCTGACTCCCTGACGCGCCCCGCCAGGAATGGCGGCGGCGCGGCCGGTGTTGGGCCCTGGGCATGTCCGACGACAACGTAGAGTTGCGCCAGTACATCGAGCAGCAGAACCGGCCGCTCGCTGAGCTCTTGTCTGAGCTTGGACGCTGCTCGCAGCACCAGCCGGGCGGTCTCCCGGGCGGCTTGGTGGGCCACCTCCGGCAGCACCGAGACGTAGGTGTCGGCGGTCAGCACGATGCTGGCATGCCCCAGCATCGCCTGCACCACCTTCAGATCGGTGCGCGCGGCCGGCGCCAGCGTGGCGGCGCCGTGCCGCAGGTCGTACAGCCGGACCGGCGGTTGCCCAGAGACGGCCACCACCCGGCATCCGGCGGCGCTCTTCGGCGGCCCGACCACGACCTGACCGTCGGCGTGCACACGCTGCTGCGCCACCGTCAGCTCGGCGGCCTGCAGGTCGGCATCCGTCCAGCGCAGCCCGGCCAGCTCGCCCCGGCGCAGACCGCGCAGCGCGGCCAGCCACCACGCGGCATACAAACGATCCTGCGCGATGCTGGCCAGGAACGCCGCGAGCTGTCGTTCGGTCCAGACCGCTACCGCCGGACGCTTTCCGGTCTGCTGCCGCCGGGCGGTCCGCCCGGCGGTCCAGACGACCGGATGCGGTCGGCGGGGATGGGGGAGTTCGGCGCCGTGGGCCGGGTTGATGGGGATCAGCCGGGCGCGCACCGCCGCGTTCAGCGCGGTGCGCAAGGTGGCGTGGATCCGCACCACGGTCGCGGGCGAAAGATGGCGGCCGGTCGGTGAGGGATGGGACGCCAGCGTCGCGAGGAGGCCGTTGACGTCGCGCGAGGTGAGCTGGTGGAGCGGGATCCGTCCCAGCTGCGGGATGAGGTAGAGGCGGATGTGCGTGGCGTAGCCCTGCCGGGTCGACGGACGCAGGGCGTCCTTGCTGGTCAGCCAGCGTGCCAGCCATTCACCGACGGTGCATCCGGCTCCTGCGCCGTCGCGGTCGGCGGTGGCTAAGGCACGACCTGCCGTCTGCGCTTCCTCGGGGTTGGCGTAACCGCCCTGGCGGATGCGCTGCCGCTGCCCGTCCAGGCCACGTGCCTGCACCGCGAAGTACCAGCTGCCGTAATCGTCATCTATCGGTAGACGCGGACACGTCACCCCTCGCTGACGTCCCGTTGCCGTATCCACACAGCCGCATCGTCTGCTGACCTGCACCCGAGTCTTTGCCATCTGCGCCACCTCCGCCCCTAACGGTGTGCGACGACAGACGCTTCAGCTAGGGCTCGCCTCCGACCAGGGATGCCCCAGGTCAAGTGTCCGAAGGACGGGAAGGCTCCGTGGTGCGGCGGTCGGTGTTGCCGCGATAAGTCCCAACCGGGCAGACCAGGGGCCGTTGGCGTGCGGGGCGAGTGCTGTGGCGGGGAGGCCCGCGGGCTGCATCTGAGATGCGCATCTGATCATCTGGCCGAGGCCAGCGCTCGGCGAGCGGCTTCAACGGCGAACTTGGCCGGGTCGAATTCCTGCGCGCTGTCCAGACCGGCCCAGCGGACATATTCATCATGTTCGTCGTGCTCGGGATCGGCCAGCACCAGACGGAAGTATGCGTAGCCTCCGATGCCGCCGACGTCTTCTGGCGGGCAGGCGCCCTCCCCGCCCAACAGCACCGGGTAACGGACTCCTTCCTCCGCGGTGAGGATCTCCTCCAGCACGATGTCGTGCCGCCAGCTGTCACCCAGGTCGTATTCGTACTCGATGGCTGCCCTGACCTGTGCGAGCACCTCCGCCAGGGAGGTCTTCTCCTCGTCCACAACGTCCAGATCCCACTCGCGGGACGGTTGGCCGTACAGGAAACCGCCGACCCTGAACAGGTGGAGATGACTGTCCTGCCAGCCCATCGCCGTGACCAGGATGTGGTGCAGCCTGGCGAGCGTGATCCCGGGGGAGACGAGCAGGCGCCGCCAGATCACCGGGTCCGCGCTCTCCTGGAGCGTCACCCGGATCTGGTAGATCGGCTCTCCCGGTGCGGCTTCGCCCAGGCTGCGCCGTACGGTGGTCACCGCGGCCGGGGTCAGGGTCGCCGTCTCTTCCGTGAGCTCCACCACGCCCAGCCGGGCCAGGACGGTCAGCAGCCGATCGATGTCCTGGTCGGCCATTCGCCGTTGCACTTGCGGGTCGCGCATCTCGTAGTAGGGCGATGCGATCTGCCAGGCCAGCTCCCGCAGATCCGCGAGGGGCACCGGTCCGCCGTACAACCTACGCTGCAGCGCCGGCCAGATGAGCGCGAACTCCTCGCCGACCAGGGACGAGTACCAGTAATTCTTGGGGAAGAGCGCCTGGCTCATCTTCCCCAACGCCGTGAACGACGCTTCCCACAACCGCTTCGGGTCGTTCAGCAGTGGCGCCGCCTTCTTCACTGGCAGCAGCCGTCCCTTGACCACCCTGACCAGCCCGGTCGCTACGGCCCATTCCACGATCAGGTTCAAGCCGGGCAGTTCGGTGCTGCTCTTCGTCCGGAACACCCGGTCGCCGATCTTCGGGTCGATCTCGTCGCCGGTCTTCAGCAGCGCCACCAGCGTCCGCGCGTCCGACAGCGTCAGATTCCCCGTCTGGGTCAGCTTCCGGCCTTGGCCCACCCACTCGGTGAACGCTCGCAACTCCTCTTGCATAGCGTTCAGAGTATGGCGCGGCGTTCGGCCTTAGCCGCCCGCGCCGCGTGAACAAGCCCTTCCTGGCCCATGGACACCCGTAGGATCGGGTGCCGTGGCGAAGAAGCGGAGAGCGAAGGCGAGCCCCACGCGGGGAGTCAGTGGCAATCCTGCCCGGCGCGCGGAGCAGCTCGCCGCCCGTCAGTCCGCACCCGACCCTCGTTCCGGGCTGTTGGAGTCGCTGCTGGGGACTGCTGGGGATCAGTGGTGGCCGGACTCCCAGGAATCGATCATCGGTAGCATGCCTGACCTGCCCGCCCACTCGCCGCTGCGGCTGGAGAACGCCGTGGTCGACCTGGTCGGCGAGGAAATGTGGACGCGCACCCAGACCGAGACCATGGGTTTCCACTGGAACCAGTACCTGGCCTCGTTGGCTGACCTCGTCCGCGACGAGATCCAGATCGCAACGCGCACCGGCGGGCAGATGGACGACCTGTGGCGACTGCTGCACGGGCTCGCCGCGATGACCCCGCCGCCCAGCGGGGAGATGCTGCGCCGCGACCCCGATCTCGCCGTCCGCGAGGCCATCAAGGACACCACGACGGCCTTGACCGAAGCCGGCATCGCTCCCGGGTGGCCCAGCGAGATTCTCCGGGCCGCTCCGGCCGGGGAGCCACTGCTGCTGACCGACGCGTACGGCTCGCGGTGCGCGCTACTGGCCCCCTTTGCCTGGGGTGAGCAGAACCCGCACTGGTACTGCTGGGACATCGACCGCTGCACCGGAGACCGGGTCGTGCACGCCGGCGTCTTCGCCTCACCCCGGGAAGCGCTCGCCGAGTGGCGAGCCGTCGTGGGGTCCCACGCGGCACCCGCCTCCGCCGAGCCGGTGCCGTGCGACCAAGCCACCGCCCGCGACCTGCTGGATCCGCTGTGCCGTTCTGACTTCCTGGATGCCATGCTGCTCGGCATCGAGTCGCAGCAGCTCATCGCCGAGCATTTCCGCATGCGCCAGCGCGCCCGCGCGCTCTGCGACTCGTTCACCGTCGCTCCCGAACCCAAACCTCAGCACGACCTGAACCCGATCATCGACGACTTCGCCGCCTGGCTACGCGATCGAGATGACCGCAGCCCCGAACGGGAAGACATCGCCACGCTCGCCGACAGTTGGTCGCGCCTGTCCGGGCCCGGCTACTATGCCTGCTCCCCGCATCGGATCGAGCACGCCGTAGTCCTCGTCGCGGACGGGTACATCGAAAAGTACGCCGAGGCCGTACTCGATCTGCTGCCGCAGTGGGTCGAATGGTGCATCGAGCGCACCGGCCTGACCGGCGAACTGGCAGAGCGATCCCGCCGGGCAGCCGCGAACAATCGGTGGGACGGATCCGACAGCATGGACCTGCGCCGCATCGAATAAGGCGGACCGTTGCAGCTTTTCGCGTGATGTGGTTCAGGGACTGAGCGGCGGCAAGATATATGGTCAGGAGCTGATCGCCGAGGGGCAGAGACGCGTTCTCACGGGTTTGCGCCTTCCGGTTGAAAATTGCGCGAGCGTGGGGTGCTGGCTGTCTTGAGTGCGTTCAGCAGGCGGCCGAAGGCGCTCAGGTCGGCACATCGGATCAGGCGAGCGTAGGTGATCGGCTCCGTGCCGGTGTGCAGTCTCTTGGGGAATCGGCGCATGTTCGAGCCATGCCGTAGGGCGGACTGGACCGTGAGGCCGTGTACGGCATGCAGCGGGGTTACCTCGGTCTCGGGGTGAATCATGACGGCGATCGTGTTGCGAGGGGTGCGCTGCCGGTCGAGGTAGCACGTGATGTGGCTGTCAGGATGACTTAGTTCGCAGTAGTACTTCACGAGGTGGGTGAGGGTGAAGCCCCAGTCGTCGGCGACATCGACGAGGCGCTGCTCGAAGTACGTCAGGGGGTGCCTAGCGAGGTCCATTCGGCCTCCTCTTAACAGTCGCCAGGCTATCCATTATGGTCGTTCGGGTCCCTGGGGGTGAGGGATGCCGCCGTGCTCGGTGCGTGCTCGTACGCCCCGTCACACGTCGTCAGGACCCGGCATTGCCTGACGCCCAAACCGCGCTGAGGTGGCAGGAACCGTCACTCAATGGCATAGCGCGGCACTTAAAGATCTTGCTTCTAATCCGACGGTCGCAGGTTCGAATCCTGCAGGGCGCGCTTTGATCATGGTTTGACCTGCGGCTTTGCGGGATCGGACGCGTTCTAGAATTTTCCTCTAGCGTTTGCGTGCTCCATACGTGCTCGCCCGCACCAACCCCGCACATTCCATGATCCATTCACCACCTCCGACTCCTGCGGCAAGCGACCGGCCCCGCCTCGCCGCGAGCAGGCGGCGAACGCGGGGCCGGACGTTTAATCCGACTGTTCAGCTCCTCAGTGAGATGAGTTTCCCGGCCTCAGCCTGGCTTTCCTCGCCGAACAGCAGGGCGGCGGTCTTCTCGGCCGCCGCCGTGGCCACCTGCGGATAGACCGAGGTGTAGGTGTCGGCGGTGAACGCACTCGAGGTGTGCCCCAGCGTTTCCTGCACCACCTTCATCTCCACCCCGGCCGCCAGCATCAGCGAGGCCGCCCCGTGGCGGAGATCGTGCAGGCGGATCGGCGGCAGGCCGGCCAGGTAGGCCAGCCAGAGGAACTGATCGGAGACGTGCTGGGGATGCAGACGGCTGCCGTCGGGCTGGGTGAAGACGAACCCAGTGTCGGTCCATGCCTCGCCCATGGCTAGGCGCTCCTGGCGTTGCTGCTGCCGGTGGGCGCGCAGGACTTGGGCGGTGTCGGTGTCCAGGGCGATGATCCGGACCGAGGCGTCCGTCTTCGGGGTGCCCTCGTGGACCTCCCAGGCCAGCTGCACGAGCTGCCAGTTCACGGTTACTGAGCTGCCCCGGGTTGGTTGGAGGCTCCCAAGACTGGAAGGCTGGGAGTCGTGCCCGCACCGAGGAAGTACCCCCAAGAGCTGCGCGATCGCGCCGTCAAGATGGTGTTCGACCTGCGTGAGGAGACCGGAGGCAAGACCGGGGCGATTGCC
>NZ_JBQQCB010000123.1:0-30522 GCF_052246675.1 Nonomuraea sp. KM90 | reverse complement strand
TGCTGTCGTACGGGGCGCTGGGGTTCGCCCGGCTCAACGGCATCACCGACGACAGCGCGCTCGCCCTGGACATGAGCCTGTCCATCGACACGCAGGGGCTGCTGCTGGCCAGCATCATCATCGGCGCGCTGGGCGTGCTCGACGACGTCACGGTCACGCAGGCGGTGACGGTGGCCGAGCTGGCCCACGCCAACCCGTCCTACGGCTTCGCCCGCCTCTACCGGGCGGCGGGCCGGATCGGGCGCGCGCACATCGCCTCGGTGATCAACACGATCATCCTGGCGTACGCGGGGGCGTCGCTGCCGCTGCTGCTGCTGTTCAGCATCGGGAACCAGCCGCTCGGGGACGTGATGACGACTCCGGTGATCGCGCAGGAGATCGTGCGCAGCATCGTCGGCACGCTCGGCCTCATCGCCGCCGTCCCGATCACCACGGCCCTCGCCGCCCTCACCGCCTCCCGCCACCGCTCCGAACCGGCCGTCGAGGACGACAACGAACCCGCCCCTCGTCGTGCGCGGGGAGCAGCACTTGTCCCCCGGCGCGCCCGGGGAGAGTCGCTCGTCCCCCGGCGCGGGCGACGCGACGAGCTCGCCTCGGGGCAGGACGACGACTTCTTCGCCCCGCACACCGACCACGACGACGACTTCTTCGCCCCCGCGTCACCCGGCCCTCGCGACGGCGTGACAGCACCGCACGTCCCGCCGGGGGGCGGCACCGACTTCTTCACGCCGCAGCCCCGCCCGGAGGACCCGCCGCACCGGGAGCCGCCGCCCGAGCGCCCAGCCCGCCACCGCCGCCGCACCGGCGCCTGAACGCCCAGCGACGCAGCACGCCCCCGGTGGGCAGCACACCCGGCGACGGGGTGGGGCACCTGGGAGCGAGCGGGTCCGAGCAGTCGAGCGAGGGCGGCGCTGGTCCGGGCGGAGGTTGCGCGTCCAGGGGTTCGAGCGAGGCCAGGGGCGACGCGGGCCGAACGCCACACGGGCCGAACGCCACACGAGCAGAAGGCGACGCGGGCAGAACCCGACGTGGGTCAGTCGATCTCGGCGCTGCCGTCGACCCGGAGCTTGCGGCGGGCGCGTTCGTAGAAGGTGGTCCCCACTCGCACCACCTTCGCCGCCCCCGGCCAGGCGGTCACCGTGACGCTGTCGCCCGGGCACAGGTGCCCGACCACCGCACCGTCCACCTCGACCGCCAGCCGCCCGCTGCTCGGCAGCACCTGCAGCGTGACCTCCTCGTCGGCGGGCAGCACGAGCGCCCGGTTGAACGCCGAGTGCGCGGCGGCGGCCACGACGAGCACCGCCTCCACCCGGGGCGAGACGATCGGCCCGCCTGCGGAGAAGCTGTAGGCCGTGGACCCCGTGGTGGTGGCCACGATGACGGCGTCGGCGGAGTAGCGCACGAAGGGGCTGCCGGACGGGGTGACGGACACGCCGGCCAGCCCGTCGCCGGGGATCCGGACGAGCGCGATGTCGTTGAACGCCGTCACGTCCGCCCCGGCCACCTTGCTGCGGATCGCCATGCGCGGCTCGATCGTGTATTCGTGCGCGTCGATCGCCGACAGCGTCTGCGGCAGCTCGTCCACGTCGATCTCGGCCAGGAAGCCGAGCCGCCCGAGGTTCACCCCCAGGATGGGTGTGGGCCGCCCGGCCAGCAGCCGCATCGTACGCAGCATCGTCCCGTCACCGCCCAGCCCCACCAGCAGGTCGGCCCGCTCCACCAGCGTGGTCGCGTCGACCTCGACGGCGCTGCAGTCGATGCGGCCCACCTCGTCGGGCAGGCCCAGCACGGTCGCGCCCTTGTCAGCGGCCCACCGCAGGATGGTGTCTATCGCCTTCTTGGAGTCGCGCCGCGGATGCAACACCAGCCCGACCGTCCCGACCATGCCCATGGGGTCAGCCTACGACGGCCGGCGCGGTGCGCGGCCCCCGGTCCGGCGGGGGTGGCGTGTTCGGTCCATGGCGTGGACACGCCACCCCCGCGGGCTTGCCACCGCGTACAAGATCCACTGACGATGCTCCCCGGCGGGCTCACCGGATCCCGCCCGCAATCCCGAGGGCACCCCCGCAAGGAGTTCGTTTGTCCATTCCCCGTGCCCGGCGGGCGTTCCTGATCGGAACGGCCGCCTTGGCCCTGCTCGTCCCCCAGAACACGGCGCTCGCCGCCGGCCCGCCGGACCCCAAGATCGACCGGCTGGTGCAGGCCGATCTGACGGCGGACGGCAAGGCCACCTTCTGGGTACGCCTCAAGGAGCAGGCGAACCTGAGCTCCGCCCGCACCGCGCGGACGAAGGCCGACAAGGGCCGGCAGGTCTACCGGTCGAAGACGCGCACCGCCGAGACGTCCCAGGCCGGCTTACGCAAGCTGCTCAAGGCCGAGCACGCCGACTTCACCCCGTACTGGATCGTCAACACGATCAAGGTGACCGGCGACGCCGATCTGGCGGCCGAGATCGCGAAGCTGCCGGAGGTGGCGAGCGTCGAGCCCGACATCGTGGCCGACCTGCCCGAGCCGGCGCCGGGCGTGGCGCGGGCGGCGGTCGGCTCCGTCGAGTGGAACGTCGACCGGATCAACGCCCCCAAGGTGTGGGACGAGCTGGGCGACCGCGGCGAGGGCATCGTCGTGGCCAGCCTCGACAGCGGCGTGCAGTGGGACCACCCGGCGCTGGTCGCCCAGTACCGCGGCACCCTGCCGGACGGCACCGCCGACCACGACTACAACTGGTTCGACCCGGCCGGCGCCTGCCCCGGCCGCACGCCCTGCGACGACCGCACGCACGGCACCCACGTCATGGGGACCATGGTCGGCGGCGACGGCGGGGCCAACAACATCGGCGTCGCCCCCGGCGCCGAGTGGATCACGGTGAAGGCGTGCGGCATCGGCGGCTGCCCGTCGTACGCGCTGCTGGCCGCCGGCGAGTGGATCCTCGCCCCGACGGACCTCGACCGGCAGAACCCGCGCCCCGACCTCGCGCCCGACATCGTCAACAACTCGTGGGGCGGCAAGGGCCTCGACCTCTGGTACAAGGAGATCGTCGAGGCGTGGGTGGCCGCGGGCATCTTCCCGGCCTTCTCCAACGGCAACGAGGGCCCGGAGTGCGGCACGACCGGCTCGCCCGGCGGCTACACCGCCGCCTACAGCGCCGGCTCGTTCGACGCGAACGGCGTCATCATGCCGCAGTCGTCGCGCGGCCCCGGCGAGAACGGCGAGATCAAGCCGAACATCGCGGCCCCCGGCGTGGACGTCCGCTCGGCCGTCCCCGGCGACGAGTACGGCCTCAAGACCGGCACCTCGATGGCCAGCCCGCACGTCGCCGCCACGGTGGCGCTGATGTGGTCGGCCTCCCCCTACCTGCGCAACGACGTCGAGGCCACGCGGGCGCTGCTCGACGGGACCGCGGCGGACGTGGACGAGGGCCGCTGCGGCGGCACGGCGGCGGACAACTTCACCTGGGGCGAGGGCAGGCTCGACGCGTACGCCGCGGTCAAGGCCGCGCCCACCGGCGAGATGGGCACGCTGGCCGGCACCGTCACCTCGGGCGGCGCCCCGGTGGCCGGCGCGGCCGTCAGCGTCTCCGGCCCGCTGAGCCGCACGGTCTCGACCGGCCAGGACGGCACGTACACGCTGCCCCGCCTGCTGAGCGGCGACTACGAGATCAAGGTGGCCAAGTTCGGCTACGACGACGCGACCGCCACCGCGACGATCGCGACCGACCGTACGGTGACCGCGGACGTGGCGCTGACGGCGCAGGTCATGAGCACGGTGTCGGGCACGGTCAGCACGATCGGCCTGCCGGAGGCGGGTGCCACGGTGAGCGTCGCCGGCACCCCGGTCACCACGGTCACCGACGCCCGGGGCCGCTACGAGATCGAGCTGCCGCACCGGGGCTTCGAGCTCGACGTCACGGCGTCCTCGCGGTGCACCGAGGACACGACGGTGACCGTCACGGTGGACGGCGACCTGACCAGGGACATCGAGCTGGCCAGCCGGGCCGACGCCTTCGGCCACACCTGCCGGAGCGGCACGGAGGCGTACGTGGAGGGCACCACGAAGGTGGACCTCACCGGCGACGACGAGCACCGCGCGATCACGCTGCCGTTCGCCTTCCCCTTCTACGGCCGGACGTACACGACGGGCACGGTGAGCACCAACGGGTTCCTCACCTTCGGCCGCGCGTGGTCCTTCCCGAGCAACGTGCCGCTGCCCGCGGCCGGCGACCCCAACGCGGGCATCTACCCGTACTGGGACGACCTGGCCCTGGACGAGGGGGAGGGCGGCCTCTACACCGCCACGCTCGGGACCGCCCCGAACCGCACGTTCGTCCTCGAATGGCGCGGCGCCCGCTTCTACGCCGGGCCCGAGCGCCTGTCGTTCGAGGCGCTGCTCGGCGAGGACGGCTCGATCGGCTTCCGCTACCGCGACATCGGCAGCTCCCACGCGGCGGGTGAGGAGGCCACGATCGGCATCGAGAGCGCGGACGGCACGGACGCGCTGGAGTACGCCGCCAACCGCGCCGCCGTCGCCACCGGCCAGAGCCTGACCTTCGCCGCCCGGGGCCACGGGCTGGTGGCGGGCACGATCACCGACGCCAACGACGGCCGGCCGCTGGCGGGCGCGACGGTCAAGGTGGGCGACGGGGCGACGTTCACCACCGGGGCGGACGGGGCCTTCCTCGGCCAGGTCCCGGCCGGCGACCACCGGCTGGAGGTGTCGGCGGACGACTACGGCCCGCTCGCCGAGGACGTCACCGTGCGGCCCGGTGAGCGCAACGTGTTCGACAAGGCGCTGGCCACGGGCCGGGTGACGGCCTCGACCGGCGAGCTGACCATCGTGCTGCCCGCCGGGTCCACCAGGAAGGGCAGGTTCGAGCTGGCCAACCCGGGCGCGGTCGCGGCGTACACGATCGAGCTCGATCCCGCGCTGACCTGGCTCGGCGTCAGCCCGGCCGGCGGGGAGCTGAAGGCGGGCGCGTCGGTGCCGGTGGAGGTCACCGCCTCCAGCGCGGGCCTGCCGCCCGGCACCGTCCGCACGGGCGTCCTGGTGGTGCGCTCGGCCAGCGGCCGCAACCCGGCCTTCCCCGTGGTCGTGCACGTCGTGGTGCCCAGGCACCAGGTCGCCGTCGAGGTCGGCGGGACGGAGGACGTGACCGTGGCCGCCGGGGACACCTGGACGGCCGACCGGAGGTACGCGCCCGGCGGCCACGGCTACATGGGCCCGCTCACCAAGGCGAGCACTTCGGACCGGCCGGTCGCGGGCACCGCCGAGCAGGCGCTCTACCGCAGCGCCCGCGAGGGCATGCGCGCGTACCGGTTCGACGGGGTGCCCGACGGCGTCTACACGGTCGAGCTGGGCTTCGCCGAGACCCGGAACAAGAAGCCGGGCAAGCGGGTGTTCGACGTGGCCGTGGAGGGCGAGGTCGCCGTCCAGGCCCTCGACCTGGCCAAGGAGGCGGGGGCGAACGCCGCCGTCACCCGGCGGTTCACGGTGGAGGTCACCGACGGGCAGCTCGACGTGCGGTTCTTCGCCCGCGCCGGCGCCCCGATCCTCAACGCCGTCCGCATCACCGAGCGGCCCGACAAGGCCGTCCGCTAGAGCGCCGCTGGACCGTGGGGCCCGCCCGGGGCGGGCCCCACGCCCATCTGGCGATAACGTCGGGTCCATGCGGCTTCATGTGGGGTGCGCGATGTGGACGCACGCGCGCTGGCAAGGACGTTTCCTGCCCGATCGCCTCCCGCCCGGTGACCGCCTGCGCGCCTACGCGAGCTGGTGCGACGCGGTGGAGGGCAACACGACGTTCTACGCCACCCCGTCGCGCGCCACGGTCGAGTCCTGGGCGGCCCAGACCTCGCCCGATTTCCGGTTCGTGGTCAAGCTGCCCAAGCCGATCACCCACGAGCGCCGCCTGGCGGGCGCCCAGGAGGAGCTGAGCGCGTTCCTGGCGGCGATGGAGCCGCTGGGCCCGCGGGTGCACGCCTTCTGGGTGCAGCTCCCGGGCTCCTTCTCCCCCGCCGACCTGGGCACCCTGGCGACGTTCCTGCGCGGGCTGCCCCGCGGGCACCGCTACGCGGTCGAGGTCCGCCACCGGGCCTTCTTCGAGGACGAGCGCTCCGAGCGCCTCCTCGAACGGGTCCTGGCCACCGCGGGGGCCGAATGGGTCCCGTTCGACACGACCGTCATGTTCGCGAGCCCGCCCACCAGCGACGCCGAGCGCGACGCGTGGACGAAGAAGCCGCGCGTGCCCCGGCGCACCCGCGCCCTCACCGGCCACCCGATCGTGCGCTACCTCGGCCGCGACGCCGAGGAGCGCACGGTCGAGGGCTGGCGGCCGTGGGTGGACACGGTGACGGAGTGGCTGAGGGAGGGACGCTCGCCGACGGTGTTCGTCCACACGCCGGACAACGCCGAGGCGCTGCGGCTGGCCCGCCGCTTCCACGACGACGTCCGCGCCCGCCTCCCCGAGCTGGCCCCGCTCCCCGACCCGATGCCCAACGAGCCGCTGACCCTCTTCTGAGGCGCCCCTTCCGGCAGGGCAGACCTCAGCGCACGAGGCAGGGCCGCTTCGGGTCGAACACCCAGCCCTCCACCAGGAACCGCATGGCGACGGCGTCGTCGCGGGCGCCCAGCGCCCGGCTGAGGTACAGCTCGTGCGCCTCCGCCAGGGCCTCCCGGTCGAGCTCGACGCCGAGCCCGGGCGCGGTCGGCACGTCGATCGCGCCGTCCCTGATCTGGAACGGCTTCGTGGTGAGCGCCTGGCCGTCCTGCCAGATCCAGTGCGTGTCCAGCGCCGTGATCTCGCCCGGGGCGGCCGCCCCGACGTGGGTGAACATGGCCAGCGAGATGTCGAAGTGGTTGTTGGAGTGCGACCCCCACGTCAGCCCGAAGTCGTGGCAGAGCTGGGCGACGCGGACGGAGCCGGCCATGGTCCAGAAGTGCGGGTCGGCCAGCGGGATGTCCACGGCGTCCGACCGTACGGCGTGCGCCAGCTCCCGCCAGTCGGTGGCGATCATGTTCGTCGCGGTCGGCAGCCCGGTGGCCCGCTTGAACTCGGCCATCGTCTCGCGCCCCGAGAAGCGGCCCTCGGCGCCGCACGGGTCCTCGGCGTAGGCCAGGACGTCGCCGAGCCCGCGGCACAGCCGGACGGCGTCGGCCAGCAGCCAGCCGCCGTTGGGGTCGAGGGTGACGCGCGCCTC
Source organism: Nonomuraea sp. KM90 (assembly GCF_052246675.1). NCBI lineage: Bacteria > Bacillati > Actinomycetota > Actinomycetes > Streptosporangiales > Streptosporangiaceae > Nonomuraea > Nonomuraea sp. KM90. Next base: position 23,332 of record NZ_JBQQCB010000123.1, on the reverse strand, counting down.
CGGGAACCTGCGGGCCAGCGCGGTGACCGCGGCGATCTCCTCCTCGCCGGCCAGCACGCCGCCCTTGAGCTTGAAGTCGGTGAAGCCGTACCGCTCCTGGGCGGCCTCGGCCAGGGCGACCACCGCGTCGGGCGTGAGCGCCTCGCGGCGGCGCAGCCGGGACCAGCGGTCGTCGCCGCCGTCGTCCACGAGGTAGGGCAGGTCGGTACGGCCGGGGTCGCCGACGTAGAACAGGTAGCCCAGCATCGGCACCCGGTCGCGCTGCCGGCCCTCGCCGAGCATGTCGGCCACGGGCACGCCGAGGTACTGGCCGTGCAGGTCGAGCAGGCCGGACTCCAGGCCGGTGACCGCGTGCACGGTCGTGCGCAGGTCGAAGGTCTGCAGGCCGCGCCCGCCGGCGTCCCGGGCGGCGAACCGCTCGGCCACCGAGCGCAGCAGGCCGCGGTAGCGGGCCACCGGCTGCCCGGCGAGCAGGGCGCCCGCCTCCTCGACGGTCTGCCGGATCGCCTCGCCACCGGGCACCTCGCCCAGGCCGGTACGCCCGTCGGAGTCGGTGACGATGACGACGTTGCGGGTGAAGAACGGCCCGTGCGCGCCGCTGAGGTTGAGCAGCATGCTGTCGTACCCGGCGACCGGGACGACCTCGACGCGTTCGATGGTGGGAGACAAGACGGCCCCTAGCTGATCTTGTTGATGAGGGCGGTCAGCTCGGCGAGCTCGCCGTCCGTGAGGTTCTGCAGCGGCGGCCGCACCGGGCCGGCCGGGCGGCCGACGGCGGTCAGGCCCGCCTTGATGATCGACACGGCGTACCCCTTCATGCGGTCGCGGATGTCCAGGTAGGGCAGCACGAACTCCCTGATGCGACGGTAGACCGCGTCCCGGTCCTGGGCACGGACGTCGGCGTAGAAGTCGAGCGCGTACTGCGGGACGAAGTTGAAGATCGCCGAGGAGTACGTGCTCATGCCGAGCTGCAGCAGCGGCAGGGCGAAGGTCTCGGCCGTGGGCAGGCCGCCGATGTAGGCCAGGCGGTCGCCGACGGTGGCGTAGATGCGGGTGAGGCTCTCGATGTTGCCGACGCCGTCCTTGAACCCGACGAGCGTCTCGTTCCGCTCGGCCAGGGCCGCGACGGACCGGTCGTTCAGCACCGCGTTGGCCCGGCTGTAGACGATCACTCCCAGGCCGGTGGCGCGGCAGACCGCGGAGACGTGCTCGACCAGGCCCTCCTGGCCGGCCTCCGTGAGGTAGGGGGGCATCAGGAGCAGGCCGTCCGCACCGGCGGCCTCCGCGGCCTTCGCCTGCGCCACGGCGTTCGCGGTGCCGCCGGTGGCCGGGGCCACGACGGGGACCCTGCCGTTCACCTCGTCCACCGCCACGCGGACCACCCGGTCGATCTCCTCGGCGGTCAGCGAGAAGCCCTCGCCCGTGCCTCCCGCGGCGAACAGGCCGGCCACCGGGTAGCCGCTCAGCCAGGCCAGGTGGTCGCGGTAACCCGCCTCGTCGAACTCCAGATCCGCGGTGAAATGGGTGACCGGGAAGGACAGCAGGCCGCTCTTGAGCCGGGTGGCGAGCTCCTGCGGGGAGTAACTGGGCATGGCGGATGCTCCTCGGGTTTTACATGCGGCCGTGGGATCCCCCCGCACCGCCGGTAAGGTCTGACGCCCGCCAGGGTAAGAAGCGGGGACGATTCCTGTCCAAGTGCGATTCTGAATCCGGCGATACCGATGGAGCATCGCCGGCTTCAGGCCCCGAGATCGGGCAGCAGTTCGAGCACGCGCCCGAGCGCGGGGTTGGTCGAGTTGCGGTCCCAGATCACGTGCAGTTCGACCGGCTCTCCCGTGGCGCCCGCGTCGTCCAGCGGGTCGCCGCCGCCGCGTACCAGGTCGCAGATGGCGATGCCGTCCACGCCCAGCGAGCGCGCGCTGGCGGGCGCCAGCGCGACGCCGCGCCCGGCCGCCACGAGCAGCACGGCGGTGAGGATCTGGTGCACCTGCTGCTCGATCCGGGGGTGGGCGTTGGTGAGGAACCGGACGGTCAGCTCGTGGAAGTAGCGCGACTGCACCGGGTTGTAGCTGATCACCGGCAGGCCGTCGAAGTCGTCCGGCGCGAGCGGCCGGCCCAGGTCGGCCAGCGGGTGGCCGAGGGGCACCACGGCGCACAGCGGCTCGCGGAAGACGACGCGCGAGTCGAGGGTGGCGATGTCGAAGGGCGGGCGGGCCAGACCGAGGTCGAGCTCGCCGCGCAGCAGGCCGTCCACCTGCCCGGCGGTCACCCGCTCGTGGAGGATGACGTCGATCTCGGGGAGCTGCTCCGACAGCCGGCGCAGCAGCGCACCGAGCATGCTGATGGCCGAGACGGCGGTGAACCCGAGGCGTACGGTGCCCGCCGCGCCGCTGGCGATCCGGCGCGCCCGGTCCCCCGCGGTGTCGACGAGCGAGAGCATGCGCCGCGCGTCGTCCAGGAAGGCCCGCCCGGCGTCGGTGAGGACCACGCGCCGGTTGTCGCGTTCCAGAAGGGTCACGCCGATGACACGTTCCAGTTTCTGGATGTGGCGGCTGAGCGGAGGCTGGGTCATGCGCAGCCGATCAGCCGCACGGCCGAAGTGCAGCTCCTCGGCGACAGCCACGAATGCCCGGATCTGATCGAGTGTTAGCATGATGCGTGAAGAGTATCACTCGATACCGAAATGAGCCTGGACAGGCATCGAGGCTGGTCCTAGTCTCCGGAGACTAACGAGCGGAAACCTTGCCGTAACCTTACGCAACTCCCCTCTCCGCTCCAGAGCAGATAACGGGCGGCCTTCCGCCCGCACGAAGGAGAAGTCCATGCCGACATCTCGGACGGCCCCCCGCCGCATCCTCCTGGGCGTCGTCGGCGCCGCCGCCGCGATCGCGCTGACCGCGTGCGGTGGCGTCAAGACGACCTCCTCCGGTGGCGGCGACGGAGAATATCCGACAGGCAACATCGAGTTCAGCGTCGGCGCCTCGGCGGGCGGCTCCACCGACCTCATCACCCGGGCGCTGGCCCAGGGCATGGGCAAGGAGCTCGGCGTCTCCACTCCCGTGCTGAACAAGCCGGGCGCCAACGGCGCGCTCAACGCCAAGGAGCTCCAGTCCGCCAAGGCCGACGGCTACAAGATCGCCGTCCAGAACGCCTCGCTCTTCACCATCACGCCGCTCACGGTGTCGGCCGCCGAGGCCACGAAGATCGACTCGTTCGACGTCATCACCGGCATCTCGCGCGACGACTACGTCATGGCCACCAACCCCAAGTCCGGCTTCACCTCCATCGAGGACATGAAGAAGGCGGGCAAGACCATCCGGTACGGCACCACCGGCGTCGGCACCGGCGCGCAGCTCGCCTCCGCGCTGACCTTCAAGACCGCCGGCGTCGAGGCCACGGCCGTGCCGTTCGACGGCGGCGCCCCCAACCTGACCGCCCTGCTCGGCAACCAGGTGGACGTCTCGACCATGCAGATCGGCGAGGCCATCGAGAACATCAAGGCCGGCAAGCTCGTCCCGCTCGCCGTCTTCTCCGAGCAGCGCATCCCCTTCCTGCCCGACGTGAAGACGGCCAAGGAGCAGGGCTTCGACGTCCAGGTGACGCAGTACCGCTTCCTGACCGCCCCCAAGGGCACGCCGGAGAACGTCAAGACCAAGCTGCTCGACGCGGCCAAGAAGACGTTCGCCACGCCGGAGTACAAGAAGTTCAACGAGGACAACTCGCTCACCCCGATGGAGACCGCCCCGCAGGAGGTCCTCGCCTCGCTGCAGAGCGACTCCACCAAGTACAAGGCACAGCTGGACGAGTTCGGCATCAGCCTGGCCGGCTGACCGGGGCCGACTGATCGAGGCCGGCGCCTCGCCACGAACCGCCACGAAGGAGTGTGCATGTCCATGACCGACCCCACCCGGCCGCCGGGCCCCGAGCCCGCCGAGGCCGACCTGTTGCAGGCCGAGGCCGACCGGCTCCAGGCCGAGCTGGAAGAGGCCCGGCCGCCGCACGCGGGCCCGATCGCGCAGGTCGGGGCGGCCGTGGTGGCGCTCGTCGTCGGCGTGCTGGGTGCGGTCGGGTCCTACGCGCTGGGGCTCGGGCAGCTCACGCAGCCCGGGCCCGGCCTGTGGCCGTTCGCCATCAGCGTCGTCATCGTCGTGCTGTCGGCGACGCTCGTCGTCACGGGCCGCGGCCTGCGGGACACCGAGCGGTTCTCCCGCTCCAGCCTGCTCACCCTGGTCGGCCTGGTGACGCTCGTGCTGCTCGCCGCGCTGCTGCCGGTGATCGGCTTCGAGATCCCCTCGCTGCTGCTCATGTTCGTCTGGCTGCGCTGGCTGGGCAGGGAGTCGTGGCGCTCCTCCATCGTGATCAGCGTCGGTGCCGTGGTCGCGTTCTACGTGCTCTTCGTGGTGCTGCTGCAGATCCCGCTCCCCAGGCTCATCTGAGAAAGTCACATGGACATCTCCCCGATCCTCAACGGTTTCGGCGTCGTACTGGAGCCGGCCAACCTGCTCTACTGCCTCATCGGCGTCATCATCGGTATGCTCATCGGCGTGCTGCCCGGCCTCGGCCCCGGCGCGACGATCGCCATCCTGCTGCCGATCACGTACGGCATCGAGCCCGTGTCGGCGATCATCATGCTGGCGGGCATCTTCTACGGAGCCCAGTACGGCGGCACGATCACCTCGGTCCTGCTCCGCCTGCCGGGCGAGGCGTCCTCGGTGGTGACCGTCTTCGACGGCTTCGCCCTGGCCAAGCAGGGCAGAGCGGGCACGGCACTCGGCATCGCGGCCATCGGCTCCTTCATCGGCGGCACGGTCTCGATCCTCGGCCTGACGCTCGTCGCGCCGATCGTGGCCGGGTTCGCGCTCGACTTCGGGCCCCCGGAGTACGCGGCCCTGGGCATCCTGGGCGTCCTGCTGATCTCGTCGGTGGGCAACGGCAACAAGCTCAAGGCCATCATCGCGGCCTGCGTCGGCCTGCTGATCGCGACCGTGGGCCGCGACACCTTCACGGGCGCCGAGCGCTTCACCTTCGACAGCCTGAACCTCGCCGAGGGCATCGACTTCATCCCGATCGCCATGGGCCTGTTCGGGCTCAGCGAGATCCTCTACAACCTGGAGGAGCGGCACAACCAGGTGCACTCCCCCGCCAAGGTCGGCAACGTGTGGCCGTCGCGCAAGGACCTCGGCCAGGCCAAGGGCGCGATCGGGCGCGGCTCGCTCATCGGGTTCGTCCTGGGCGTGCTGCCCGGCGGTGGCGCGGTGCTGTCCTCGCTGGCCGCGTACGCGCTGGAGAAGCGGCGCTCCAAGCATCCGGAGCGCTTCGGCCAGGGCGCCGTCGAGGGCGTCGCCGCACCGGAGACGGCCAACAACGCCGCCGCCACGTCGTCGTTCATCCCGCTGCTGACCCTCGGCATCCCCGCGAACGCGACGATGGCCCTGATGTTCGGCGCCCTGCTCATCCAGGGCATCCAGCCGGGGCCGCAGCTCGTCACCGAGCACCCCGACGTGTTCTGGGGCGTCATCAACTCGATGTACATCGGCAACATCCTGCTGCTGATCATGAGCATCCCGATGGTCGGCGTGTTCGTGAAGATCCTGCGGGTCCGCCCGGCCATCCTGGCCCCGATCACGGTGCTCATCACGCTGCTGGGCGCGTACACCGTGAACAACCAGGTCTACGACATCTTCCTGGTCATCGTGTTCGGCCTGCTGGGTTACCTGATGAAGAAGTTCGGCTTCGAGCCGGGGCCGCTGGTGCTGGCGTTCGTGCTCGGGTCGATGATCGAGAACTCCTCGCGGCAGTCGCTGCTCATCTTCGGCGGCGACCCGAGTGGCTTCCTCACCCGCCCCATCTCGGGCACGGTGCTCGCCCTGGTCGTGCTCGTCGCCGCCTGGCCGCTGATCCGCAAGTTCCTGCGCCGCAAGACCTCCGATCGTGTTGAGGAGAAGATCTCATGACCATCCTCGTCGGTTACCTGCCCACGCCCGAGGGCGAGGCCGCCGTCGACGCGGGCCTGCGCGAGGGCAGGCTGCGCGGGGAACGCGTGATCATCGTGAACTCCCCGCGCCGCGGCGCCCCGGTCGACGAGCACATGATCGACGACGCCGCCGGCGCCGAGCTGCTGCGGCGGGCGCGGGAGGCCGGGGTGGACGCGGAGGTACGCCAGCCGCTCCACGACGACGACCTGCCCGAGACCTTCGAGCAGCTCGTCAAGGAGACCGGCGGCACGCTCATCGTCATCGGGCTGCGGCACCGATCGCTGGTCGGCAAGTTCATCCTGGGCAGCGAGGCGCAGCGGATCCTCATGGAGGCCAGCGTGCCCGTGCTCAGCGTGAAGGCGGCCCGATGAGCGCCCGCGTCAGCCGCGTCACCGTCACCCCGGTCGCCTTCCGCGACCCGCCCCTGCTCAACGTCGTGGGCGTGCACCAGCCGTACGTGCTGCGCGCGATCGTCCAGGTGCACACCGACGACGGCCTGGTGGGCCTCGGGGAGACCTATGCCGACCAGGGTCACCTGGAACGGCTCGGCGCGGTGGCCGCCGCCCTGCCCGGCGCGGACGTCTTCGACGTCAACGGCCTGCGCCGGGTCGTGACCGAGGCGCTCGGGGCGTCCACCGGCGGGGCGGGCGCGAGCTTCGGCGGCATGCTGGAGGTCTCCAGCGCCGTGGACACCGTGGTGGCGCCGTTCGAGGTGGCGCTGCTCGACCTGCAGGGCAGGACGCTCGGCCGCCCGGTGAGCGACCTGCTGGGCGGGGCCGTACGCGACCGCGTGCCGTACTCGGGATACCTGTTCTACAAGTGGGCCGGCCACCCCGGCCACGACGACGACACGTGGGGCGAGGGCCGCACGCCCGAGCAGATGGTCGCCCAGGCCCGGCGGATGGTCTCCGAGTACGGCTTCACCGCCCTCAAGCTCAAGGGCGGCGTGTACGAGCCCCGCCACGAGATCGAGACCGTCGAGGCCCTGGCCGCCGCCTTCCCCGGCCACGCCCTGCGCATCGACCCGAACGGCGCCTGGACCGTCGAGACCTCGATCAAGGTGGCCGACCGGCTCGCGGGCGTCCTGGAGTACCTGGAGGACCCGACCCCCGGCATCGAGGGCATGGCCGAGGTCTCCCGGCACACCGACCTCCCGCTGGCCACGAACATGTGCGTCATCGCCTTCGAGCACCTCAAGCCGGCGGTCGCCGCCGACGCCGTACAGGTCGTCCTGTCGGACCACCACCTGTGGGGCGGGCTGCGCCGCTCGGCGCTGCTGGGCGGCATCTGCGAGACGTTCGGGATGGGCCTGTCGATGCACTCGAACTCCCACCTGGGCGTCAGCCTGGCCGCCATGACCCACCTCGCGGCCGCGACCCCGAACCTCACCTACGCCTGCGACACGCACTACCCCTGGAAGACGGAGGAGGTCGTCAAGCCGGGCGCCCTGGAGTTCCGCGACGGTGGCGTCACCGTGCCGACCGGCCCCGGCCTGGGCGTGGAACTGGACGAGGACGCGCTCGCCGCCCTCCACGAGCAGTACGTCAGGTGCGGCCAGCGCGGCCGCGAGGACACCGCCTACATGCGCACCATCGTCCCCGGCTTCACCCCGAACACCAGCCGCTGGTAGCGGCGGGGCCCGGCCCTCACAGCCACCCCGCCCCCGGCCTCGCCTGCCAGGTCAAGGCGTCTGCAGGCGGGCCCGGGAGTTGGACAGGTGCAGCCGCATCGCGGCCCGGGCCGCCGCCGAGTCCTGCCCCGCGATGGCCCGGTAGATGTTCTCGTGCTCCAGCGTCACCCGCGTGAAGTGGGTGGCGTTCGAGACCGTGTACACATGCTCCAGCCGGGTCCGCGGCAACATGATCATCATCGGCCCGATCGAGCCCAGCAGGTCGGAGTAGAACCGGTTCCCCGAGGCCAGCGCGATCTTCAGATGGAACTCGAAGTCCGCCTCCACGGCGTTCGCGGGCTGCTCGCCGGACCGCCCGAGGTCGATCAGCGCCCGCTCGATCGCCTTGAGCTGCAGATCCGTCCGGCGATCCGCGGCCAGCCCCGCCGCCTCCGACTCGACCCCGATCCGGAAGTCGATCATGTCGAGGACATCCCGATGGGTGCGGATCTCCGACGCCTCCACGGAGAAGGCCGTGGCGGCGGGCAGCGCCAGCACGAACGACCCGCGCCCCTGGAACGTCTCGACGAGCCCGGCGGCCTGCAGCCGGGAGACGGCCTCGCGCACCACCGTACGGCTGACGCCGAACTCCTGGATGAGCGAGGACTCGGTCGGGAGCTTCTGCCCGGGCTGGATCTCCCCGGCGAGGATGCGGGCCTTGAGCCGCTCGACGAGCTCGTGCGCGAGCCCCCGGCCGGTGTCGCGGTCGAGCCTCTGATCTGGCGGCACGGAGGACAATTTACCGGCCCTTGGAGGTGTGGAAGTCGTCGAGCCGCCAGGCCCGCGCCTCCTCGGCGAGGCTGAGGCCGAGCCCCGGCCGGTCCGGCACGACCATGCGCCCGCCCTCGATGTCGAGGCGCTCCCGGAACAGCGGCGAGAGCCACTCGATGTGCTCGACCCAGGAGTCACGCGGGTAGGCCGCGGCCAGGTGCACGTGGATCTCCATCACGAAGTGCGGCGCGACCTGGAGGCCGGCGTGGTCGGCGAGCGCGGCGACCTTGAGGTAGGGGGTGATGCCGCCGACGCGTGGCACGTCGGGCTGGAGGTAGCCGACGGCGCGCAGGTCGATGAGGCGTACGAGGTCGGGGACGCCGGAGAGCATCTCGCCCGTGGCGATCGGCGTGTCCAGCGCCGCGGCCAGCTGCGCGTGCCCCTCGGCGTCGTACGCGTCCAGCGGCTCCTCGATCCACACCAGCCCGAGCTCCTCCACCGCCCGCCCGAACCGCAACGCCGTGACCCGATCCCACTGCTGATTGGCATCCACCATCAACGGCACACCATCCCCGATGTGCTCCCGCACCGCAGCCAGCCGCCGCAGATCCTCCCGCGTGTCCGGCTGACCCACCTTGACCTTGATCCCGCCGATGCCGCTGCCGAGCGACTGCCCGGCCTTCTCCTTCACCTCCTCAAGGGGAGCCTGGAGATAGCCACCGGAGGTGTTGTAGACCCGCACCGAGTCGCGGTAGGCCCCCAGGAGCTTCGCCAGCGGCAACCCCGCCCGCTTCGCCTTCAGATCCCACAGCGCGACGTCGACGGCCGCCAGCGCCTGCGTGGCCACCCCCGACCGGCCGACCGAGGCTCCCGCCCAGAGCAGCCGGTCATAGATCCGCCCGATGTCGGAGGGATCCTCCCCCAGCAGGTTGCCGGCGACCTCCCTGGCGTGCGCGAACTGCGCCCGGCACCCGGCCCGCGTCGTGTAGGAGAACCCCAGCCCGCCCAGCCCGTCGTCCGTGGTGATCTCGCAGGTCAGGACGTCGATCTGGGACAGCGGCCGCTGCCGTCCGGTGGCCACCTTGGCGTCGCTCACCGGGTTCGCGAGCGGCACGGCGTAGTGCCCGAGGCGCACCGAATCGATGCGCACGGCTCACGCCTTCCCGAACTCGACCGCGTCCACGACCCACTTGCGGCACTGCTCGCTGAGCGTGAACCCGAGCCCCGGCCGGTCCGGCACGATCATGCGCCCGTCGCGGGTCTCCAGCCGCTCGTTGAACAGCGGGTTGAGCCACTCGAAGTGCTCGACCCAGGGCTCGCGCGGGTAGGCCGCGGCCAGGTGGAGGTGGATCTCCATGGCGAAGTGCGGCGCGAGCTGCAGCCCCGCGTGGTCGGCGAGCGTGGCCAGGCGCAGGAAGGGCGTGATGCCGCCGACGCGCGGGGCGTCCGGCTGGATGATGTCGGCGGCGCGGGCCTCGATGAGGCGTACGTGCTCGGCCACGCTGGAGAGCATCTCGCCCGTGGCGATCGGCGTGTCCAGCGCCGCGGCCAGCTGCGCATGCCCCTCCGCGTCGTACGCGTCCAGCGGCTCCTCGATCCACACCAGCCCGAGCTCCTCCACCGCCCGCCCGAACCGCAACGCCGTGACCCGATCCCACTGCTGATTGGCATCCACCATCAACGGCACACCCTCCCCGATGTGCTCCCGCACCGCAGCCAGCCGCCGCAGATCCTCCCGCGTGTCCGGCTGACCCACCTTGATCTTGATCCCGCCGATGCCGTCGGCCAGGGACTGGGAGGCGCGGGCCTTGACCTCCTCGATCGGCGCGTGCAGGAACCCGCCCGAGGTGTTGTACGTCCGGACCGAGTCCCGGTAGGCCCCCAGGAGCTTGGCCAGCGGCAACCCCGCCCGCTTCGCCTTCAGGTCCCACAGGGCGATGTCGACGGCCGCCAGCGCCTGCGTGGCCACCCCCGACCGCCCGACCGAGGCCCCGGCCCACAGCAGCGTCTCGTAGACCTTGCCGATGTCGGAGGGGTCCTGGCCGATCAGATTCTCCCCGATCTCCTTGGCGTGCGCGTACTGCGCCGGGCCGCCGGCCCGCTTGGAGTAGCTGAAGCCGATGCCGCTGTGGCCGTCCTCGGTGGCGATCTCGGCGAAGAGGAAGGCGATCTCGGTCATCGGCTTCTGCCGCCCGGTGAGCACCTTGGCGTCGCTGACGGGGACGTCGAGCGGGAGCGTGACGGAGGAGAGGGAAACGTGGCGGATGCGGTCGGAGGCCAAGGGAGGTCCTTCGGAGGTCGGCGGCGAAGTCGTACGTCATCGTACAAATCCATAAGTCATATGACAACTACCACCGACCTCGGTCGGACCATGTCACGCCGCCCGCTTCACGACGTCCTCGATCGCGCCGGCCACCAGGCCGGCGTCCTTGGCGATGACCTGGACGTGGTTGCTGGGCGCGGTCGCGTAGACCGTCACGAGCTCGTTGGCCGCGGTGGCCCTGGCGACGGCGGCGCGCATCCGCGCGTTCTCCTCCTCCGTGGAGCCGGAGTGCGCGCCGCTGGCGACCACGAAGGCGACCGGGCACCGCATGGCGGCGAAGTCGGCCTCGAACTCGCCGTTGAGCGCGTCCATCTCGATGACGGCCCGGGCCGTCTCGGCCGGGCTCATCCTGGCCGACCGGCCCAGTAAGGCCGCGATGCGCATCAGCCAGGCCAGCCGCTTGAACTGGGCGCGCACGCGCTCCTTGCCCGCCTCGTCGAACATCCTGATCGGGTAGGCGCCGTCGACGAGCACGAGCCCGCCGACCCGGTCGGGGTTCTCGGTGGCGTAGCGCACGCCCATCGTCGCGCCGTGGGACCAGCCGACCAGGATCGGCCGCGTCAACCCGGCGGCGTCGATCACGCGGCCGATGTCGTCGATGGCGCCCCGGGTCGAGTAGTCCGACGACCTGCCCGACTTCCCGCGCGCCCGCGCGTCGAAGGTGACCGTGCGGTGCCTGCCGCCGAGCCGCCGGATGACGGGCTTCCAGTGCCGTTGCGTGGCGAAGCCGCCGTTCAGGAAGAGCAGCGCGGGCTCGCCGCCGGGGGTGTCGAGGCCGTGCAGCCGGGTGTCCGCTGCGGGGATGGTGAGTTCGCGCGACATGGGGGGATCCCTTCGATGGGTGATGACGCCGCTCAGGGGCGGTGGCCGAGGGCGGCACGCTTCTCGTGCCACTCGGCGAGCAGAGCGGGCATCCGCTCCGCGAGGAAGTCGTAGAACGCGGCACCCTCCTCGAGCATGGCCCGGCGTTCGGAGGAGCCGTCCTTCAGCAGGCCGAGCGCCGTTCGCGCGAGCTCCGCCTGCTCCCGGTAGACCGCGCCGGCGAAACCGGTCGGGTCGAGCGCCCGGGGGTCGAGCGTGACGTGGTCCACCCGCTGCCCCGCCGACCGGGTCCGGCGCACGACGTTGTGGCCGGCCAGGAGGGTGACCGCCCCGGTGATCGCGCTGCGGCTGGCCATGAGGGCCTCGCCGATCTCCGCGATCGTCTGCTGGGGCGGCTCGCAGATGAACAGGTAACCCAGCACCCGCCCGGCCACCGGCGGGAAGCCGTATTCCCGGGCGTAGAAGGCGGCGACGCGGTCGGCGAGCCTCTCACGAAGGATCCCGCTGCTGGTGAGCGACCCTCAGCGGGCCTTGTAGACCTTCACCCAGTCCACGTACATCGAGACGGTGGCGGGCGTGGCGGAGTCGCGGCAGCGGGGCTCGCACACCACGTCGTTCTGCAGCGCCAGCCCCATCCGGCCGCCGTCGGGCACGTGCGCGCCCCGGTAGTCCCAGACCTTCTTCCCGTCCAGCCAGAACGTCAGCCGCCCCGGCAGCCGGTCCACCGCCACCGTGTGCCACCTGGTGAAGTCCGCCCGGAGCTGACGCTGGGCGCGGCCGTGGCCGCTGTGGACGAAGATGCCGCCGCCCTGCCGCTTCGGGTCCACGATCTCGGCGAAGTCGATCTCGGCGTAGCCCGCGCCCTCGCCCTGGGAGACCGGCCACAGCAGCGCCCCCGGCGTGTAACCGGCGCCCGCCTCCGCCCTGAACCTGACCTCCCAGCGGCCGTACTGCTGGGCGAGCCGGGTGGCCACGCCGCCCGACAGGTCCTTGCCGCCGTACATGCCGCCCTTGAGGCGCAGGGCGCCGTTCGCCACCGTGGCCGCCCGGCCGGTGCGGGGGTTGCGCTCCGCCTGGGGCGAGTGGTAGATCATCCACCGCTTCGTGTTGATCGAGTAGCCGTTGAAGTTCTCCACGAGGACGGGTTCGCCCCAGCTCGGAGTCTGCGCGTGCGCGGTCTGCGGAAGGGCGGCGACGCCCGCGAGCGCCACCGCCGCCAAGATCGGACTGCGTGTAGGCATGCGGACCATCGAAGCAAAGATTTCACTCTGATAACAGCCCATCCGGCCCATAAGCCACTCTGGGCCCATCGCCACCCCGGGCGCCGAGCAGCGTCCGGGTGAGGGACTCGTGGGCGCGCAGCATCTCCTCCAGCGCCGCCGTCAGGTGGGCGGCGGCGGGGGCCTCGGGAGCGGGATCCGCCTCCAGGGACTCCAGCACCGCCCGGCGCAGCAGCTCCTTGAAGAACGAGGCGGTCATCCCCTCCGTCCGGGCGACCAGGGGCTCCAGGTCCTCCTCCGCGAGCCCCGCCGCGCCGTAGAGGCGCAGCAGCGCGGCCCGGCTGGCCGCGTCCGGCTTGGGCACCTCCACGGCCAGGTCCACCCGTCCCGGCCGGTTGGCCAGGGCGTCCTCCAGCAGGTCGGCCCGATTCGTGGTGAGCACGAACGTGACGTCGGCGTCGGCGCCGATCCCGTCCATCGCGTCGAACAGCGTGAACAGCAGCGGGCTGCCCTCGTCGGAGAAGCGGCGCTCGTGGGCGACCAGGTCCACGTCCTCCACGACCACGATGGCCGGCTGCAGCCGCCTGGCCATGGTGGCCGCCTCGGAGATGAAGCGCAGCGCCGTACCGGCCATGACCACCACCGTCACGCCCGGCATGCGGCCCATCAGGTAGCGCACCGTGTGGGTCTTGCCGGTCCCGGGCGGGCCGTGCAGCAGCAGGCCCCGCTTCAGGTGCTGGCCGCGGGCCAGCAGCGCCTCCGCGTGCCGGCCGATGCCGGCCACGTGCCGCTCGATCGTCTCCAGCACCCCGTCGGGCAGGATCACCTGCTCGGGGCCGAGCGCCGGGCGCGGCAGGAACGTCACCAGGCTGTTGCCCCGGTGCTCCGAGACGCCGAACGTCAGGATCTGGCCGCGCAGGACGTCGTGGCGGCGCATCTGCCGCTCGATCTCCTCTCTGGCGGCCGTGGCGCTCGCCCGCGTGGCGGCGATCACCTCGACCCTGCAACCCTCCCTGCCGAACATCTCGGCCGGCCCGCGCAGGCACACCACGATCGGGGCGCCGTCCGGCGCGGTCGTCTCGACCAGGCCGAACGTCACGACCTCGATCGTCTCGTCCGAGCCGATCGCCGTGGTGGCGTAGTCGACGGCGCCGGGCTCGAAGCGCTCGAACCCGCGGTTGGCCGCGGTCAGGATGTCGATCGTGTCGTTGTGCTCGCGGCCCTGGCCCGACACGCCGTACCAGGCGGGCTCGCCGCGTTCCGCCAGGTACGCGTCCACGCCGCGCTGGAGGCTGGCGTGCTCCCAGTTCCGGAAGCTCTGCGTGACGCAGACCAGGTCCTTCAGCGCGCAGGAAAGGTGCCCGGTCACCCTGGCCACCAGCTCGGGCACCGGCCGGGACTCGTCGATCAGGCCGTGGGCCTCGTGGACGAGCCGCTGCAGCGCGCGTGCCAGCGATCGTGCCTCATCGATCTCCATGCGGGCCACACTGGCACAGCGGGGGCGGTCTGGAAATGGTGCCGGCAGGTGGCGGGTGCCACCTGCCGGAGTATGGTTCGCGACGTCAGGCGCAGGCCGCCTCGTAGACCCGTACGAGCTCCTGGCTCACCCGCTCCCAGGAGTAGCGCGAGCGCGCCCGGTCGGCGCCCGCGTAGCCCAGGGCGGTCCGCAGGGTGGGGTCGTAGAGCAGTTCGCGGGCCAGCCGCGCGGTGCGCGCGGGCCGGTCCGGCGGCACCAGCAGCCCGGTGACGCCGTCGATGATGGAGTCGAGGTGCGCGCCGACGGACGAGGCGATCACCGGCACGCCGCAGGCCATCGCCTCCAGCGCGACGATCCCCGTCACGGCCTCGCGCGGAACCGACACCACGGCGTCCGCGCTGCGCATCAGTTTGGGCACCGCGGCCCGCTTCACCTGGCCGAGCAGCGTCACCCGGTCGCCCACGCCGAGCTGGTCGGCCAGCGCGCGCAGGCGGCGCACGTCCCTGTCCTCGTCGAGGTCCTCGGGCTCGGGACCACCGGCGATGACGAGCTCGACGTCGCCGAGCCCCTGCAGCGCCCGCACGATGGTGTGCGCGCCGCGGTCGATCGAGAGCGGCCCCACGTGCAGGAGGCGCTTGCGCGTGCCGCGCGTGGCGACCGCGCCGCGGCGCTGGAAGCGCTCGGTGTCCACGCCGTACGGCACGATGGCGATGTTGCCTCGCGGCACGCCCAGCCGGATCAGCGCCGACTCCTCGTCGCCCGAGCCGGCGATGACCGCGTCGGCCCGGCGGCCCAGCGCCCGCTCCAGCTCCATGTGCGTGGCGTCGACCGTGTGGAACGTCTGCGTGACCGGAACCCCCAGCCCCTCGGCGCCGGCCACGGCGGCCAATCCGCCGGTCCACGAGTGGGCGTGGATCACGTCGGGCCGGTCCTGGCTCCACCGGCGCATCAGATGACTGCCGACCTCGTTGAGATAGGGCACGAGCGCGTCGGCGGCAAGCTCCTGGGCGGGGCCCACGTCAATGTGCTCCAGCGTGACTCCCGGGGCCACCCGCGTCTTGGGCTTGCCCTCGGCGTTGTCACGGCGGGAGTAGACGGTGACGTGATGCTCGCGTCCCAGTTCGCGTGCGACAGACAGGATGCGGTGATTCTGATTGCCGTTGGCGGAAGCGACGATCGCGATATTCATGGCACACCTCAGCGTGGAAAGCCTTCAAGGTGTGCCTGCGTCTTAGGCACGTCGGTCTATGACTTTGACCTTACCCAGGTTTCTGCCAATCGCAAACCCCCGCAGATCAGACACCTCGGAGCGCGAAAACCACGATCTCGTCCCAGACCTGGCCGCCCGAGAACGCGTGCCGGTCCGCCTCCACCGCTTTGACCACCGTGGACGGCGCCTGGCCCGTGCACCGGCTGAGCACGTCGGCCAGCCGGTCCTCGCCGTACGGCTCGCCCAGCTCGTTCCTGGAGGAGATCAGCCCCTCCGAATAGAGCACCAGCGTCTCCCCCGCGGCGACCGTCAGCACCTCCACCCCGGTCTCCGCCTCGGGCGAGATGCCCAGCGGCACGCCGCCGCCGGCGGCGAAGCGCACGCCGCCGTCGGACTGCAACATCGCGGCGGGATGGTGCCCGGCCGACGACAGCCGGATCTCGCGCCCCTTCACGAACCCCGCCACGGCCATCACGAACATGCCGCTGCCCTGCGCGACCAGCGCCTCGTTGACCTTGCGCATGACCAGGTCGGGGTCGTCCTCCCAGACGCTGAGCACCCGCAGCCCGCCGCGCACCATGGCGCTGACCGAGGCCGCCTCCTCGCCCTTGCCGGCCGCCCCGCCCAGCGCGAAGCCCCACCCGCCCAGGACGGGGAACACGTCGTAGAACTCGGCGCCCACCGACGACCCGGGATGGTAGACGGCCGCCGCCTCGTAGCCGGGCACGTCGGGCAGGTTGCGCGGGGCGACGCTGGCCGACAGCGCGTCCGCGGCCCGCGAGCGGCTCTGGAAGCTGCTCTGGGCGCGTACCGCCAGGCCGATCTGCAGCCCCACCTCCTGCATGACCGCGAGGTCGGCCAGCGCGAAGGGGGGCCTGTCGTGCGTACGCACCAGCGTCAGCACGCCGTCGGAGCGGCCGATCGGCACGCTCAGCATCGACCCCGCGGCCATCGCGGTCAGCAGCGGCCCGTCGGCGCAGAACCCGAGCAGCGTCTCGTCGTCCACCATCTCCAGTACCACGCCGGAGCCGCGCTCCAGCACCTGCAGCACGACCTGGCTGCTCGCCGGGTCGGCCGACTCCGCCTGGCGGACGAGGTCGCCCAGCGGATGGTTCTTCGGTGCCATGACCACCGAGCGCCGCGGCGCCCCGTCACGCACCATGTCGGCGACCACCCAGTCGGCCCAGTCGGCCGCCAGCAGCCGCGTCGCCCGCTGCAGCGCGACGGGGCGCAGCAGCGCCTCCTCGTCGAGCAGCAGCCTGGCCATCTTGACCAGCAGGTCCTGCCGCTTGGCCGTGGCCAGCAGCAGCGCACCGTCGGACTGCTCGGGCCGGCGCGTGCCTGGCTCGGGGAGCTGCACCTCGGTCGGCAGCGCCACCGCCGCCACCATCTGCTGCGGCTCGCCCGGCATCGTCAGCCTGGTCATCGCGAGCTGCACGGTGTGCGTGCGGCCCTGGTGCGCCAGCCGCGTCTCGAACGCCGACGGCTGCCCGGTCTGCAGCACCGACGTCAGGTGCGACCGGAACGCCGCCCGCCGCGACACGTCCACGAGCAGCGGGAACGACCGGCCCACCAGGTAGCCGTCGGGGCTGCCCAGCACCCGGGAGGTCTCGGGGTTGATCCGCCTGACCACGCCACCGCCGTCGAGCACGATGACCGGCACGGGGAAGGACCTGAACACCTGGCGCAGCAGCTTCAGCTCTCGCTGCGCGCCGTCCTTCTTGCCCCCCGCCCGCTTGGGCGCCTTGCGCAGCTCCTCGCGGGCCTCCGCGAGAAGCTCTGCGGCGGTGTCCAGCTCGGCGAGGGCGGCGTCGAGCGTGGGCGCCAGGTCGGCGGGGTACGCGGCCCTCGCCTCGCGCAACGAGGAGACGCGCCCGGCAAGAGCGTCAAGCGCGTGTTCGAGGTCCGGCATGGTCATGGTCTGAACGCTACGCCACCCGGGATAATGCTAGCCATAAGGGGTAGAGGCTTGTTGCTATGGAATCAACCGCGATGATCACCCCTGGTCTCGCCCGTGACCTCGCCGCACTGGGGCGGCTCGGCGAGGACACCTCAACCGAAAGCGTGCTGCGTGGCCTGACCACGGCGCTGACGGCGGGCGTCCCCGGCTGCTCCGGAGCCTCCGCCGAGCACTGGCGCGACCATCGGGTCCTGGTCTCCGGCTCGCACAGCGAGCTCATCATGCTCGTCGAGGGCGAGCGCGAGCTCGGCGAGGGCCCCTCCATCGAGGCCCGGCAGAGCGGCGGCCGCGCCATCGTGACCGACGTGCTCAAGGAGACCCGCTGGCCCCGCTACGACGCGCTGGCCACCCGCTGGGGCGTGCGCTCGGTGCTCGTCGTCCCCATCGAGGTGTCGCCCGCGCTGCTGATCGTCGGGCTCTATTCGGTACGCCCGGGGGCGTTCTCCCCGCAGGGGACCAGCTCGCTCACCGACATGCTGGCCGAGCAGGTCGGCGTGGCCATGTCCAACATGTGGGAGTTCGAGGAGGTGCGCACCGACGCGGCGCAGCTCCAGGAGGCCCTGGCCGGCCGGTCGGTGATCGACCAGGCCAAGGGCATCATCATGCAGACCAGCGGATGCACCTCCGAGGCCGCCTTCGAGGAGCTGCGCAGGATCTCCCAGCACCACCAGGTCAAGGTCGCCGACCTGGCCAGGCTCCTGGTCGAGGAGCACCAGCGCAAGTCGCGACGCTGAGCCTGTGGTCGCTGAGCTGTGGTCGCTGAGCTGTGGTCGCTGAGCTGTGGTCGCTGAGCTGTGGTCGCTGAGCTGTGGTCGCTGAGCTGTAGTTGCTGAGCTGCGGTCGCCGGGCTGTCGTCGCCGGGCTGTTCCCCGGCTATTTCATGGCCGCCAGCGCGTCGTCCAGCGTGTCGTAGAGGGGCAGGCGCTGCGCCAGCCCGGTGATCCACATCACCTTGGACTTGGAGTATTCGACGCCGATCAGCGCGAACTTGGCCCCCGCCGCCAGGCTGGTCTGCCAGTGATGGACGATGAGCCCGAGCGCGCGCGAATCCATGAACGTCACCCCAGCCAGGTCCAGGATCAGGTCCGAGCCGGCCATCGACAGATAGTCGGCGAACTGCTCGCGTGTCGTGGCGTCGAGCACGCCATCGACTCTGACCACGGTGATCTCGTCCACGGTCGACGACGTGAGGCTGAGGGCCGCCACTGGCCCCTCGCCGTTCTCGGGCATTGTCACGGGGCAACCCTACTGTCACCACGCGATCGAGGAATACTTCCCGCCAGATGGGGGAGACTGGATCCGAAGTCCAGCAGAGGGCTTCGGTCTCGAGAGTAGAGCGAGGCGTGCCTCTGCATGGGCTTTTTCCTGTGTGAGGCCGCCTGCGATCCATATGAGGAGCAGCGATGGCTGTGCAGGAATACGTCCTCGAGGAGATGACCGCGGAAGAACTCCTGGCCGAGATGGTCAGGGAAGAGACGCCCGACAGCCACAGGGAGCGCCTGCGCGAACGCATCGTCGAGATGCACCGGCCGCTCGCCATGGAGATAGCCCGGCGATACCGCTATCGCGGCGAACCTTTGGAGGATCTCCTCCAGGCCGCGTATGTTGGCCTGATGAAGGCCGTCAACGGCTTCGACCCGAGCCTCGGGCACGCATTCAGGGGCTACGCGGTCGTGACGATGACCGGCGAGGTCAAGCGCCACTTCCGCGACCGCACCTGGGCCATCCGGGTGCCCCGCCTCTACCAGGAGCGCCGCTCCGAGCTCAACCGGCTCGTCGCCGACCTCAGCCAGGACCTGGGCAGGTCCCCGACCGTCGCGGAGCTGGCCGCCAAGATGAACATCACCGAGGAGGACGTCCTGCTCACGCTCGACGCCTCCGCCGCGTACAGCACCCTGTCGCTCGACGCGCCCCTCGGCACCGACGACGACGCGGCCTCCCTGGGCGACGTCATCCCCGAGGACGACGACACGCTGAGCAACATGGTCGACCGGGAGGCCGTCAAGCCCCTGATCGACGCCCTCCCCGCCCGCGAGAAGCACATCCTGCTGCTGCGCTTCTTCGGCAACATGACGCAGGCCGAGATCGCGGCCGAGTTCGGAATCTCCCAGATGCATGTTTCGCGCATCCTGCGCAAGGTTCTCGACCAGCTACGCACAGAGCTGGTCGGCTGACGAAGGCGGTCGCCGGGTGAACGAGGACGTCGAGCCTCAGTCGGGCTACACGAGCCCGCCACCCGGCGCGCCCGTGAAGAAGCTCCGCTTCCGGCTGCCGGACCTTCCCCAGGTCCGGCAGTTCGCCGAGGAGGAGGCCCGTACCGTCGGCATGCCGGAAGAGGCCATCGGCGACTTCGTCATCGCCGTGAACGAGGTGGCGACCAACGCCGTCACCCACGGGGCCGGCCATGCCAGCCTGCGTACCTGGGCGGTCAGCGGCGATCTGATCGTCGAGGTGCACGACGAGGGCGTCTGGAAGCCGGGCCCCATGCCGGGCTCGGTGGGCGGGATGGGGCTGTGGGTGGCCCGCCTGCTCTCCTCGGACCTGACCCTGCGCGTCGGCAGCGGCGGCAGCACGGTCATCATGCGCTTCCCCGGCAAGAGCTGAAACGCCAGAGCTGGAACGCCAGAGCTGAAACGAGCTGAGACGCGAGCGGCGCGGGGGGCCTGCCGGCCGCTCGCGCCGCTCCTGTTCCGTGCGGACTCCTAGCGGCGAGCCCTGCCGCCGCGCCAGTTGCTGTACCCGGTGCGGATGCTGGCCGTGCCGACGCCTGCCTGGTGCAGGGCCAGCAGGGTCAGCCCCAGCAGGACGAACGTCATGCCGGAGAACCCGCCGGGAATCGTCGCGCCTACCAGGTCGAGCAGGAAGCCCAGCCCGAAGATGATCGCTGCGATGACCGCGAGCATGTCATGTCACCTCATTCCCTGACTCTGGAACTGCCCCGGGGATTTGCTGGAGAGGGCGAGCAGGCGCTCCAGGACGGTCCTGTAGTCGCGCAGCGCCAGGCGCAGCTGCTCGGTGTCGGTGCTCTCGGCGTCCTTCCAGCGGTCCCGCAGGGCGCTCGTGCGGCTGGTCAAGGTACTGGTGAGAGACTCCACCACCTCGCCGACCAGCCCGTCGGCACGCTGTACGGCCTGGCCCGGGTCGTCCACGAAGGAGGCCTGCAGGTCGCGCCAGCGGGCCTGCACCTGGGTGGGGTCCTGGTCGAACAGGACGATGTCGTCGGGGGCGGCGTGGGCCGGCGTCTCACCGGTCGCGGCCGGGGTGGCGTGGGCGGGGTCGACGTCGTCGTCCACCGTCCGGGCGCCGGGCTCGGTCAGCATGTCGCCGCCGGTCCTGGCGTACGGGTCGCGGTAGGAGGGGTCGTCGTCGTACGCGCCGCCGGGGGCGGGGGCGGGGACGGCACCGGGGACGGCGGCGGCGTACTCGTCGGCGGCGCGGGGACTTCCAGTGGCCGGCACGTCGTCGAAGCGGGTAGCACCCGCCACCGGCTCGTCGTCCACGCGGGACCCACTTACCACCGGCTCGTCGTCGGTCCGGGGCAGCTGCTCGGTGCGGGCCTCGCTACGGGCCAGCTCCTCGTCGTCGGCGAGGTCGTTCCTGCCGGCCGGGTCCCTGTCGTTGCCAGTGGGGTTGCCGGTGTCGTCGGCGATGTGTTCGCGAGCGTCGTTACCGGGGTCGTGGTCGTTACCGTGGTCGTTGTCGGGGTCGTGGTCCTTGTCGGTGTGATCGTCCTCGGTCACATCGTGGCGTTGCGACGGCACTTTCAGCTCGTCGCTGCTCATATCGTTCACCGTCCTCGGCTGGTCTCGTGCAGCAGCTCCTCGAACAGCGCGCGGTAGTGCACCATGGCCTGCCGGAGGTCCTCGGTGGAGGCCTCCTTCCTGGCCGCGCGCCCGCTGATCTCGTGAGCCGTCCTGTAGTGATCGAGTGTCGCCGCGTGCCCCACCGACAGGTCGGACAGGCGCTGCTCGAAGTTCTCCGTCGGGTAGCCCCGCTCCGCCATGACCGCCGTAACAAGCTGGTCGGCCTCCGTCACCGCGAATCCGGGGGCGTCCACGAAGCGTTCCTGTACCTCGGTCCACCGGTTGGCGTAGGTTTCGCGCGATTCCTCCGTCAGGGGGCGGATGTCGAGCTCAGAATGCCGCTGCTCGCGGCTGAGCAACTCCTGCTCCGCCTCCCGGCGGTTGTTGTCGTGCTCGGCGACTATGCGTTCGTACTCCGGGCCGAAGCGTTCGCGGAGATGGGTGCGGCGCTTCTGCTGCTGCAGCACGAAGTAACCCACTGCGGCGAGCGCCACCACCGCGACCACGACGACGGCCACCCATGCCCAGGTGGTCATGATGTTCGCCTCCGGTCTCTGTGTTGAGACCAGCGACTGCCCTCGAACAGGCAGGTCGAAACTCCCCGCCTCAGCGGGCTTCCAGCCCCTCCCTGGCCGCGGCCAGCACGGTTGCGACATGTGAGCCCGCTGGTGGCGCAGGGACCTCGCTGAACCCTTCCGTGGCGTCGTACCGCACGTCGAGCCCCGAATCCACGAGCCGCTGAGCCCACCGAAGAGCGGTGTTCAACCGCTCGGCGGCCGGCGGCTTCCCCTGCGCCGCCGCCGACAGGTTACGCAGATTGGTGGCGGGCCCGGACTGGGTGTGCGCGCGGGCGATCTTCCACGGGAGCGCGGCGCTGTGGTCGAGCATCGGCTTGGCCAGCCCGGCGGCCCGCTTGGCCTGCAGCACCCCTGACTCGCTGACCCCGAAGTGAACGGCCAGCTCCTGCACGCTCATGCCCTCGGCGACGAGCCTGGCCAACTCCCTCCGATCAATGGTCGCCCTGCGCCCCACTGGCCGCCTCCGCTCCCGCTCTCCGTGTACGCGTACACCTCCGATGTGCGCTAAGGTTATGACGTCCCGCCCCGCAGGGGGCGGCCGACACAACCGGGACGTAGCGCAGCTTGGTAGCGCACTTGACTGGGGGTCAAGGGGTCGCAGGTTCAAATCCTGTCGTCCCGACGGTTGAGCAAGGCCCGTCACTCTTGGAAAACTCCAGGAAGACGGGCCTTCCGCATATTCTCACGACGCCGAATGCGGCAAGGCGACAACACGCAGCTGGGGACCACGTGGGGACCACCCGCTCAAATGAGCGCCCAGCGCGTTCCCGGCCGCCGCGACGGCCGAGCGCTGCGAATGAAGGTAGCGTTGCGTGGTCATCAGCGATCCGTGCCCCGCGATCTTCCGAAGCACATGCACCGGCACGCCGGCCGCCGGAAGTGCTCATAGCCCAAGCTCGTGACCACTTCATCCCAGTGCGTGGCATCACGCAGCACCGCCGTGGTAATCCGACCGCCGCGCGGGCCCGTGAACAGCCGCACGTCCGGCACTCCCCCAACCGCCTCGACGCGCCGTTCCACCCCGCTCGCGAACTTCCCCGATCACCGGGACTTCACGGGCACGTTTGCCTTTCGTACCCTTGTCAATCAGCCCGCCCGGCCCCGGTGTGGTCTGCCGACGTACCGTCCATATCCACGTGTCCAGATCGAATGTCCTTGACCCGCACGCCCGACACCTCACCAATCCGTGCAGCTGTACACGCGGCGAAGATGACCACATCCCCCCAGCCTGCGTACCGGCCGGTTGAGCGCTCCACCAACGCGGCGGCCAACGAGATCAGCGCATGCCAGTCCGGCAACGCCAACGTGCGCGGATCGGTCCAACTCGTCTTCCGCCTGCTCGAACTCACGTTGCCACCCGCTGAGCCGTGCCAGGTTGTGCGTGATGATTCCATCCCGAACGGCCTGTTCCATGATCCTTACCAGGATCGCCAACGTGTTCTTGATCGTAGAGCGACGGTCACGTCCACGGACGTGGTGTATGAATCGATCTTCGAGTGATCCTGTTTCTGCAGGTTAAGCGGTAAGTGTCTGCGGTAGTGGGTTCGGGACGGGTGTGTCGCCGGGGATCAGCCGGACGCGGGC
>NZ_JBQQCB010000122.1:0-30626 GCF_052246675.1 Nonomuraea sp. KM90 | reverse complement strand
ACTACACCACCCTGGGCACCGGCTACGTGCAGGAGGCCCACGAGCGGTTCGAGAAGATGCAGGAAGCGCTGATGGGCGGCGACAAGGCACCCTCCGAGCGGGTCATCGACGACAACCGCGCCAAGTCGGGCCACGAATACCGGCTGCAGACCGAGGGCGAGCACCCGGTGAGCAGCCTGGCGCTCAACCGCTGAATCCGGTTCGTGCCATGGCCGGGCATGGGTTCCGGCAGCACTTGTCGATATGGCCCCGCCGTCGGCGGGCCGGACGCTAAGAACAGGCCGGTGGGACTGAGCACATCACTCCGAACGTCGCGGGCGCCGCTGCTCCTGGTCGCGCTCTGCTACGGGATCGCCCAGCTCGTCATGGTCACGCCCGGGATGGGCCTGGGCTGGGACGAGGTCGTCTACGTCAGCCAGGTCGACCCGCGCGGGCCGGCGGCCGAGTTCATCGCGCCGCGGGCCAGGGGGATCACCCTGCTGGTCGCGCCGCTGATGCTGGTCACCTCGTCCACCGAGGCGCTGCGGGTCTATCTGTGCGTGCTGTCGGCGCTGGGCCTGTACGCGTCGTTCGGCACCTGGCTGCGGGTGCGCCCCGGCGCGACGGTGCCCCTCGCCGCCCTGCTGTTCGCCTCCTCGTGGCTGGCACTGTTCTACGGGAACGAGGCCATGCCGAACCTGTGGGTGGCGTTCGGCGCGGTGGCCGCCGCCGGGTTCTTCCTGCGCTGCGTGCGGCCGGGCAGCGGGCCCGGCCCGGCGGTGGGGCTGGCGCTGAGCGTGGCCGCCGTGGGCCTGCTGCGCCCGCCGGACAGCATCTGGCTCGTCCTGCCGCTCGCGCTCGCGCTTGCCAGGCCCGCGTGGCGACATGTCAGTTCCGGGTTCGCGCTCGCGGCGGGCCTGGTCGCGGGCTGGGCCGACTGGATCGTCGAGGCGTTCGTCCGGTTCGGCGGCCTGGCCGCCCGCTGGCAGGCCGCCGGGGCGGCGAACGAGACCGGCCTGCACTTCTCGGTGCCCGAGCACGCCCGCGCGCTCAACGGGCCGCTGCTCTGCCGCCCGCCCGCGCACTGCGGGCCCGTCGTGACGCCCTGGCTGCTCTGGTGGCTGGCGATCCCCGCCCTCGTCCTGCTCGGCCTGTACGTGGCGCGGCGCCGGGGCCGCCTGGCCGAGTGCGCGCTGGCGACCGCCTGCGGCCTGGCCCTGGCGGTGCCGTACTTCTTCCTGGTCGGCTACGCGGCGCCGCGCTTCCTGCTGCCCGCGTACGCGCTGCTGGCCTTCCCGGTCGCGCACGCCGCCGCCGGCCTGGCACGGACGCGCCGGGCCGGCGCCGGCCTCGTCGCCGCCGGCCTGCTCGCCCAGTTCGCCCTGCAGGGCGTCACGCTCGGCAAGGTCGTCGCCAACCGGCTCCCCAAGCGGCAGGCCGACATCGAGGTGGCCCGGGCGCTGACGGCCATGGACGTGCGCCCGCCGTGCCTCGTGTACGGCGAGCACGCGGTGATGATCGCCTACCGGATGGGCTGCGAGGCCCACACGGTCCTGCGCTGGCCGCGGGAGCCGCAGGTCCCGGCCGCGCTCATCGACGCCGGGAGCGCCGGCAAGCGGGTGGTCGCCGTGGACAAGGGCCGGTCGAACCCGGCGCCGTTCCTCCGGAGCTGGGACAAGGGCCGGCTGCCGGGGGTGCGCCGAGGCGGCTGGTATGCCTACCTTCCCCGCTGAGCCGGGCGGCTCATTCCTCCTCGAGCGGTAGCCGCAGGACGAACCGGGCGCCGGAGTCGGAGTCCTCGATGGTCAGCGTGCCCAGATGAGCCGTCGCGATCTCGCGGGCGATGGGCAGGCCGAGCCCGGTGCCGCCCACGTCGCGGCTGCGCGAGGCGTCCAGGCGGGTGAAGCGCTCGAAGACGACCTCGCGCTGGTCGGGGGCGATGCCGGCGCCGTCGTCGACGACCTCCAGCACGGCCTCGCCCCCCTGCCGCCGCAGGGTCACGATGATCTGCGACTCGGCGTGCCGCTCGGCGTTGTCCAGCAGGTTCGTCAGCAGGCGGGCCAGCTGCAGCCGGTCACCGTAGACGATCACACCCGTCTCCAGCGTGGTGATGATCTGCTTGGCGCGCGGCCTGGCGGTCTCCTCGGCGGCCAGGTCGCCCAGGTCCATGGGCTCGCGGTTGTCGGGGGCGCCGGAGTCGAGCTTGGTCAGCATGAGCAGGTCCGCGACGATGGCCTGCAGCCGGTCCAGGCTGGCCAGCACCTCGTGGCAGGTCTCCCGCCAGTCGACGTCCTCGGGGTGCAGCAGGGCGTCCTCGACCTGGGCGCGCATCGCGGTGATCGGGCTGCGCAGGTCGTGCGAGGCGTCGCCGGCGAACCTGCGCTGCCGCTCCATCGCCATCGTCTGCTGCTCCAGCGCCGTCTCCAGCCGTTGCAGCGTCTGGTTGCTGGTCTCGGCCAGGGCCCTGATCTCGTCGTCGTTGGTCGGGACGGGCACGCGCATCCCGCCGCCGCCGGCGGCGATCTCGGCCAGCCGCCTGGTGATGCTGCTGACGGGCGCGAGCGTCCTGGCCACGACCCGTGACACCCCGAACCAGGTCAGCAATACCAGCACCGTCGTCACGCCGGCCTGGAACAGCAGGACCTCGGCGGCGATGTACCAGGGCACCGCCGGGGAGAAGGAGTAGATGACCCACTCGCCGTCCGGCTCGTACGCGACGAGGGCCACCACCATCTCGCACCGGCGGGGGAAGGCCGGCAGGTCGCAGAGCGTCGCGGCGTCGTTGGCCTGGTCCTTGTGGGGGATCATCGTGGTCAGGCGGGGGTAGCCGGCCAGGTTCCGGGTCCAGGCGACCGGCCGCCCGCTCGGATCGACCACCTGGATGCCGTCGAGCCCGCCGGCCTCCAGCACCTGAGGCAGCCTCTTGCGCTTGACCATGAGCAGCACGCGCACGGCCTTGCCGGACACCTCGTGCGCCCGGATGTCGGCCACCTCGTTGCGCACGCCGTACAGCACGAACGCGCTGACGACGATGTTCAGCAGCAACATCGCGATGCTGGCGAACAGCGCCAGCCGTGTCCGCAGCGACCGGCCCAACCGTGTGCTCACACGCCTCCCCCGCCGACCAGAAGATCACAGCCGGGGCGTTGGCGGCCAACTTCGGGAGATTCCTCGACAAATGCGGTTAAGGAGCTGGCTGCGGCTACTCGATGACGAGGTTGACCGGGATGTTGCCGCGGGTGGCGTTGGAGTAGGGGCACACCTGGTGGGTGGCCTCGACGAGCTCGCGGGCCGCCTCCGGCGCGATGCCGTCGGGCAGCTCGACCCGGAGCGTCACGTCGAGCTGGAAGCCGCCCTTGCCGTTGGGCGACAGGCCGACCTCGGCCGTGACCGACGCCTCGGAGACGTCGATCTTCTGCTGCCCCGCCACCAGCCGCATCGCCGAGGCGAAGCAGGCGGAGTAGCCGGCGGCGAAGAGCTGCTCGGGGTTGGTGCCCTCGCCGTCGCCGCCCAGCTCCTTCTGCAGGGCCAGCTGGACGTCCAGCTTCCCGTCCGAGGAGACGGCGCGGCGGTCGCGACCGGCGGAGGTGGCGATGGCGGTGTAGATGCTCATGTGATGGCCTCTCCTAGGTAGACAGACCTGTCTGTCCGTCGTTGAACCGATAGTAGACAGACCTGTCTGGTATCGTCAACCTGTGAGCGCAGAAACGTTGGAGGGCGGCCGCCGGAGCCCGGCGCGTGACCGGGTCCTCGAAACGGCGCAGCGCCTGTTCTACGCGGAGGGTGTCCACTCGGTCGGGATCGACCGGATCATCGCGGAGGCGGGCGTCGCCAAGGCGACCTTCTACCACCATTTCCCGAGCAAGGACGAGCTCGTCCGCGCGTTCGTGACCATGCAGTCGTCCCGGCAGCGCGCGATGGTCGCGGCGATGCGCGATGAGTCGCCGTACGAGAGGCTGCGCGGCATCTTCGCCTACATGTGCGAGTTCGGCGCGGGCCCCGGCTACCGGGGCTGCCCCTTCGTCAACACCGCGGCCGAATATCCCGATCCGGCCCATCCGGTCCGCCAAGCCATCGCCGAGCACCGCCGCTGGAACCGCGAGCTGTACCGCGACCTGCTGGCCGGCGACGGCCGCCCCGACGCGGAGCGGGTGGCCGACATCCTCATGCTGCTGCGCGACGGGCTCGTGGTCGGCTTCGACCTCGACGACCCCGTCACCGTCCGCGCCTCCGTGCAGGAGGCCCTGACCAGGGTCCTGGACTGAGCCTGCCCCGTCAGAGCGGCAGCGGGACGCGGTCCAGGAACCAGTACACGCTGACCGCCACGATCGGGATCGACAGCGCGACCACCGCCCAGCGCGACCATGACGTCCGGCGCAGCAGCACCAGCAGCGGGAAGAGCACGGCGATGATCGCGAGCTGGGTCACCTCGATGCCGACGTTGAAGCTCAGCAGCGACAGCAGCAGCTCCCACGACCCGCTCCGGTCGATGTCCAGCGCGCCGGCGAAGCCCAGGCCGTGCACCAGGCCGAAGGCGAAGACGATCGGCAGCCGCCACCTGCCCAGCCGGTCCTCCTCCCGGCCCAGCAGGTTCGCCAGTGCCACGACGACGATCGACGCCGCGATGACCGGCTCGACGATCTCGCCGGGCACGTCCACGACCCCCATGGCGGCCAGGAGGAACGTGATGCTGTGGGCGGCGGTGAAGGCGGAGGCCGTGATGACGACGTCGCGCGGGCGGCGCGCGCCGATGAGCAGCGCCAGCAGGAACAGGACGTGGTCGAGGCCGAACAGCAGGTGCTCGGCGCCGAGCACGAAGAACTCCCCGACCTGGCTCGCGGCCTGGCGCTCGCCGACCCGCAACGTGGGGCTCTGGGCGACCAGGACGGCCGAGCCCTTCTCCCCGTCGAGCTCGTAGCGGACGAGCGTCTCGGTGCTGTGGACGAACGTCTCGGCGTCGGGAAACAGCGCGCTGGAGATGGCGTGGGTGCCCCCGGGCTCGCCCGGGCAGGCGTAGTCGAGGGTCAGCACCGCGAAGGCGGCCTTGCCGCGCGGGCGCACGTCCGCGGCGCCCGCCATCGTGGGCGCGCAGGGCCGGTCGTCGTACGCCACGGCGAAGCGGCGGGTGACGTAATCGAGCACGGCGTCGCGGTTGAGCTCCAGCTGGCGCAGCTGCTCGGCCCGCTCCTCGGCCTCGTACGCCTCCGCGTACAGCCAGGCCGACTTCATGAGCAGGTCGTACTCGAGGTCGAGCACGACCTTGACGCCCGTGCCGGTGCCGGTGCCGGTGCCGGTGCCGGTGCCGGTGACCGTGGCGTGGGCGGTCGTGGTCGCGTCGTGCGCCGCCGCCGGGGCGGGACGCGTCAGGCCGGCCAGCCCGGCGGCCAGGACGAGGGTGAGAACGACGGCGGGCAGCCGGTGCATGTCTCGGTTCTCCAGGGGGAAGGCCGCCCCGGGCCCGTGCCCGGGGCGGCGATTGGCCGGCTAGCGGTTGAACCAGCGGTGCATGGGCGAGTCCGGGCCCCACGTGCCGGGGCGGCCGTGCTCGTCCTTGGTGACGAAGACGCTCGGCTCGGAGGCGGTCACGCCGCCGCCCGCGGAGCGCGCCGTGACGAACCAGGCGTAGGCCGTGTCGTCCTTGAGGCGGTCCCAGGTCACCGAGGCGACCTGGCCCGACGCGACCTTGCTCCTACCGATGGTCCGGGTCGGCTTGTAGAGCGCGAGCGAGTCGGTCTGCAGCGTCGTCGTACGGGAGGTGAGGTCGACCGGCAGCACCATGTTGTCCTCGAGGCCGTTGTACCGGCGTGCCGGGTCGTACTCGTTGGCGCCGAAGTCGTCGAGCAGCGGCGAGTAGGTGTCCACGCTCAGCTCCGCCCGCTTGACGTCGAACTGCAGCAGCCGGAAGAAGCTCGCGCCGAACTGGAGCTGGTCCTCCGGCCGGTAGCCGCCGATCTCGGTGAGCCCGAGCCGGTCGGCCGACACCGTGTAGAACTGGTAGTCCGCCAGCAGCTCGACGACACCGTTGCCGACCTGGCCCACCTTGGGCTTCACGTTGGTCCCCACGCCGTGCTCGTGGCCGGCGAGGATGAGGAAGACGTTCGGGTTCTTCTCGACCACCGTCTTGTACAACATCGACCCGTCGGGGGCGGAGAAACCGGCGCCGCGCCCGTCGGGGTTCGTGCTCGGCACGAGGTAGTCGTGCGAGAGCAGGATGCCGTTGCGGTTGGGGAACTTCTTGAAGACGGAGTCGGCCCATTCGGCCTCCTCCCGCGTCACCCCGTACGACAGGCCGACCACGACGAAGTCCAGCCCGCCCGCGGAGAACAGGTCGTAGTGGTTCTGGTTGTCGCCCTCCTTCCACGGGCCGCCGTACTTGGCGTGCTGCCAGCCCTGCGACACGTCCTGGTAGCGGGTGGGGCCGTAGTACTTGTTGTAGATCGCCTCCGGCCCGTTCTCGGTGCCCGACTGGTTGTCGTGGTTGCCGGCGATCACGCCGTTCGGGATGCCCGCGTCGTCCAGCACGCGCTGCTGCTTCGACGACACCTCGAACTCGCCGGTGACCTGCCGCTGCATGGCCTCGTCGGCGGGCTTGCGGATGTTGTTCTCGATGATGTCGCCGGTGTGGGCGACGTAGGAGATCTTGCGCTGGTCCTTGTTGGCGCTGATCCAGTTGACGACGCCGGCGTAGGCCGACTCCCACACCGCGCGCTCCTCGGCCGTCTCCTGCTCGACCGCGCCCTCGGAGAGGTACTGCGTGTCGGTGAAGTGCACGATCGAGAAGTCGTACGTGGCGGGGTCGGCGAAGCCGTTCGGGTCACCCGGCTCGATGTCGTCGGCGAACGGGTCCTCGCCCGTCACCATGACGTGGACCTGCTGTCCGTCGATGTAGTCGCGGTCCACGACGGCCGTGAGCACGGTCTTGCCCTCGGCGGCGCCGCGGCCGCTGGTGAGCAGGTCCCACGCCTTGGACTTCGTGTTCCACACCCGCAGGGACGCCAGGCGCTCGGGGTCGACGGCGCCCTCCCAGCGCAGCACCGGGGCGTCCACGTGACCCTTCACCTGGACGTCGAAGCGCTGGTAGACGAGGTCCTGCCCGGCGGGCGCGTCGAGCGTCCGGCTGTCGGCGGGCTCCAGCGCGTCCGTCCTGGCCCGCCGCTCCCCCGGGACCCGCAGGGTCGTCGGGAGGGACTTGGCCGTGCCCTGGTACGCCTGGTTCGGGGTCAGGATCTCGGCCTGCGAGAACGTCGCCGTCACCTGGCCGCCGTCGGGCTCGGACACCTTCGCCGAGAGCGTGGCCGGGTCCGAGACGTCCACGGCCCCCAGGGCGGGGGTCAGCTCGGCGGGGACGTCCGGGATGCCCGCGGACTCGAACACGATCTCGTGGGTCGTGGCGTTCCCGAGCCCGTCCGCGCCGGTCACCGTCAGGGTGTGCGTGCCCGCCTTGAGCCCGGGGCCCACCGGGACGCCCAGCTCGATCGGCCGGCCGTCGAGCTTGACGTCCGGCCCGGACACGACGCCGGAGGCGTCCTCCAGCTTGACGTCCAGCACGACGGAGGCGGTGATCTTCTCGTCCGCGGCGGGGACGCTCTTGGCGACCTTCGGCGCCGAGTTGTCGGTGAGCAGCAGGCGGGTGGCGACCTCGCCCGTGCTCGACGTGGCGGCGATGGTGTGCTTGCCGTCCTTGACGGCCGTGGTGTCGAGGTCGGCGCGCAGGCCCCGGGCCGGCGCGTCCACGAGGAACTCCAGGTCTATCTCGGTCAGCGGGTTCACCGTGTCGCCGCAGTTGCCGTCGCCCATGCCGTACGACGCCTTGAGCATCTGGCCGGTGGCCGTGCCCTGGGCCGGGGTGAGGGTGATGTTCGAGATCGTGAAGTCGTCGCGGTTGTTGCCGCACGACGTCGGGAAGGTGCCGGCCACGAAGTCGATCGTGTTCCAGCCGGGCACCAGCAACTCGTTCGGGATCGTGAGGTCGACGCGCTTGCTCACGAAGTCGCCGTCCAGCACGACCTTCTGGCCGTTGACCAGCACGAAGTTCTGGTAGCGCGCCTCGATCGAGTTGCTGCCCACGTTGAAGCCGAGCTTGGCCTCGCCCGAGCCGAGCGTCTCGGCGACGTGCACCGCCGGGGCGTCGATCGTGTAGCGCAGCTCGGCCTCGCGCAGGGCGGTCTGGCTGCTGCCGCAGGTGCCGTCGCCCATCTCGTACGACGGCTTGATGTCCTGGCCCGTCACGGTGGCGCCGTCGAGGGTGAGGCCGAGGTTCGAGATCACGAAGTCGTCGCGGTTGTTGCCGCAGGTCTCCTTGTAGTCCCCGGTGACGACCTTGATCGTGTTGTCGCCGGGCACCAGGAACCTGGCCGGCACCGCGACCGTCGCGCGCCCGCTCGCCCAGGTGCCGCCCAGGTCGATGCGCTTGCCGTTGACCAGCAGGAAGTTGTCGAACTTGTCGTCCACCGAGTCCGCGCCCACGTCGAAGGCGAACATCGCGGCGCCGTTGCCCAGCGTGGCCTTCGTGACCGGCTTCTCGCCGTCCACGGTGAGCGACTTGACGCCGCCCTCGCCGCTCGCCGGGACCGTCGCGAAGACCGGCTTGGTGCCGGCCACCAGCGTGCCGTCCGTCGGGAGCAGCCGCGGCGCCCCGGCCGGGGCGTTGTTCACGGTCACGGTGTTCTTGACGGTCACGCCGGCCGCGGTCGTGGCGCTGAGGACGTGCTCGCCGTTGGCCAGCGTCGTGGTGTCCACGTCCGCGGCCAGGCCCGTGGTGCCCTGCGGGTCGCCCAGGGTGAAGAACTTGAGCGTGGCGCGCTTCAGCAGCGAGGTGTTCGTGCCGCAGCTGCCGTCACCGAACGAGAACGTGTACGGGTTGTCCTCACCGTCCGCGACCTCGCCGAGCAGTTCGAGGCCCACGTCGGACAGCACGAAGTCGTCGTAGTTGGTGCCGCACGACGACTGGATCGCACCGACGACGATCTCGACGGTGTTCTCGCCCTTGACGAGGTGCTCGTTCGGGACCTCGATGGTCGCCCGCTGGTTGACGAAGTTGCCGATCTCGCTCTTGTAGGCGCCGTTGACCAGCACGTAGCTGTGGTACTGCGCCTCAGTGGAGTTGGAGCCGACGTCGAAGCTGAGCCTGGAGACGCCGACCGTACGGGTGGCGTTCAGCGCGGTGTCGTCGATGGCGAGCTTCGTGACGCTGTCACCGGCCGCGGTCGGGACCGCGGCGGCCTTCACCGTCCCCTCGAGGTACGAACCGCTCGCGGGGGTGAGCGTCGGCGGGCTCTGGGTGCCGGTCGGGGTCGGGGTGGGCCGTCCCCGCTCCTGCTCGCCGGGGGCGGGATCGGCGTACGCCGCCGTCACGAGACTGCTCACGAGCAACGCCGCGAGCACGCCGGCCGTGGCGAGCCGTCCCCGTTTCCGTAAGCCACCCAGTGATTTCCGTGATGCCAATGGCTGCATCGGGTGCAGTCCCTTCTCGAACGTTCTGAGCAACCGATCAGGCGGCTTGCCCTAGCGCGGACACATTGGAGCGCGCGAGTGAACGTTGAGCATGGAGTGGCTGAAGGGAACAGAAAATGTCTCCTCATTCTGGTCATCTGTCACGAGACAGGACCAAGTGGGTTACAAATCGGACGTATCCGACAGTCAGCGGCGCGCGGGGCCGACCGACTGGCCCGGCACGAGCGTGCAGGGGATGAGCAGGTGCGGGGGCGCGTCCTGGACGCCTTCGAGCTGGTCGATCAGCGCGTCCGCGGCGAGGCGGCCGAGCCGCGGGGCCGGCGCGGCCATGACGGTCAGGGCCGGCTCGATCATCTCGCCGAGCTCGCGCGTGGTCGCCGCCGAGATGACGGACAGGTCGTCCGGGATCGACCGGCCGAGCGCCCGCACCCCCTTGACCAGCCCCGCCGAGGCGCCCTCGTTGACCAGGATGACGGCCGTCGCCTCCTGGAACTCCGCGCCGAGCACGCGGGCGGCCTCCCGCCCGCCGGCCGACGTGCCCTCCACCGCGATGACCGCGG
The DNA here is from genome assembly GCF_052246675.1 of Nonomuraea sp. KM90. NCBI lineage: Bacteria > Bacillati > Actinomycetota > Actinomycetes > Streptosporangiales > Streptosporangiaceae > Nonomuraea > Nonomuraea sp. KM90. Next base: position 20,634 of record NZ_JBQQCB010000122.1, on the reverse strand, counting down.
GCGGCCCGCCGAGTGGCGCGATCGCGGCGAGGTAGGCGGATTCGACCCGCCTGATCCGGCCGGGCTCGTTTCCCTTCGTCACCTGGGTGACCAGCGCGATGCGCTCGTGGCCGAACGAGCGGAGGTGGGCGACCGCCTGGTCGATCGTGGTGGCGAAATCGATGTCGACGTACGGCAGGTCGTCGTCCTCGGTCCGGCCGATCAGCGCGAACGGGACCCGCGAGGCGAGCAGCCGCTCGACCCGGGAGTCGCGGATCTGCACCTCCATGAGCAGCGCGCCGTCGACGAGACCGCCCGCGAGCAGGTGGGACATCTGCTCGTCGTCGTTGACCGGCCACAGCACCAGGTCGTAGCCGCGCTCGCGGGCGCCGTGCGCGGCGCCCATGACGAACTGGATCACCGTGGCGTTGGCCCGGGACTCCAGGTCGGGGTGGAGCAGCGCGAGGATGCGGGTGCGCGAGCTGGCCAGCGCGCGGGCGACGACGTTGCGCCGGTAGTTGAGCTCCTCGATGGCCGCCTCGATGCGGGCCCGGGTCTCCGGCGCGACGCGCTTGGTGCCGTTGATGACGAAGGAGACCGTGGCGATGGAGACGTTTGCCCGCTGGGCGACGTCGCGCATCGTGACCATGGGTGCCGCCTCCCGGGGACCTGGCGAAGCACTGCGACTATAGCGCAGCGTATTCGACGAATTCTCTTAACGTGTTGTTGACATCACAGTTGGAGGAGCGCAACATACTTCACAAGTATGCTCGGTTAAGCGCTTTGATACGCGCGACCGCGCCTCCCCGTCAACCTCCTCTCCAGCTCCGCCTCCGGCGTCCTCCCGCCGCTGACCGACTCCTGTCGGCGTGGAGCGACTTCCTCTTCGCCCTCACCCTGACCAGCACCCCCGAGGTACGGCCAGCGCCGTCAGCGGTTCCGTCAAATGACTCCGGAAAGGAAGACCGCATGAACAGCACCCGACCCCTGCACGTCACGGTGTGGGGCGAGAACCGGCACGAGCAGGTCGAGCCCAAGGTGGCCGAGATCTACCCCGACGGCATGCACAACGCCATCCGGCGGGGCATCGAGGCCCGGCTCGGAGCGCGGGCCACCGTCGCCACGGCCACGCTCGACGACCCCGAGCACGGCCTGACCGAGGAGGTGCTCGCGAGCACCGACGTGCTCACCTGGTGGGGGCACGCCGCCCACGGGGAGGTGTCCGACGAGGTGGTCGAGCGGGTGCACCGGCACGTGCTGTCCGGCATGGGCCTGGTGGTGCTGCACTCCGGCCACTGGTCGAAGATCTTCACCAGGCTCATGGGCACCACGTGCACGCTGCGCTGGCGCAGCGAGAACGACCGCGAGCTGGTCTGGACGGTCAACCCGACCCATCCCATCGCGCGCGGCGTCCCGCACCCCATCGTGATCCCCGCCCAGGAGATGTACGGCGAGCAGTTCGACATCCCGGAGCCCGACGAGCTGATCTTCATCAGCTCCTTCAGCGGCGGCGAGGTGTTCCGCAGCGGCTGCACCTTCCGGCGCGGCAACGGTAAGATCTTCTACTTCAGCCCCGGCGACCAGGACTACCCCGTCTACCACCACCCCGACGTGCTCCAGGTCATCGCCAACGCGGCCGAGTGGGCGGCCGGCGACCGGTCGCGGCGCGAGCTGCCGACCCTGCTCCGCTACGAGACGGGCGACTTCTTCAACGGCCACGGCTACCGCGGCGCCATGAGCAACAAGGAGCACGCCGAGTGAGCGACTCCACCGTTGCCGGGCGGCCGATCCGCGTCGTGCAGGTGGGGGCGGGCTCGATGGGCCTGGCCTGGCTGCGGACCCTGACCGCGGCCGGCGACGTCGAGGTGGTCGGGGTGGCCGACCTCGACGTCGGGCGGGCGGAGGCGGCCGTACGAGATGCCGGCTGCGACGCCAAGGTGGGCGCCTCGCTCGGCGACCTGCTCACGGCCACCGAGCCGGACGCCGTCGTGAACGTCACGATCCCGGCGGCCCACAGCGAGGTCAGCATCGAGGCGCTCTTCGCCGGCGTGCCCGTCCTCTGCGAGAAGCCGGCCGCGCCGACCCTGGCCGAGGCGCTCGTCCAGGCCGCGGCCGCCGAGGCGGCCGGGCGGCTGCTGATGATCAGCCAGTCCCGCCGTTACTACGCCGCCCTGGCGGAGTACCGCCGCCGGATCGCCCGGCTCGGCCCGCCCGGCCTGCTCACCACCGGCTTCTTCCGGGCCCCGCGGTTCGGCGGGTTCCGGGACGAGATGGACCAGCCGCTCCTGGTCGACATGGCCATCCACGCCTTCGACGCGGCCCGCTACCTGCTCGGGGCGGAGCCGGTCTCCGTCATGTGCGAGAGCTGGAACCCCGCCTGGAGCTGGTACCGGGGCGACGCGGCGGCCACGGCGAGCTTCCTCTTCGACGACGGCACCCGTTACGTGTTCACCGGGAGCTGGTGCGCCGACGGGCTGGAGACGTCCTGGAACGGCGAATGGCGGGCCGTCGGCCCCGGCGGCACCGCGACCTGGGACGGCGAGCGGCGCGTCACCTCCGCACCCGGCGACGCACCCGGCGACGCGGCCGGCGACGCGGCCGACGTGCCGCCCGGCGGGCACGAGCAGATCGCCGGGGCGCTGCGGGAGTTCGTCGCGGCGCTGCGCACGGGCGCGCGGCCGTCCGGGGCGATCTCCCGCAACCTCCTCAGCCTGGCGATGGTCGAGGCGGCGGTCCGCTCCGCCGGGTCGGGCCGGCGGGTGGAGATCGGCGCGCTGCTGGAGCAGGCGTACCGGGACGCGCTGGCCCTTCCCGTCCGCGCGGAGATCCGTGCGCGGCTGGAGTCCTGGGGTACGCCTGCTTCGGCACTGGCCCGGCTCAGCGGGTCCGGCGATCGGTGAGCATGTCGTCGGCGGGCAGGTCCGCCGCCTCGGGGAGCCGCTGCGCCAGCGGCGGCTCCGCCCAGCGCCGCAACGTGGCCGTCGCCGCCGCGCGGTCCGCCTCGGTCAGGCGGGCGATGCTGGCCCCGTGGTTCGATCCGGGCGCGACGTACAGGTAGGAGTCGCGTCCGCTCGGGGTGAACCGCTCGGCGCTCCACGGGTCGTTCTCGCCGTAGACGAACAGCATGCGCTCCGACCGGGTACGCACCCAGCGGTCCACGTCGAGCATCGGCCGCGGGTCGTGCCGGGAGCGCAGCTCGGCGGGCAGCACCGAGTTGGGCTGGTAGAGGCCGCGGTATCGGGTCAGCCCGCGCAGGTGCCGGAAGGCGAGGTCGGGCCAGCCGAGCTGGGTGGCCGCCTGGTAGTAGTACGGCAAGTAGTAGTCCAGGCCCTGGTCGGTGTAGAAGCCGAAGAAGGCGACCCCGTCGATCCAGGCGTACAGCTCCGCGTCCGTGGCGGTCGTGGGCGGCACGGAGGGGCAGTCGGCCACGGAGAGGTACTGCCAGAACGCCCACGCCGTGTCGAGGATCGTCATCTCGAACGACCGGTCGGCGCTGCCGAGCGTCCTGGTGAAGGTGTAGCCGTTGCGCGCGGCGTCCGCCTCCAGCAGCGCCACCATCCGGTCGCGCCGCTTGAGCGCCTCGCGCTGCACGTTCTCCAGCGCGGTCCGGCAGGACTCGGGGCCGACGCGGGCGAAGAACCGGTCGTACTGGTGGTCCAGGGGGTTCACCGGGTCGTTGGGGGCGACGTAGGCCACCACGCCGTCCACGTCGCCGGGGTAGAAGCGGCGGTGGTAGACCGAGGTCATGCCGCCCTTGCTCGCGCCCGTCTGGATCCACTTGCCGGAGTAGATCGTCTTGAGCGCCTGGACGATCCGGTGCTCGTCCGTCGCCTCCTGCCAGACGGTCAGGTCGTCCCAGTCGGCCGGGGCCGGGCGGGAGGTGCGGAAGAAGCGGTGCTCGACGGAGACCTGGTTGCCGTCGAGGAGCTGGGTCGGCTCCGTGCGCGAGGCCGTCGGGTTCACCGGCAGGCCGTACCCGCCGGTGTAGAGGACGACCGGCGCCGCGGTGGAGCGGTGGAGCAGGGTGAGCCGCTGCTGGAAGGTCCCCTTGGCCGGGTAGCGGTGGTCGGCCGGCTGGGTGAAGGTCAGGACGAAGAACCGGTAGCCGGCCGGCTGGGACTCCGACACCACCGTCAGCCCGGGGATGGCCTTGAGCCGGTCCAGCAGGTCGTCCTGGGCGGCGGCGGGAAGGGCTTGCAGGGTGAGGGCCGTCACGAGGGTCGTCACGAGGGCCATCGCGGCCGCCAGCGCGGCCAGTAACCGGGATCGCACGCTTTCGACTCCTTGCGGGGAGGCTGCACGGGGGAGGCTGCTCGGGGAGACTGTTCGGAGGAGGGCCAGTACCGCCCGACGGTATACCGATCACTCCCGTCCGAACAGACCATCCAGCCGTCCCCGGATGAAAGCGATCAACGAGCGCTCAGGCGGGCATCGACCTCCTTCACCTCGCTCACTTCGTGAAGCGGGCCAGGAGGCGGGCGAGCCGCCGGTCGTGCTGCTCGCGAGGCATCCGGCCGCCGAGCGTGAGGGTCGCCAGGCCGTGCAGCGCGGCCCAGTACGCCGCCCTCAACCTGTTCATCCTGTTCATCGGGGCCCGTTTCCTGCTGGTGCCGCGCGCCTCCGCCGCGGGCTACGGCGTGCCGGCCAAGGAGCACGGCGACCCCGCCTATCTGACGATCAAGGGCTTGCGCGACGGCGCCTACGGCCTGCTCGGCCTGGCCCTGCTGGCCTTCGCCGGAGCGCGCGCCGAAGCGTGGTTCATGCTGGTCGTCGCGCTGGTCCCGCTGGGTGACACCCTGATCGTGCTGCGCAACGGCGGGACGAAGGCGGTCGCGTTCGGCATCCACTTCGCGACCGCCGTGGTCGTCCTGATCAGCTCCGCCCTGCTCTTCGCCGTCTGAACCCCTGGAGCCGATGACTACGCACAGGGCGAGGACCGGGTTCCGGTGCCTGTGGAGCCGTGCCCCGCGTCAGGCGATGTACGGGAGCTGCTCCAGCTCCACCTGCCCGAGCAGGGGCCTGCCGCCGAGGAACCGGCTCACCTCGGCGACGGCGAACTCGCCCAGCCGCCGCGTCTCGCGGCCCTGCGCACCCGCCAGGTGCGGGGTGATCAGGACGTTGGGCAGGGCGAAGAGCGGGTGGCCCGGCGGCAGCGGCTCGGGGTCGGTGACGTCGAGGACGGCGGAGATCCGGCCGGTGGCGCACGACCGGGCCAGCGCGTCGGTGTCGATCAGGGAGCCGCGGGCGGTGTTGATGACCACCGCGCCCTCGGGCAGGAGGTCCAGCCGCCGGGCGTCGAGCAGGTGGCGGGTCTCGGGCAGGGCGGGTGCGTGCACGGTGACGAGGTCGGCGCGGCGGCAGAGGTCGTCCATGCCCACGGGCTCGGCGCCCAGCCGCGCGGCCTCGACGGCGCTCACGTAGGGGTCGTGGAGCAGCACCTCGACCTCGTACGCCCGCAGCCGGCGCAGGACGTGGCGGCCGATGCGGGAGGCGCCGATGACGCCGACGGTGCAGTCGTGCAGCCCGGTGCCGTCGCCGGGCAGCCAGTCACGCGGCGCGCCCTCGACGGCGGCGGCATAGCGGCGGGCGCGGCTGAACGCCTGCTTGGCACCCAGGACCAGCATGGCCATGGTGTAGTCGGCCACCGGGACGGCGTTCGCCTCGGCGGCGGAGGAGACCACGATCCCCTGCTCGAACACGACGGGATCAACGCGGGCCTTGACGGTGCCGGCGGCGTGCACGACGGCGCGCAGCCGGGGCGCGGCGGCCAGCACGCCGGCGTCGATGTGCGGGCAGCCCCAGCCGGTGAGCAGGATCTCCGCCTCGGCGAGGGCGGCGGCGGCCGCCGGTCCGTCGAACGAGGTGAACGTCGTCGCCGGGTCGATGTCGACCAGCTGCCGCAGCCGGGTGAGGAGGTCGGCGGGGAAGACGCCGCCGAACGCCCAGGGGGCGAGGGCGAAGACCGCGACGGGTCGCCGTGGCACGGAGTGAGCTCCTATCGATGGGCGGGCAGGATGGAACTGGTGAAAACGCTTCCATGAACGAGCGTACTTCACCGATACCGGCATCCGCATCACCTGACAATTGACCGTCTTGAGCAGGATCAGAGCCGCCAAAGACTGCTGACGAGTCGGTGTAAGCGCTTTATCTGCTCAACGTACAAGTGGGGGTGTCGTGGAGGTGGACCGTGGCCGTGTCGCCGCTGGGCAGCGTCAGCCGGACCAGGGCGTCGCCCTCGACGTGGACGGCCGGGGCGGGAGGGTCCGTGCCCGGGCCCGCCAGCCACACCAGGGTGACGTACAGGGCGACGCCTCCCGGGTGGGCCTGAGCGATCGCGTAGGGGGTGGCGGAATGCGGGCCGTAGGCGTTGGTGCCCGCGCCCGTGACCAGGCCGGTGCCCGTGTAGCCGTGCAGGGCGCGCACCGCGGTGGTGAGCCCGTCCGGGCGGCGGGCCAGCGCCAGGTCGCCCTCCTCGCTCAGGGCGAGCGGGAGTGCGGCGGCCAGGGCGTGGCCGCCGTCGCGCACCTGGTGGCCGGCGGGGGCGGTGACGCGGTGGATCCGGATCTCCGCCGCGCCGTCCACGACCGAGGCCGTCACCACGCGGACGGGGCCGTCCTGGTAGGCCGAGGCGGCGAAGCGGTCCGAGACGGCCAGGGGTTCGATGCGCCGCCGGAGCGAGGGGGTCCTGTCGGGTGCGATGACGGCCAGGTGGTTGTCCACGCCCTTGGCGGTCCCCAGTTCGGGCCCCGTGTGGCTGGTGTAGGCGTACTTGAGGTAGTGCGGGTCGGGCACACCGTCCGGGTGCCGGACGCGGTCCCGGTCGCTGCCGTGGTTGACCAGCCGCACGACGCCGTCCGCCCGGGTGGCGTGCAGCAGCCAGCCGGGGGCGGCCATGGTCACGGTCTGGTCGGCCAGGTCCACCGGGGCCGCCTGCTCGGGTTCGGTCCAGACGGGATGGGCCGGCGGCAGGAGCAGGCCGAGGAACGCCTTGCTGGCCCAGTACGGCGACGCCGGTCCCGAGTAGTCCTGCGTGACCGGCAGGAAGGGGTCGTACCAGCCGAGGGTGAGCAGGCCGCGCTCGTCCGGCGCGCCCCGCTCGGCGAAGTGGCGCAGGACGCCGCTGGCGATGCGGCGGGTCCGGCCGGGCGGGAGCGGGGAGGCCCCGGTCAGGGCGCCGAGCCACAGCGGCGCCACCGTCGCGAACCGGTAGGTCAGCGAGCGCCCCTGGTGCACGGGCCCGCCGTCGGCGGCGAAGAAGTGCTGGTACTGGTCGAGGAATCGGTGCAGCCGGGCCGCGTAGAGCTCCTGCCGGACGATGTCGCCGGACATCCGCGCCCACAGCGACGGGTAGAGGTGCAGGGCCCAGCCGCAGTAGTAGTCGAAGTTCTTCCCCTTGCCGTCGGAGTACCAGCCGTCACCGGCGTACCACTCCTCGATCCGCTCCAGCCCGCCGGCGATCTCCCCGGGCGAGTACGGCCCGCCCACCTCGGCCAGGAACTGTTCGACGATCACCCGGAACAGCACCCAGTTGTTGTCCGGCGTGCGCCGCCCGACGAACCCGGCCAGCCACTCCACCACCCGCTCCCGCACGGCGGGCGGCAGCCGGTCGAACAGCCACGGGCGGGTCTCGTGCAGCGCCAGCGCCACCGAGGCGGCCTCGACGAGCTGCTGCGACATGTCGGCCAGGGCCGGCCAGGCGTACGGGTGCGCCGGGTCGGTCCCGGCGGCCAGGCCGCTCGCGTACCGCTCCAGCAGCTCCGGCGGCACCTGACCGCCCGCGCCGGCGATCCGGAAGGCCGCGAGCAGGAACGTGCGGGCGAAGCCCTCCAAGCCGTCACTCACCGGCCCCGACCTGCTGGCCCTGCCGGGCAGGCGGAACTGGGCGAAACCGTCCGACGCGTACGGCACCACGGAGTCCAGCAGGTGATCCGCCATGGCCTCCCAATGTGCCCGGGTCCAGCCGGTGTGTCCGGACAGTCGTACGTCGGGGGCGGGAAGGCTCAGTGGCATGACCGCAATCCTAGAACAGCTGCTGTAAGCGTTTTAACATCGGGGTGGGAGCGGTGATTTGACACCGCGACGACCAGCGGGAACCATCACGCGTAAGCGGTTTACCAGCAAGTTTCAGCGCAGGTTTCAGCGCCACGTGGAGGTGAGATGGTCCGGCGTCCGGCGTCCGGCGAGGAGGGGCCCAGGCCGACGACGATCCGCGACGTGGCGGCGCACGCGGGTGTGTCCGTGGCCACGGTCTCCCGGATCCTGTCCGGCACCTACCCCAGCGCGCCCGCCACCCGCGGCAAGGTGATGAAGGCGGTCCGCGAGCTCGACTACGTGGCCAACGCCAACGCCCGCGGCCTGGCCGGGGCGAGCAGCCGCAGCGTCGCCATCGTGGTCAACTCCGTCGTCTCGCCCCACTACGCCCACGTCGCGCAGGGCGTGCAGACGCAGGCCGCGCTCGAGGGCAAGCTGTGCATCGTCGGCACCACGGGCGGCGACCCGGAGCGCGAGCTCGCCACCGTCCAGCTCATGCGCCAGGAGCACGCCGAGTGCGTGATCCTCGTCGGCAACGTCGTCGCCGACGAGGCCTACCGCGAGCGCATGGCCGAATACGCCCGCGCCCTGGCAGGGGCCGGCTCGCGGCTCGTCCTGTGCGGCCGCCCCGCGCTCGGCCCCGACGTGCCCGCCCTCGTCGTCGAGTACGACAACACCGGCGGCGCCTACGCCATCACCAGCCACGTGCTCTCGGCCGGCCACCGCCGCATCCTCTTCCTCGGCCGCCGTGACGGCTACACCACCCCCGACAGCCGCATCGCCGGCTACCGCAGGGCATTGGCCGACTTCCACGTGTCCCACGACCCCGGCCTGGAGGTCGAGGGCACGATGGAGCGCGACGAGGGCCACCGCATGATCCGCGAGCGCCTCGCGGCCGGCCCCCGCGACTTCACCGCCGTCTTCGCCGGCAACGACCTCATCGCCGCCGGCGCCCGCCAGGCGCTGCGCGAGCACGGGCTGCGCGTGCCCGACGACGTCTCCATGGTCGGCTTCGACGACCTGCCGCCCTCGGCCGACATCGACCTCACCACCGTGCACGTGCCGCACGAGGAGCTGGGCCGCACCGCCGTACGCCTGGCCCTCGAACGCGGCAGGTCAGGCAACCCGGCCCAGCACGTCATGCTCGGCACCCACATCGTCGTCCGCGACTCGGTCCGCCCGGTAAGGCCCGAATCTTCATGATCCAGAAGCGGCAGCCCGCGGGCCGCCGCCGCTCCCGGGCCTCAGCCCGCGTCTGTCAGTCGTCGTCGTCATCCGGCACCGGTATGGACTGGGTCACCTGCGTCTGGACCCGCGTGTCGGCCTGCGCGGCGCCGGCCGACACGCCGAACAGGGCCGTGACGCCCACGGCGGCGGCGAGGGCTGAGCTGATGATGGTTGTCCGCATTGCGGGTACCCCCGGTTCCTGCTTGTTCGCGACGCCGTCCCTGGGGCCGGCCGTCGCCTGGCAGTCAAGGGTCGGGCTGCCCCGGTGGGGGGCAGGGCCATCCCGTCACGGCGTCAAATGCGCCCCAACTGCCGCCGCCTGAGGCGCAGCCGTACCACCTGCCGCAGGAACTCCGCGGGGGACGGTAAAAGCATTCTTGCGGCGATATCGGCAAAGCCATAGGTTCGTCGCACGTTCGCCTGCCTCATGGGGGAATGGTGGAGTAATCGCAGGTAGCCGGGCTGCGTGCCACTCCGACTGGTGAGAGATCATGGCGAACGACCGCAGACGCGAGCCGTCGCTGATCGATGCGCTGATCCCGATGGCCACCCTGGTCGTGCTGATCGGCGGCGCGCTGGCGCTGTTCGGGTTGGACGCGCTGAACGGGCCGATCCAGGTCGCGCTGGTGCTGTGCGCGCTGGTGGCCGCCCTGGTGGTGCTGAAGAACGGTCATCCCTGGGAGGACGTCCAGGCCAGCGGGCAGCGCGCCCTGTCCTCGATCACCAGCGCGATGTTCATCCTGCTGGCGGTCGGCGCCCTCATCGGCGTCTGGAACATGTCGGGCACCATTCCCACCCTGGTCTACTACGGCATCCAGGTCCTCTCGCCGGGCTGGTACTACGCGGCCTCCGCGCTGATCTGCGGCCTCATCGCGATGTCGATCGGCAGCTCGTGGACCACCGCGGGCACCATCGGGGTGGGGCTGGTCGGCATTGCCATCATGCTCGGCGTCTCGCCGGCCATCACGGCGGGTGCCGTGATCTCCGGCGCCTACCTGGGCGACAAGCTGTCCCCGCTGTCGGAGACCACCGTGCTGACCGCCCAGCTCGTCAAGGTGGACCTCTACCAGCACATCAAGCGGCAGGCGTGGACCTCGGTGCCCGCCTTCGTGCTCGGGTTCGTGCTGTTCCTGCTGCTCGGCCTCGGCCGTGGACCGTCGCCGGCGCAGGAGGGCGAGACCGCCGTCGACCTCAAGGCGCTGGGCGACATCTTCTGGATCACCCCGCTGAACCTGCTGCCGCTGCTGCTGGTGGTGCTGTCGATCCGCAAGACCCCCGCCACGCTGGCCCTGGTGGCCTCGACCCTCTTCGCGGGCCTACTCGGCCCGTTCACGCAGCCCGCGGTGGTGGCCGAATTCGCGGGCCAGGGCGGCGTCCTGGGCGGAGTCAAGGCGGTATGGCAGGCCATGGCCACCGGGTTCGACAAGAACACCGGCATCGCCGACGTCGACGCGCTGCTGTCGCGCGGCGGCATGGAGAGCATGCTGACGACGCTGTGGCTGATCATCGGCGCGGTCACGTTCGGCACCGTTCTGGAGGAGTTCGGGCTGATCAACCGGCTCATCGCGCCGATGGTGCGCTCGGCCAGGGGCACCGGACGGCTGTTCCTGACGGTGTTCGCGTCGGCGTTCGGGCTCAACGTCATCGCCGGTGACCAGTACATCGCGCTGGTGCTGCCGGCGCGCGTCTACCGGGCCGAGTTCGCCCGGCGCGGCCTGGCGCCGGCCAACCTGTCGCGACTGACCGCCGACAGCGGCACGGTGACCTCGCCCCTGGTGCCGTGGAACTCCTGCGGCGCCTTCATGAGCGCGGTGCTCGGCGTCTCCACGCTGGCCTACCTGCCGTTCTGCTTCTTCAACATCTTCAGCCCGCTGCTGAGCGTGCTGTACGGGTTCACCGGTTTCAGGATCGAGCGGGTCGCCGCGTCGGAGGTCACCCATGAGCAGCACCACTGACACCAGGCAGGCCGCCCAGGGATTGTCACTGCCGACCCTGACGGCCATGGTCGTCGGCTCGATGGTCGGCGCCGGCGTGTTCTCCCTGCCGCGCAACTTCGCCCAGGCCACCGGCGTGTTCGGCGCGGTCGTCGCCTGGGTGGTCGCGGGGGCCGGCATGCTGATGCTCGCCCTCGTCTTCCAGACGCTCGCCGTGCGCAAGCCGGACCTGAACGCCGGCGTCTACGCCTACGCCAAGGCCGGGTTCGGCGAGTTCCCCGGCTTCTTCTCCGCCTTCGGCTACTGGGCCAGCGCCTGCGTCGGCAACGTCTCGTACTGGGTGCTGATCAAGTCCACGCTGGGGGCCGTCATCCCCGGTTTCGGCGAGGGGAACACGCTCCTGGCGGTCCTGGTGTCCATGGTGTGCGTGTGGGCCTTCCACCTCATGATCATGCGGGGGGTCAAGGAGGCCGCCGCGATCAACAAGATCGTGACCGTGGCCAAGGTCCTGCCGATCCTGCTGTTCGTGGTGATCCTCGCCGTCGCCTTCCGGTCCGGCGTCTTCACCGCGAACCTGTGGGGCGACGGGCGGCTGTTCGACCAGGTCAAGGCCACGATGCTGGTGACGGTGTTCGTGTTCCTCGGCGTCGAGGGGGCCAGCGTCTACTCCCGGTACGCGCGCCGGCGCGAGGACGTCGGCCGGGCGACCGTGCTCGGCTTCCTGGGCGTGCTGGCGCTGTTCGCCTCGGTCACGCTCCTGTCGTACGCCGCCCTGCCCAAGGCCCGCATGGAGGGGCTGCGCCAGCCGTCCATGGCCGGGGTGCTCGAATCCGTCGTCGGCACCTGGGGGGCCGTGCTGATCAGCGTCGGGCTCATCGTCTCGGTGCTGGGCGCGTACCTGGCCTGGACGCTGATGGCGGCCGAGGTGCTGTTCGTGGCGGCCAAGGACGACGACATGCCGGCCTTCCTGCGGCGCGAGAACCGGCACGGCACCCCGGTGGCCGCCCTGGTGATGACCAGCGCGCTCATCACCGCCGTGCTGGCGATCACGCTGTTCTCCGACGACGCCTTCTCCTTCACGCTCAAGCTGACCAGCGCGCTGTCGCTGGTGCCCTATCTGCTGGCCGCCGGGTACGCGCTCAGGCTCGGCGGCACCGGCAGGCAGATCCTGGTGGCCACGCTGGCCGTGATCTACACGGCGTTCCTCATCTTCGCCGCCGGGCTGGAGTTCCTGCTGCTGTCGTGCGTCATCTACGCCCCCGGCACGATCCTGTTCGCGCTGACCCGCCGCGAGCACGGCAGGCGCGTCTTCTCCCCCGCCGAGCTCGTCCTGTTCGCCGTGGTCGCCGTGGGCGCCGTCCTCGGCGTCATCGGCCTGGTCACCGGGTTCATCACCATCTAGGAGGCTTCCATGTCGTACGGCGTGCACTCCGAGGTCGGCACACTGCGCAAGGTCATCGTGCACCGGCCCGAGCTGAGCATGAAGCGGCTCACACCCGACAACAACGACCGGCTGCTGTTCGACGACATCCTCTGGGTCGAGCAGGCGCAACGCGAGCACGACGCGTTCGTGGCCATGATGCGCGAGCGCGGCATCGAGGTCTTCCACCACCAGCAGTTGCTGGCCGAGGCGCTGGACTCCGGCTTCGCGGCCAGGCAGCACGCGGTCGAGCAGGCGGTCACCCACCTGACCGTGGGGCCCGCCCTGGTCGACACCGTACGCGAGACGCTCTCCGGCTGGAGCGGCGACAAGCTCGCCACCCACCTCATCGGCGGGCTCAGCAAGCGGGAGTACGGCATCGCCGCCCTGGACGACAGGTCCCTGGTCGCCGCCTCGGCCACGCCCGGCGACTTCATCCTGCCGCCGCTGCCCAACACCCTCTACCAGCGTGACCCGTCGGCCTGGCTGTACGGCGGGGTCTCGCTCAACCCGATGTTCTTCCATGCCCGCCTGCTGGAGACCATGAACCAGTCCACGATCTACCACCACCACCCGATGTTCGCCTACGAGGACTTCGCCTTCTGGTACCCCGCCGCCGGGGAGGACGCGCGCTTCGACGAGGAGGACTACGGCACCGCCGCCATGGAGGGCGGCGACATGATGCCCATCGGCAACAGGACGGTCGCCATCGGCCTGTCCGAGCGCACCAACGCCCGCACGGTCGAGCACGTCGCGCTGTCGTTGTTCGCCGCCGGCGCCGCCGAGCGGGTGATCGCCGTCAACATCCCGAAGCGCCGCTCGTACATGCACCTCGACACCGTGTTCACCCTGCTCGACGTCGACAAGGCCACCGCCTACCCGCCGTTCCTGGAGACCGCCACCACCTACTCGCTGCGCCCCGGCGACAAGCCGGGCACGCTGGAGGTGCACCGCGACGCCGGCTTCGTCACCGCCCTGGAGGAGGCGCTCGGCCTGAGCCGGCTGGAGGTCATCCCGACCGGCGGCGACGACTACCAGCAGGCCCGCGAGCAGTGGGACTCCGGCAACAACTTCTTCGCCCTGGCCCCGGGGGTGGTCGTCGGCTACCACAAGAACCAGTTCACCAACCGCAAGCTGCGCGAGCACGGCGTGGAGGTCATCGAGATCGAGGGCTTCGAGCTCGGCAAGGGCCGAGGGGGCGCGCACTGCATGACGTGCCCCATCGAGCGCGACGGCGTCTCCTAAGGGGTCATGATCCGGGGCGGGCGGCGTCGAGGAGGTTCTGCCTGGCGTCGGCCGGGAGCAGGTAGCCCGCCTTGAGGTTGTGGGCGTCGGCGCGGGCCACGGCGGCGACGTAGCGGCCGTGGGAGGGGTACAGCTCGTCCAGTCGCGCCTGGTCGAAGGGGATGTGGGTGCCGAAGAGCACGCAGAAGGTCTCGCCGGAGTTGTCGCCGGTGTTCAGCGCGGTGGGCGCCGCGACCTGCGAGAGCCGGATGCCGCCGCGGGCCAGGCCCAGCTCGTCGCGGGCCTTGGTGCCGTCGGGGGCGAACTCCAGCGGCGGCGCGGTGGGCGGCGCGACGCCGCGCTCGGCCCAGCGGGTCAGGTGGTCGTAGGCGGCGGCTATGACGTGGTGCAGCGGGACGCGGCTGAACGGCGGGCGGGCGCACGTGTACGTGGGGGCCTGGCCGAGGTCGCGGGCGAGCAGCGGCACCCGGCTGCGGTAGCCGTGCCAGCCGGAATGGGCGCTGCCGGCCACCTCCCAGCGCCGGAACCGCTCGGTGTCGGGGGGCCGCACGGGGGTGCGCACGTCGGTCTCGGACAACACCTGGAAGACCGGCTCGGCGCCGGCCCGGGTGGGGGCGTTGCCGACGATCTGCGCGAAGCCATCGAAGACGCTCTCGATCTGGGGCAGCACGGCGTCGTAGTAGACGGTGAGCCGGCCGGCGGACTGCGAGGCGCCGATGGCCAGGACGGTACGGGGGCGCAGCCGGCCGAGCGGCGCGGCCCCGGCGGGCGGTGTCCGCAGCGCCTTGGCGGCCTGGGAGAAGATGTCGTAGGAGAGCTGGTCGGTCATGAACTGACCGCCGCCGGTGACGTCGAGGTCGCCGTACCTGGCGGGGCTCCACTGGCGTAGCTGGTTCACGCCGACCCGCTGGGCGGAGACGCCCACCCAGGCGTACCCCGCCCGGGTGATCTGCTCGGTGCTCCACAACGCGTCCAGGTCGTATCCGGCGGTGACGTTCTGCCATTCGGCCAGGACGGTGCCGTTGAACCTGGCGGGGCTCGCCGGGCGGCGCACCAGGACCCGGGTCCGGTACGGCACGTCCGAGGCGAGCAGCTGCCCCGTCGCGCTGTAGGCGTCGGCGTTCCCCGACAGGTGGAACTCCTGCTCGACGTAGCCGAGAGAGGCCAGGTCGGCGTCGGTGGCCAGCCACGGGTAGGTCTCGGCCACGTCCGGCGAGGCCGGGTCACCCGGCGGGGCTCCCGGCAGCGGCCCCTCGACCTGGGGCACCGCGACCGGGGCCGGGACGGCGGCCGTCCCGTCCTTTGCGGCGGCCGCCGCGGGGGTGAGCAGCAGCGTCACCGCGAGCAGTGCCGCGGCCGTGCTGGGGAATGGCGTCATGGCGCGAGCTCCTTCCGGGCCGGGCCCGACCGGCCACCTCAGATCGTCTCCTCTCCCCGCCCGTCCGGCATCGGTGAAATCACCGTCCCCGTGCCACCTCATGGAGATCGCCGGCGAATCCGGTCAAGCACCCCGCCGGACAACTGCACTTACTTTTCCCACTTTGACACCGACGAGCAGGGGGGCCGGGGCGGGGGTAAGGGAGGATCATGGCCGATTCGCATGACGGCGGTGGCCGCAGGCCGTTGTGGCGCAGGATGGCCGGGCGGGACCCCGGCGAGTCCCACCGCGTCGCCACCCCGCTGGAGCTCCTGTCCGACCTGTGCTTCGTTGTCGCGGTGGCGCAGGCGGCCGCGGCCTTCCACCACGCGCTGGCGGAGGGGCACGCGGGCAGCGGCGTGCTCGGGTACGCCATGGTGTTCTTCGCGATCTGGTGGGCGTGGATGAACTTCACCTGGTTCGCCTCCGCCTACGACACCGACGACGCGGCGTACCGGTTGCTGATCTTCGCGCAGATGGCCGGGGTGCTCATCCTCGCCGCCGGGGTCCCGGCGGCCTTCCAGGACCGGCACTTCGGGCTGGTCACCCTCGGCTACGTCGTCATGCGCATGGCCCTCGTACCGCTCTGGCTGCGCGCCGCCCACGGGCATCCCGAAGGGCGATCGCCCGCGCTCCGGTACGCGCTGGGCATCACCCTGGTCCAGCTCGGCTGGGTCGTGCGGCTGGTCCTCCCCGACGAGCTGGAGCTGGTCTCGTTCGGCGTCCTGGCGGTGGCCGACCTGGCGGTGCCCGTCTGGGCGGAACGGGTGCGCACCACCGCCTGGCACCCGCATCACATCGCCGAGCGCTACGGCCTGTTCACGATCATCGTCCTCGGCGAGTCCATCCTCGCCGCCACCGTCGCCGTCCAGGCCGGGCTGGAGCGGCAGATCAACACGGCGGCGCTGCTGTCGGTGGCCTTCAGCGGCATGGTCATCGTCTTCGCCATGTGGTGGCTGTACTTCGCCCGCCCCGCGCACAGGCTGCTGGCCTCGGGCAAGACCGCCTTCGCCTGGGGTTACGGCCACTACTTCGTCTTCTCCTCCGCCGCCGCCATCGGCGCGGGCCTGGCGGTGAACGTCGACTACGACAGCAACCGGGCGCACGTCGGCGCCCTCGGGGCGGGGGCGGCGGTCGCCGTGCCGGTGGCCGTCTTCCTGGCCAGCCTGTGGCTGGTGCACGTGCGGCCGCATCGCCCGCGTGCCCGGGTGCGGGCCGCCTACCTGGCGGGCACGGTCGCGGTGCTGGCGACGCCGTTCACCGGCCTGCCGCTGCCGCTGATCGCGGCGGTGCTGATCGTGCTCGTCATCGCCGGCCGCTGACCTCGCCTTGCGCGCCCGGTCAGGCCGCGCGGAAGCTCACGGTGGCGTGCAGGCGGTTGCCGAACAGCACGTGCCCGTACGCGTAGGCCGCCACGACCGTCCCCACCCGTTCCGCGCCGCCCGTACGGACGAGCCGGTGCTCGGCCGCGAGCGCCACCACGTCGGAGTAGAGCCGCCACAGGCAGATCGCGACGGCGATGCCCAGGACAGGAAGGTCAAGCGTGGGGGTGACGCTGTCCAGCGGGACGAGGACGTCGGCCTCCGGATGGTACGGCGGCGGCCGAGCCGGGGACCGCCGGGCGTCCAGCACGACCAGGCGCGGGCCGGGCCGGCCGCGGGCGGCGCACCAGGGCGTTGTCAGGCACAGGTACGGCTCCTCACCGGACCAACGGTGTCGGCGGGACCTCCGGCAAGGAGGAATATTGCCCTCAGTCGTGTCCGTACGACCTGGGCGGCCACGACGTAGGGTCCAGATCAGCAACCGGTTCCCCGGTCACGACCACATCGGCCTCAACGGAGCCTTCATGACCGTCACTCCCGCGCAACTGCGCGCCCTCGCGAGCCGTGCCGAGGCGCTCACCGCCGAGGTCCGGGCGCTCTGCGACGGCGCCGCCAACGGATCACCGGAACGCGACCTCCTCGCCGCGGGGCGGCACGCCGCGAACTGGCTGGCCCGCGGCGCCGAGGACCTGCGGCGCGCGGCCGCGGACGTGGCCGCCGCCCAGGCCCAGCCGTGCGGCCTGCCGTGGAGCGTCTGCCCCGAGCACGGCAACACCCTCGACTCCCGCGCCGGCGTCTCCACCTGCCGGGTGTGCGGCCGCACCTGGAAGTACGACCGGCCGGGCCTGCCGTGTCCGGAGCCGGTGACGTGGAAGGTCATCGACCGGGCGGGGACGGAGACGAGGATGTGCGACGGGCACGTACTCGGCGCGCGGGCGGTCTCCGACGGCGCCACCTTCATCCGCCTCGACGCGGGGGCGTGATCGGGTTTTTGTCGGTGGCGCGGTGCAGGATCGACCTGCCAGATCGTCGACGGGGAAGGGACAGCGCGGTGCCGCCCACGAATCAGCAGGTAGTGGACCATGCCTTTCTGCGGGGCATGTATGCCGACGGCTATTTCCCCGATCACGTCGTGGACAAGGGCAAGGCGATCCTGTTACGGCTGTGCGAGCGGATCGAGGCCGAGCGGCCCGCCGACCTGGCGGCCCTGTACGCGCTCACGGCGGTGGCGACGGAGGAGTTCAACGCGCTGGACGAGGACTTCGTGGCGGCCGGCAGCGAGATCGAGACCGTCGCGCGCGAGGTGATCGCCGAGGATTTCTGGTTCGTGGCGTCGGCGTACGGGTTCGGGGAGGCGGACGTGGAGACGTTGATCGCCGACCGGGACTGGTGACGCGCGGGCTCTCCCACGGCGGCGGGCTCTCCTACGGCGCGAGCGGACTCCCGACCGCGCGAGCCAGCCACCATCCGGCCGGCCCGGGCGGTCGATGCGCCACCCGACCGGGCCGGGCGGTGGGGGCGCCGTCCGGAACCGGTCGGGCGGTGGGAGGCCGGTCGCCGCACGTCCCCGGGCAGATCCCCGATGGGAAGCCGGTCGGGGGCGCCACCCGGCCAGGTGGGTGGCGCGAGGCCTGTCGCTGCCTCGTCCCCGACAGGGCGGGGGTCGGCCGCCGCGGTGCCCTGCTCAGCGACGGCCTCCCCCGGTAGTCGCGGTCACTGGGACTGTTCGGCGGCCTCCTCCGCCGAGATCCGGCCGCGGCCGGCCGGAGTGCGGAGCTGGGCGGCCGGCGGGTCGGCGGGGCGGCGCCAGTGCCAGTCCGAGACGGCCTGGTAGGCGGCGACGACCGACAGCAGCCGGTCCTCCCCGTACGGCAGGCCGCCGAGGATGGTGCCGATGGGCTCGCCCGCCGAGGTGAACCCGATCGGAAACCCGATCTCCGGCAGCCCGATCGCGTCGAACGGCGTCGGCGAGGTCTGCACCACCACGTCGCACCGGTCGAACACCTGGTCCAGCACCCGCTCCAGCAGCAACAGCTTGGCCCGCTGCCCCGTGACGTACTCGTTGGCCCCCATCAGCGCCCCCTGGAGCCAGCCGATCACCGACACCCCGAAACCCCGCAGATCGGACCGCAGGTACGGCATGAACGGCTCGCTGCGCTCCGGCAGGCGGACGTTGTTGAACTCGCTGCCGGTCAGCAGGTCCCACTCGTCGGGGAACGGCACCTCGACGAGCGTCACCCCGCGGATCGCCGCCATGGCCGACAGGAAGGCGCGGCGCGCGGCGGCGGTCTCGGAGGTGCCGTCGGAGTAGCCGGGCAGCACCCCGATGCGGGTGTTCCAGCGCAGCCGGAGCCGGCCGCCCACGTGTACGGGGGTGGCGGCGCCGATCAGGTCGGGCACCTTGGGCAGGCCCTGGGTGCGCGGGTCGGCCGGGTCCTCGCCGGCCATCGCCGTGAGCATGATGGCCGCGTCCTTGGCGTCGCGGGCGAGCGGGCCCGGATGGTCGCGCGTGTAGCTGAGCGGGATGATCCCGTACAACGACACCCGGCCCATGGTCGGCTTGAGCCCGGTGAGGTTCTGCGCGTTGGACGGGGCGGTGATGGAGCCGCCGGTCTGCGTACCGGTGCCGGCGGCGGCCAGCCGTGCCGCCACGGCGGTCGCCGTACCGGTGGAGGAGCCACCGGGGTTGACGCCCGGGTCGGTGGGCGTCCACGCGTTGACCGTGGTGATCACGCCGGCCGGGGTCGTGGCACGGGTGGTGGCGAGCGGGCCCATCTGGGTCTTGCCCAGCACGATCGCCCCCGCGGCCTTGAGCGACGCCACGGCCGTCGCGTCGAAGGCCGGCACGAAGTCCTTGAACAGGAACGAGTTCGCCGTGGTGGGCACGCCCTGCGTGTAGTAGTTGTCCTTGATCGCGAGCGGCATCCCGTGCAGCGGGCCGCGCCGCTGCCGCCGGCCCGCCGCCCTGGCCGCCTCGCGGGCGGCGTCGGCGAGCACGGTGTTGAAGGCCTGGTACGTCGTCTCGAACGCGCCGATCCTGGCCAGGTAGGCCTCGACCAGCTCCAACGGGGTGATCTGGCGGTTGCGGATCATCCACGCGGCTTCGGCGAGGGTGAGCTCGGTGGGGTCGGCCATGGCCGCCGGCCGCGGTTTGGCATAGGCGTTCGCCACGTCCAGGCCGGGCTGATCCTTCCCGGCAAGCCCCGCCGGCGCGCCGGCCGGCCCGACGAGACCGCCTGCCCCGGTGGAGGCCGCTGACCCATCCGCGGCGGACCCCGCGGACCCCGCGGCCGCCGCGGATGCCGGGAGGGTCGCGGCGATGCCGGCCGCCGCACTCACCGCCGCCGCCCTGGCCAGGAACGCGCGCCGGTCCACCGTACGGTCGAGCGGCTGCGGGCCGTCGGCGTCGATCGGGAGGGGATGGTCGAGCGGGAGGGGGTGGGGGTGCTGGTGCCTGCGGGGGCTCACTTGCGCCACTCCACGCTGATGGACGGGTACATCATCGGAGCGCGCTGCTGGGACAGCGCCGGGTCGGCCGGTGCGCCGGTCCCCTCGGGCGGGGGGAGTCGGTAGGCGGCGAGCGGCGTGACCGTGCCGCGCATGAACGAACGCAGGGAGGCGAGCGCGGTGTCGCGACCCGGCGCACCCGTCTCGGGATCGGCCGCCGTACCGGCGGGGAGCTGGTCGAGGTCTATGCCCAGCATGGCCAGCCGGGTCCTGATCATGGTGTTGAGCTCGGCGTCAGAGGGGGGTGCGGGCGTCACGGCGATCTCCAGGGTTGAGGGAGCCAGACCACATTCGAAGCACCGCGTGTCACACGAATGTCCCAAAGATCACATACATGTGAAAACCTCCCCGGCATGGGACTCGCCCGTCACCCGGGGCACGCATCCGCAGGTGCTCCGCACAGGGCCGATCAGCTCCACCACCCCCGGCCACCCAGTCCGGGCCCGGTTGGGGCCGGATTGGGGACCGCGCCAAACGGACGGACCGATGGCCGGCACGGAGAGGCGAGTCAGCGGCCGGTGACGGCGGCCGGGCCGGAGCGGGCGGGTGAGC
>NZ_JBQQCB010000121.1:0-31230 GCF_052246675.1 Nonomuraea sp. KM90 | reverse complement strand
CCGTCCGGGATGGCGCGGGACCACTCCCAGCTACGGAGGAGGGCGCGGCGTGCGGGCAGGTGACCGGCTCGTGATCGGCGCGGTACGGCGCGGGGGCCCCTGGCCCGCCGTGCTGGCCGTCACGGCGATCATGGGGGCGGCCGGCGAGCTGGCCATCCCGTACCTCATCGGCCGCACCGTCGACGCCCTCGTCGCCCGCCAGGCGGGCGGCACCCCCTGGCTCGCCCTCTGCGCCTGCGCGGTCGCCGCCGTCATGCTCTGCGAGAGCCTCGGCGTCTGGGCGCGCGGCGCCAGCGGCGCCCACGCCGCCGCCACGCTCCGCTCCGGCCTGCTGCGGCACGTGCTCGGCACCGGGCCCGCGGCCACCCGCCGCTTCCCCGAAGGCGAGCTCGTCACCCGAGCCGGCCTGAACGCCGAGGAGGTCGGCCGCGCGCCGGAGACGGTGACCAGCGCGCTCGCGCTGCTCGTGCCCACGGCGGGCGCGCTGGTCGCCCTCACCCTCATCGCCCCCGTCCTGACGCTGACGCTCGGGGCGGGCATCGTCCTCATCGTCCTGGTCCTGCGGGGCTTCCTGCGCACGACGACCGCCATCGCCGGCGGCTACCAGGAGGTGCAGGGCGAGATCGCCGCCCGCCTCGTGGACGCCATGGACGGCGCGCGCACGATCGCCGCCGCCGGCACCGCCGCGCAGGAGGCGGGACGCGTGCTGGCGCCGCTGCCGGGGCTGCGCGCGCACGGGATGGAGCTGTGGCGGGCCAACGCCTCGGCCGCCGTGCGCTCGGGCCTGGTCGTGCCGCTGCTGGAGGTCGCCGTGCTGGCCGTGGGCGGTTTCATGCTCGCCGCCGGCGACCTCACGATCGGCGAGCTGTACGCGGCCGCCCGCTACGCCGTGTTCGGGGCGGCGCTCAGCACGGCGCTCGGCCACGTCAGCGGCCTGGCCAGGGCGCGCGCCGCCGCCGAGCGCGTGTCCGC
This sequence comes from Nonomuraea sp. KM90, assembly GCF_052246675.1. Lineage (NCBI taxonomy): Bacteria > Bacillati > Actinomycetota > Actinomycetes > Streptosporangiales > Streptosporangiaceae > Nonomuraea > Nonomuraea sp. KM90. The sequence goes on along the minus strand of NZ_JBQQCB010000121.1, from coordinate 30,258 downwards.
GGTCCTCGACCTGACGCCGGTCGCGCACGGCACTCGCACGCTCCCGCCCGGACCCGGGACGGTCGAGTTCCGGGACGTCGCCGCGAACGGCCTGGCCGTCGGCGACCTCACGCTCCCCGGCGGCTCGGTGACCGCCGTGGTGGGGCGGTCGGGGGCGGGCAAGTCGCTCCTTGCCGCCATGGCGGGCCGGCTGACCGACCCCGAGCGCGGGACCGTCCTGCTCGACGGGGTCCCGCTGGACGAGCTGACGGGCGAGGAGCTGCGACGGGCCATCGGGTACGCCTTCGAACGCCCGGTACTGGTCGGCGAGACGATCGGCGACGCCATCGCCCCGGACCCCGTGCCCGGCCGTGTGGCCGAGGCTGCCGGGGCCGCGTGCGCGGACGCGTTCGTGCGCCGGCTGCCCCTCGGCTACGCCACCCCGCTCAGGGACGCGCCCATGTCCGGCGGCGAGCGGCAGCGGATCGGCCTGGCCAGGGCCTTCGCCCAGGGGGAGCGGCTGCTGGTGCTCGACGACGCCACCTCCAGCCTCGACACCGTGACCGAGCGCCAGGTCGGCCGGGCACTCACCACCGACCACCACGGCCGCACCCGCCTGATCGCGGCCCACCGGCTCGCCACCGCCGCCCGTGCCGACCAGGTCGTCTGGCTGGAGGACGGGACCGTGCGCGCGTGCGGGCCGCACCACGTGCTGTGGCAGGACCCGGCCTACCGGGCGGTCTTCCAGGGGGACGCGACATGAACGCGCCGGAGGGCGGACGAGCGATGTTCTGGCGGGCGTTGCGGCGGGAGCCGGGGCAGCTCGTCAGGCTGGGGCTCTGGTCGGTGGTGGAGGCGGCGCCCGCGTTCCTCATCGGGCACGCCGTCGCCCGCGCCATCGAGGACGGGTTCGCCCCAGCCGAGCCGCTGGTCGGGCTCGGCTGGCTGGCGGCGCTCGGCCTCACGTGGCTGGCCGGGGCGGTGGCCGCGCGGCAGGTCGTGCTGGCCGTGGCTGCGGTCGCGGAGCCGTTCAGGGACGACCTCCTCGCGCACGTCGTCGAAGGGGCCCTGCGCCAGGAGCCGGGCGCAGGCCGGGACAGCGCCGCCGTGGCCAGGGCCGGGCTGCAGGTCGAGCTGGCCAGGGACGCGTTCGCGGCGGTGGTGACCACCGTGCGCGGTTTCGTGTTCACGCTGGTCAGCGTCGTGCTGGGCCTGCTGACGCTGGCCCCGGAGACGATCGTGCTGGTGCTGCCGCCGTTCCTGGCCGGGCTCGGGCTGTTCCTGGCGTCGCTGCCCGCGCTGGGCCGGCGGCAGCGCGCCTTCCTCGTGGCCGACGAGCACCTCGCCGAGGCGATGACCGACATGGCGGGCGGGCTGCGCGACATCGAGGCGTGCGGCCTGCGGGAGCGCGTGGCCGGGCGGCTGGACCGGAAGGTCGCGGCGCAGGCCGCCGCCGCCCGCGCGCTCGCCGGGGTGACCGCCGTCCGCACCGCCGCGCTCGCCGTCGGGGGCTGGCTGCCCGTCGTCCTCGTGCTGGCCGGCACGCCCTGGCTGCTCGACAGCGGGCTCGGCCCCGGCGTGATCGTCGGCACCCTGGCGTACGTCACCCAGTCCCTGGCCCCGGCGCTCGGCGGCCTCGTGCAGGGGCTCGGCGTCAGCGGCGTCCGGCTCGCCGCCTCGCTCGGCCGCATCCTGGCCATGGCCCCGCCCGCCCCGCCGCCCGGCCCGCGCATCCGGCCCCTCACCTCGGACGTGCGGTTCGACGCCGTCACGTTCGCCTACGGTCCCTGCTCGGCCCCCATCGTCGAGGGCCTGGACCTCACCGTTCCCGAGGGCGACCACCTGGCGGTCGTGGGTCCCAGCGGCGCGGGCAAGTCCACGCTCGCCGCCCTGGTCAGCGGCCTGCTGCGGCCCGGCGAGGGGGAGGTGCTGGTCGGGGGCGTGCCCGCCGGCCGGCTCGACCCGGCCGCCCGCGTGCTGATCCCCCAGGAGGCGTACGTGTTCCGCGGCACGCTGCTGGAGAACCTCGCCTACCACGCCCGCGACGCCGGGCGGGCCCGGGTGGAGGCGGCCGTCGAAGCGGTCGGGGCCACCGGGCTGGTGGCCGGGCTGGGCGGGTACGCGGCGGTGGTCGAGCCCCGCGTCCTGTCGGCCGGGCAGCGGCAGCTCATCGCCCTCGTCCGCGCCTACCTCGCCCCCGCCCCCCTCGCCGTCCTGGACGAGGCCACCTGCCACCTCGACCCCGCCGCCGAGGCCAGAGCCGAGGACGCGTTCGCCAGGCGGGGCGGCACGCTCATCGTGGTCGCCCACCGCCTCTCCTCCGCCCTGCGCGCCCGCCGCGTCCTGCTCATGGACGGCCCCCAGATCACCCTCGGCACCCACGACGAGCTGGTCAGGCGATCCCCCCTGTACGCCGACCTGGCCTGCCACTGGCACCCGGAGCCCGTGTCATGAAATTTCCAGACAGCTATCCGCCCGCCGAACGCCTCCCCATCACCGACCACCGCCACGGCCACCCGATCGACGACCCGTACCGCTGGCTGGAGGACCCCGCCGACCCCCGCACGCGCGCCTGGCTGGCGGCGCAGGACCGGCTGTGGCACGACAGCGCCGCCAGGCTGGCCCATCGGGAGCGGTTCCTGGCCCGGCTGACCGAGCTGGGGGAGACGGGGCTGGTGACCACGCCGGTGTGGCGCGGCCGCAGGCGCTTCCACCTGCGCCAGTCCACCTCCCAGGAGCACCCGGTGCTCTGCTGCGACGACCGCGTCGTGCTGGACCCCATGGAGCTGGACCCCACGGGGCTGACGACGCTGGACGACTGGCAGCCCGACCTGGAGGGCCGGCGCCTGGCGTACCAGATCTCGCGGAGCGGGGACGAGCGGGCGGACCTGTACGTGCGGGAGGTCGGCTCGGGGGCCGTCGTCGACGGACCCATCGGCGGCTGCCGTTATTCGGCGGTCGCCTGGCTGCCGGGCGGCGAGGCGTTCTACTACGTGCGCTTCCGCCAGGGCGTGCTGCTGCACCGGGTGGGCGTGCGGGGTGACGACATCCCGGTCTTCACCAGGGGCCCGGTCTCGTACGGCGTGCAGATCAGCCCCGACGGCCGGTGGCTGACGGTCTCCGCGGGCACCGCGTCGGGCGGCTCGCTCTGGCTGGCCGACCTGTCCAAGGGGGATCCGGCGGTCCCGAGGCTCCGCCCCGTACAGGACGGGTCGCATGCCCGGACGGCCGGGGCGGTGGCCTGCGACGGCCGCCTGTACCTCCTCACGGATCGCGACGCGCCCCGGCGCCGGCTCTGCGTCGCCGACCCCGGGGAGCCCGGCGTGTGGCGCGAGCTCGTCCCGGAGGACCGGGAGGCGGTGCTGGGCGCGTTCACGGTGCTCGACGGGGATCGGCTGCTCGTGTCGAGGACGCGGCACGCGGTCGGCGAGATCGCCGTGCACCACTCCCGTACCGGCGAGCGGCTGGGCACCGTCCCGCTGCCCGGCAGCGGCACGGTCGCCTCGCTCACCTCGCGTCCGGAGGGCGGTCACGAGGCGTGGTTCGCCTACACCGACGCGGTCACCCCCGCCGAGATCTGGCGCTACGACGCCCGGACCGAGGCCGCCACGCTCTGGGCCGCCGCGCCCGGCCGCGTCACGCTGCCCGCCGTGAGCAGCCGGCACATCGAGTACGCCTCCGCCGACGGCACCCCCGTGCGCATGGTCGTCGTGGCCCGCCCCTCGGACGGCGGCCCGCGCCCGACGATCCTCAGCGGGTACGGCGGCTTCGGCATCCCCCTCATGCCCGGCTACGCCGCCGACTCCCTGGCCTGGGTCGAGGCGGGCGGCGTGCTGGCCATCGCGAACCTGCGCGGCGGCGGCGAGGAGGGGGAGGCGTGGCACCGGGACGGCATGCTGGAGCGCAAGCAGAACGTGTTCGACGACTTCGTGGCCGCCGCCGAGAAGCTGATCGCCGACGGCTGGACTACACCGGACCGGCTCGGCATCTGGGGCGAGTCGAACGGCGGCCTGCTCGTCGGCGCCGCCGTCACCCAGCGGCCCGACCTGTTCGCCGCCGCGGTGTGCTCGGCGGGGCTGCTCGACATGGCCCGCTTCCACCTCAGCGGCCTGGGCCCGTCCTGGACCGGCGAGTACGGCGACCCCGAGGACCCCGAGCACCTCGGCTGGCTGCTCGGCTACTCGCCCTACCACCACGTCGGCAAGGGCACGGACTACCCGGCGACGCTGTTCACCGTCTCGGCGGCCGACACGCGCGTGGACCCGATGCACGCCCGCAAGATGTGCGCCGCCCTGCAGTGGGCGACGGGCGGGGACCGGCCGGTCCTGCTCAGGTACGAGCCGGACGTGGGCCACGGCGCGCGGGCGGTCAGCAGGTCCGTCGGGCGGGCCGCCGACGTGCTGGCCTTCCTGGCGGCCCACACGGGCTCAGATCCAGCCTGACTCCCTGGCGATGCGGACGGCGTCGATCCGGCTGCGCGCCCCCAGCTTGGCCGCGGTCCTGGACAGGTAGTTCCGCACCGTGCCCTCGGCCAGGTAGAGCGAGGCCGCGATCTCCCCGATCGACGCCCCGTCCGCCGCGGCGCCGATCACGTCCAGCTCGCGCGGCGTCAGCGGCGCGTCGGCCGGTCGCATGGCCGCGATCGCCAGCTCCGAGTCGATGACCCGCTCGCCGTCGGCGACCCTGCGGATCCCGTCCGCCAGCCGGCCGGGCGGCGCGTCCTTGGCCATGAACCCGCGCACGTGCACGTCGAGCGCCCGCTTGAGCAGCCCGGGCGTGCCGACGCCGGTCAGGATGAGCACCCCGCACCCGGGTAACTCCTTGTGCAGCTCGCCGGCGGCGGCGAGCCCGTCCTTGCCGGGGAGGGCGATGTCGATCACCGCCACGTCGGGACGGCAGGCGCTGGCCGCGGCGAGGATGCGGTCTCCCCGCTCCACCTCGGCCACGACCTCGATGTCGTCCTCATAGGCCAGCAGCGCCACGAGCGCCCCTCGTACCAGGTGCATGTCCTCTGCGAGCAACGTTCGAATCACCATGCGTCCTTGCGGTCGACCAGGCTTGCAACGTCTGCGGGCCCCCTTATCCTGCCGTATTGACCCAATTGTGAAAAGTCCTTCTAGATATGCGGCAAATAACGTGCAGAATTCGGCTGATGTCGATGTGCCCTATCAAGCGCCCGGTTTTGTGAGGGATGCTGACGACCATGAACCCCCGCGTGCGGCCACTTCCCCCCGAAGAGTGGGACGACTTCACGAAGGCCCATCCGTACAACGTGTTCGCCACCCTCGCCCGCCACCCCGACCTGTACCGGGCATGGCTGCGCTTCGGTGGCGCGCTGCTGAACGGCACGCTGCCCGCCCGGGACCGGGAGCTGGCCATCCTGCGCACCGCCTATCACAGCGACAGCGCCTACGAGTGGGCCCAGCACGCCCGCATCGCCCGCGAGGCTGGGCTCACCGGCCAGGAGATCGAGTCGGTGCGCCACCCGGACGCCCTCTGGTCGGTCGAGGACCAGCTCGTGCTCCAGGTGGCCGACGACCTCCACTACGCCGGCGACCTCACCGACGCGACGTGGGCGGCCCTGTGCGACCGCTACGACGAGGCAGGCAGGATCGAGCTGGTCATGCTGGTGGCCCACTACGGCATGCTGGCGCTGGTGCTCAGAACGCTCCGGGTGCAGATCGAGGAGTGATGATCGTGACGCCCGGCACCGAGCCGATCGAGGCCAGCGCCTTGCCCGTGTCCGCGAGCCCGATCGTGCGGGTGACGAGCTGGTCGGGGTGCAGGATCCCGGCCCTGATCATCTCCAGCATCGGCGGGTAGGCGTGCGCGGCCATGCCGTGGCTGCCCAGCAGCCGCAGCTCGTGGCCGATCACCCGGTCCATCGGCACCGGCGTCGGACCGCCCGGCAGCAGCCCCACCTGGACGTGCCGGCCCCGGCGGCGCAGGCTCTCGATGGCGGCGGCGCACGTCTGCGGGCTGCCCAGCGCGTCGATCGACACGTGCGCGCCGCCCCTGGTCAGCTCCCTGACCTGGGCCGCCGCGTCGCCAGCGGAGCCGTTGACGAAGTGCGTGGCCCCGGCCCGCTCGGCCAGGTGCAGGGCGTCGGTGCTGATGTCCACGGCCACGACCCGCGCCCCGGCGGCCGTCGCGATCATCACGGCGGACAGGCCCACGCCGCCGCACCCGTGCACGGCCACCCATTCCCCCGGGCGCACCTGGCCCACCTGGGCCACGGCGCGGAAGGCGGTGGCGAAGCGGCAGCCGAGACCGGCCGCGGTGGCGTAGGCCATGTCCTCGGGGACGGCGACCAGGTTGACGTCGGCGTGGTCGATGGCGACGTACTCGGCGAACGAGCCCCAGTGGGTGAAGCCCGGCTGCGTCTGCCGCTCGCAGACCTGCTGCTCGCCGGTGGCGCAGGACGGGCAGGTGCCGCAGGCGCAGATGAACGGGACGGTCACGCGCGCCCCGGGCGCCCAGCCCCGCACGTCGGGGCCGACCGCCTCCACCACGCCCGCCAGCTCGTGGCCCGGAACGTGGGGCAGGATCTTGATGTCGGGATCGTGTCCTTGCCAGCCGTGCCAGTCGGACCGGCACAATCCCGTCGCCTCGACTCTGATCACCGCTCCGTGCGGGGCGGGAGACGGGTCTGGCAGCTCGCGGACGTCGAGCTCGCCACCGAAGATGTCAAAGGCAACCGCTTTCATCTCATGAGCTTAGGGTCAACTGCCGCAGCTCGCGCAAGGCCTGGTGCGAGGGTGAGCCCGGTTCGGTGGTGTAGAGCACAAGGCGCAGGTCATCGCGGTCGGGCACCGGCATGACCTGGCAGATCGTGTCGATCGGGCCGACCACCGGGTGATTGATCCGCTTGCGCTGCTCCCTGCGCACCTCGACCTCGTGCCTGGCCCACAGCTCGGCGAACTGGGGGCTGAGCGCGAGCATCTCCGTCACCAGCGCCTGGAGGGCGCGGTCCTCGGGATAGCGGCCGGCGGCGATCCGCAGGTCGGCCACGGAGGCGCGGGCGAAGCGGCCCTTCTCGTCGTGGTCGAAGAAATCGGCGATGTCGGGGGACATGAAGACCCAGCGGATGACGTTGCGCCGCTCGGGCGGCAGGGTGTCCAGGTCTCCCATGATGGCGGCGGCCATGGGGTTCCAGGCGCGCAGGTCGTAGCGGGCGTCCAGGACGTACGCCGGCACCTCCTCCAGGTACGCGATCAGGTGCAGCAGGCTCCCGGGCACGTCCTCCCTGATCCGCGGCGGGTCCAGCGGCTGGCCCGCGAGCTGGAACAGGTGCGTGCGCTCGTCCTGGCTCAGCATGAGCGCCCTGGCCAGCGCGTTCAGCACCTGCCGCGACGGGTGCGGGCCGCGCCCCTGCTCCAGCCGGATGTAGTAGTCGATCGACATGCCCGCGAGCTGCGCGACCTCCTGCCTGCGCAGGCCGGGCGTGCGGCGGCTCCCGCCGCCCGGCAGGCCCATGTCCGCCGGGGTGACCCGGGCGCGCCTGGCACGGAGGAATGTGGCGAGTTCGTCGCGGTTCATGCCTCCATCCTCGGCGACGGAGGCATCGCGTGGGTGGTACTGCCGATCCCAGCCTCTCCAGGTCTCTCCCGAACCGCGTTGACCTCGGCGAACGTGGAGGCATGACGAAGATCGCGCTCATCACGGGCGCCAACAAGGGCATCGGCTACGAGATCGCGCGGCTGCTGGCCGAGCAGGGTGTCACCGCGATCGTCGGGGCGCGCGACGAGGAGCGCGGCCGGGCCGCCGCCGAGCGGCTCGGGCAGCCGTACGTGCGGATCGACGTGACCGACGAGGACAGCGTGGCCGCCGCCGCGAAGTGGATCGACGGCGCGTACGGCCGGCTCGACGTCCTGGTCAACAACGCCGGGATCACCGGCGGCTTCGCCCCCCTGCAGCCCAGCGCCACCACGGCCGCGCTGGTCAGGCAGGTCTACGAGACCAACGTGTTCGGCGTCGTCACCGTGACCAACGCCATGCTGCCGCTGCTGCGCGAGTCGGAGGCCGGCCGGATCGTGAACATGTCGAGCGAGCTCGGCTCGCTGGCCATGGCGAGCGACCCGGAGAGCCCGTTCGGGGCGTTCAACCATCTGCCGTACAACTCCTCCAAGACCGCGCTCAACATGATCACCGTCTGCTACGCCAAGGAGCTGGCGGGCACCCCGATCAAGGTGAACGCGGCCAACCCCGGCTACTGCGCCACCGACCTCAACGAGCGCACCGGGTTCCGCACGGCCGAGCAGGGCGCGGCCATCGCCGTACGGCTGGCGACGCTCGGCGCCGAGGGTCCCACCGGGGCCTATCTGGAGGATGCCGGCAGTATCCGCTGGTGAGGTGTCAATGCTGGTAAATCGGACAGAGGGTGGTGATGGGAAGAGATCTGGATAAAGAGCGATTTACTGAGGCGGAGTACGTCCGCTTCGGGGAACGCATCCAGGAGCAGCTCGCCGTGCTGCGCGGGCTGCTCGATACCCCCGGCTTCGGCCAGGGCCCGGCTACGATCGGGGCCGAGCTGGAGCTGTTCCTGATCGACGAGGAGGGGCGGCCGCTGCCGCACAACAGCCAGGTGCAGGAGGCGCTGGACGACCCCCGAGTCGTGCTGGAGCTGGGGCGCTACAACATCGAGGTGAACCTGACCCCCATACCCCTGGAGGGCACGCCCTTCGAGGCGATGAGCGACGAGGTGCAGGAGACGATCACCAAGGTGGACGGGGCGGTCGAGGGCGGTGGCGCGCTGCCCATCGGCATCCTGCCCACGCTCGACACCGAGGACTTCACGCTGGGCGCGATGAGCGACCAGAACCGTTACCGGGCCATGAGCAGGGGGATCAGGCGGCTGCGGCTTGAGCCGTTCCTGGTCAAGATCGACGATCTGGAGCTCTCGGTGGAGGACGTGATCCTCGAGAGCGCCAACACCTCCTGGCAGGTGCACATCCGCACGCCGCCGGAGCGCTTCGCCCGGCTGTTCAACGCCGCCCAGCTCGCCATCGGGCCGGTGCTGGCGGCGTGCGGCAACTCACCGTTCTTCCTGGGGCGGGAGCTGTGGGAGGAGACGCGCATCGCGCTGATGGAGGAGGCCGCCGACGACCGGGACGTGCAGCGGCGCGAGCGGCGGGACGGGCGGGTGACGTTCGGCTCGGACTGGGTGCGGGAGGGGGCGTACGAGCTGTTCGAGCGGTACGTACGCGACTACGACCCCGTGGTGCCCGATCTGACGGAGGGGGCGGAGCCGCACGAGGTGCCGGAGCTGCGCCTGCACCAGGGCACGATCTGGCAGTGGAACCGCCCCGTCTACGACCCGGTGGACGGCGGCCACCTGCGGATCGAGATGCGCGCGCTGCCCGCGGGGCCATCGTGCGCGGACATGGCGGCGAACACCGCCTTCCTGCTCGGGCTCACGTTGTCGCAGGCCGAGCGGGACCTGACCGGCTACCGGTTCGCCACGGCGTACCAGAACTTCTACCACGCGGCCATGCACGGGCTGGACGCCAAGCTCTCCTGGCCCGGCAGCGAGGGCGAGTTCGAGGCCGCCGAGCTGGTGCTCACCCTGCTGCCCGAGGCGCGCGAAGGGCTGCTCGGCGCGGGGGTGGCGCCGCACGACGCCGACCGCGCGCTGGGCGTGATCGCGCAGCGGACGCGGACGCGGCGCACCGGCTCGGTGTGGCAGCGGGAGGCGCTGGCGCGCTTCGGCGGGGACCGGCGCCGGCTCGTGCGGCGCTACCGCGAACTGGCGTTGTCGGGGTTGCCCGTGCATTTGTGGAAGTGATCGCCAACCTTGGCCGTCCCCGATCCGTCAAACTGGTCAAGAGACGGAAAAGGTGAGGGAGATATGGCGGCTTCGGGGATGGTTCCCACCGATAAAGCCCCTTATGCCCTGGTTCGGGCGACGGGTGACCTGGCGGAGGGGGCGGCCAAGCTGGCGGGCGAGGTCGGCAGCACCGCCGTCGAAGCGGTGCTGGCGGGGGCCAACAGAGTCGCCAGGAGGAAGGGCGCCGCCGGGGCGATGGGCGCGATGCGCCCGAAACCGGCCGAGTGGTACGCCTTCGACGACAAGGACCAGGACACCCCCGACTGGTACCCGCAGGGCCTCACCGGCAGCGACGACTCGGGCAACATCGGCGTGCCGGCGTTCATCGTGAGCTGGTACTTCAAGCCGGAGGCCGGCGAGCGGGGGATCAGGGTGTCGTTCCTGAGCCCCACGTCGCTGAAATACCAGCACGCGCTGCTCGTGGTGGCCGCGCCGGACGGGTCGTACGCGCCGATCGACATCCACGCCGGCGGCATCGCCTGCTACGGCGACCTGCTCTACGTCGCCGACACCAAGCGCGGCCTGCGCGTCTTCGACCTGAACAACCTGCTCGACCTGCGCACCGCCCAGAACGACCTGGGCGAGGCCAAGCGGGTCGGGCGCCACGGCGGCAAACTGCACGCCTTCGGCTACCGCTACGTCATCCCGCAGACCGACTTCTGGAAGGTGGCCAAGGCCGGGCCGCACTTCTCGTTCGTGTCGATCGACCGCAGCGGCGGGACGCCGCGGCTGATCACGGGCGAATACCAGGACAAGAAGACCGACGGCTGGGTCGGGCGCTGGGATCTCGACCTGGCCGGGGGTGAGCCCGTCGACGCGTTCGTCATGGGCCACGCCAAGATCCAGGGGGCGACATCGCACGGCGGCACGTGGTATCTGAGCCAGTCCGCCGGCGCCGCCGCCAACGGCAGGCTGCTGGTCTACCAGGGCGGCGAGCCGGTGACCCGGCCGTTCCCGATCGGGCCGGAGGACCTGACCGTGCAGGGCGGCAAGCTGTGGAGCGTCACCGAGTTCAGGGGCAAGCGGGCGGTCTTCGGTGTCAGCCTCTGAGATGCCGCTGCAGGACCTCACGGTAGCGGCGGTCGAAGTCGTCGTAGCGGGCGCGCAACCGCGCGCCCGGCCACCCGGCCGGTAGCAGCTCCTCGGGCAGCAGCGGGTCGGCCAGCAGATGGCGCAGCACCGCGGCCGAGACGAGGAAGCCCTCGGCCAGCCCCTCGGCCCGGTCGAGGGCCCGCTCCAGCGCGCCGGCCTCGGCGGCCCAGCCGTCGAGGTCCCACAGCAGGGGAGTGGGGTCGCGTCGCGGGCGGCCGTCGATCAGCGTGCACTGCGCCGTGACGATCTCGGGCAGCGCGCGCACCAGGTTCGCCGGCCGCAGCCAGGTGCCCTCGCGCAGCTCGGCCAGGCGCAGCGCGCCCATCGCGTGCCGGAACGCGGCCCGGTCGGCGGGCGCGCGCCGCTCGGCCGTGACCACGGCCACCTCCCACGTGCCGTCCCACGGCCTCGTGTGCGGGTCGCGGCTCTCGTCCTGCCTGGCCTGGCGTTCGACGAGCCGCTCCGACAACGTGTACTGGCCGTCCGCCGGCAGCAGGTCGCCGGCCGCCACCATGCGCGACAGCGCCACCCTGACCGTGCCCTCCGCGATGCCGAACAGGGCCCCGATGCGCACCAGGTGGCGGGCAGACAGGCGGGGCGGGTGGCTGCCGAGCAGCGCGCTCAGGACCGCCGATCGGGCGCTCAAGGTATTGTTACGCTCTTCCATCGCGTGTCGAGTATATGTAACACTCGCGAGTATGGGCCGGTATCTCATCGAAGCTTTCGACCGCGGCGACCGCAGCGACCGCTACGCCACCGAGCGCTACCAGGGCGCGGCCGGGCGGAACTGGTGGCGCTGCGACCCCACGCTGCGCCTGCTCATGCGGCGGCACCTGGGGGAGGAGGGCCTCGCCTGGGCGGAGCCGTACCTGGACAGGCTGGGCGAGCTGACCGGTGGCCTCGTCGCCGAGTGCGCCGAGGAGACCGACCGCAACCCACCTCGGCTGGAGAAGTACGACAAGTGGGGCAGGGACGTCAGCCAGGTCGTCATGCCGCCGTCGTTCCACACCGCCCGGCGGGCGCTGATGGACAACAACTTCACCTCCCCGTCGTTCGCCGAGCAGGCCCGCGCGCACGGGGCGGATCCGTCCGCGCTGGCCGCGGCGTGGACGTACCTGCTCGATCAGGCCGACATCGGGATGGGCTGTGCGCTCGGCACGGGCGGGGACATGGTGGTCTCGCTCGCCGAGAAGCACGCGCCGCCGGACGTGCTCGAACGGGTGCGGGAGATCTTCGCCGACGGCTACTACTCGGGCGAGGCCGCTCAGATGTTCACCGAGCGGACCGGCGGCTCCGACCTGGCGGCGCTGGAGACCCAGGCCGAGCCCGACGGGGAGTCGTGGCGGGTGTCCGGGTTCAAGTGGTTCGCCTCCAACGCCAACGGGTCCGCCTTCGTGGTGCTGGCCAGGCTGCCGGACGGCGCCGTGGCCCCGTTCCTGGTGCTGTGGGAGCGGCGCGACGGCAGCCGCAACGGGGTGCGCATCCGGCGGCTCAAGGACAAGCTCGGCACCAGGTCGGTCGCGTCGGCGGAGGTCGAGTTCACCGAGGCGGAGGCGTTCCTGCTGGCGGGCGCGGGCTCAGGCTCGGGGCTCGGGACGATGATGAAGCTCACCAACGCCTCCCGGCTCGGCGTGGCCATGATGGGCGTCGGCGTGGCCAGGCGCGCGCTGGTGGAGTCGATCTGCTACGCCAGGGCGCGCGAGGCGTTCGGCCGGCCGCTCATCGAGCAGCCGCTGATGCGCCGCAAGTTGGCCGAGCTGATCGTGGAGGTCGAGGCCGCGCAGGCGATGGTGTTCGACGGTCTCGCCGGGCCCCGGCTGCGCCTCGCGCCCGCCCTGATCAAGCTGCGCGCCGCCCGGCTCGGCGTGACCGCGGCGAGCGACGCGATCGAGGTGCACGGCGGCAACGGCTACATCGAGCAGTGGCCGGTGGCCCGGCTGCTGCGCGACGCCCAGGTCAACCCGATCTGGGAGGGCGGCGACAACATCCTCTGCCTCGACGTGCGGCGGGCCATGCTCAAGGAGCAGGCCCACCTGCCCTTCCTCGACCGCCTGCGCGCCCTGGCCACCTCCGACCTGGTGCGGGCGCGGATCGACGACCTGGCCAAGGCGATCGAGGCGTGGTCCGCGCTGGAGCGCTCGGTGGCCGAGGAGCGGCTCTACCCGCTGGCGCAGTTCATGGCCGACGTGTACGCCGCCGCGCTGCTGGAGGACCAGGCCGCCTGGGGGCTCGACGACGGGCGCAAGGCCCTCGTGGCCCGCCTGTACGCCGAGGCGCGCCTCGTGGACCACGGCCCGCTGCGCGGCATCGACCGTACGGCGGAGGTGCCGTTCGACGAGCTGCTGGAGGGCGCCGTCAGCTTCTAGAGAGTGGCCATCCGAGCATCACCGCCCAGCTCCGCCGATCTGCCGGGTGATCGACGGGTCGGTGATCTCCGTGTCGGCGGCCAGCAGGAACGCCTTCGACAGGACGATCGACAACATGCCGCCGTCCTCCTCGAACGGCAGGAAGACCTGGTCGCCGGCGCCGCCGGGGACGATGCACAGATAGGCGTCGTTGGGCTCCATGAGGATGTTGCCCGAGCCCAGGTGGATCTTGTAGGTGCGCAGGTCGCCGCGGACCACGAGGAAACGGTCGGTGAGCGTGCACCGGCCGGCGATGGACAGGCGGGGCAGCAGCCGGGTCAGGGCGTCGCGGCGGACCCGGTGGTGCGCCACAGCCCGCCGACCCCGTTCCTGGACCAGGCGGGCGCGTTGTCCAGCACCTGCCGGAGCATCCGGCGGCGCCGCTCGTCCGCCGGGACCGTGCAGAACCTCTCGTGCGCCCATAAACCGAACACCTCGTCGTGCTCGTCGCCCATGGGCTTGCCGGCCTCGTAGGCCGCGTCGAGCCGGGCGAACTCCCGCCGGTCCGCGTTGCTGAGGTAACCCCAAGCGTCCACCGGAACACCATCCTGGTCCGTGAGATCTGAGACGACGGCGCAATCTATAGCAGGAGTGAACGACAAGACCGGCCGCTGGCCGCGGCCCGACCGGGAGCGTACGCTCGGCACGTCCCCGAGGAGAAACCCGCACTTCCCCCCGAGGAGGGTCGCATGACCGTACGCGTGGAACGCCAGGGTCCCGTCACCACCGTGGTGATCAGCAGGCCGGAGGCGCGCAACGCCGTCGATCGCAAGACCGCCGACGCGCTGACGGACGCGTTCCGTGACTTCGACGACTCCGACGCCGACGTGGCGGTGCTGTGGGGCGAGGGCGGCACGTTCTGCGCCGGCGCCGACCTCAAGGCGCTCGACAACCACGTCGGCGAGGAGGGCGACGGGCCGATGGGGCCCACCCGGCTGCGCCTGGGCAAGCCGGTCATCGCCGCCGTGGCCGGGCACGCCGTCGCGGGCGGGCTGGAGCTGGCCCTCTGGTGCGATCTGCGGGTGGCCGAGGAGGACGCGGTGTTCGGGGTGTTCTGCCGGCGGTGGGGGGTGCCGCTGATCGACGGCGGCACCGTACGGCTGCCGCGGCTCATCGGCTCGTCCCGGGCGATGGACCTGATCCTCACGGGGCGGCCCGTCGCGGGGCCGGAGGCGTACGAGATGGGGCTGGCCAACCGGCTCGTCCCCACCGGGACCGCCCGGCAGCACGCCGAGGAGCTGGCCCGGGAGATCGCGCGGTTCCCGCAGGCGTGCCTGCGCGGTGACCGGCTGTCGGTGCTGGAGCAGGACGGCCTGGCGGAGGAGGAGGCGATGCGGAACGAGCTGCGGCACGGCCTGGTCTCCCTGCCGGACGCCTCCGAGGGCGCCGCCCGCTTCGCCGCGGGCGCCGGCCGCCACGGCACCTTCGGCGACCGCTGACCGCACCGGCCGCGGCCCGCGGGGTCCGGTCGCGCGGGGCCGTTCCGCCTCCCGGAGGTTGTCGGTCGGCGCGCGTATCGTGACCCTATGCCTGACATCGAGGTCGCCGGGCGCGAGGTCCGCATCACCAGCCCCGACAAGGTGATCTTCCCGCAGTCCGGTCACACCAAGCTCGACCTGATCCGGTTCTACCAGAGCGTGGGGGAGGCGGCGCTGCGCGGCGTGCACGGGCGGCCGATGGTGCTCAAGCGGTTCGTGCACGGCATCGAGCAGGAGGCGTTCTTCCAGAAGCGCGCCCCGGCCAAGCGGCCCGACTGGATCGAGGTGGCCGAGCTGAAATACCGCTCGGGGCTCAGCGCCGAAGAGGTGGTGTGCACCGACCTGGCGCAGCTGCTGTGGGTGGTCAACCTGGGCTGCGTCGACCTCAACCCCCACCCGGTGCGCTCCGACGACCTGGCCAGGCCCGACGAGCTGCGCATCGACCTCGACCCGGTGCCGGGCGTGGAGTGGGCCGACGTGCTGCGCACCGCGCAGGTGGCGCGGGAGGTGCTGGCCGACCACGGGCTCGTCGCGTGGCCCAAGACGTCCGGGTCGCGCGGTTTCCATGTCTACGCCCGGATCGAGCGGCGCTGGCCGTTCGCGAAGGTGCGCAAGGCGGCCGAGACGGTGGCGCGCGAGGTCGAGCGGCGTGCGCCCGACCTGGCCACCAGCCGCTGGTGGAAGGAGGAGCGGCACGGCGTGTTCGTGGACTTCAACCAGAATGCCTACGACCGCACGGTGGCCTCCGCCTACTCCGTGCGCGCGGTGCGGGACGCCCGCGTGTCCACGCCGCTGACCTGGGACGAGGTGCCCGGCTGCCGGCCCGAGACGTTCACCGTCGACACCGTGCCGAAGCGGCTGGCCGAGCTCGGCGACCCGTGGGAGGACATGGACTTGCACCCGGGCTCGCTCGACGGGCTGCTGGAGCTGGCCGAGGAGCTCGGGCCCGCGCCCAAGCCGCCCAAGGGCAGCGGGCGCAGGCAGCAGACGATGCCGGTGATCGAGATCGCCAGGGCGGAGCACAAGGACGAGGCGATGGCGGGGTTCGAGCGCTGGAAGGCCCGCCACCCCGACGTCGCGGCCCGCCTGGAGCCCGCCGACGTGCTGGTCGACGGCATGCGGGGGCGCAGCAGCGTGTGGTATCGCATCCGGGTCAACCTGCAGCACGTCCCGGAGGCGGAGCGGCCCCCGCAGGAGCCGCTCGAGGTCGACTACGATCCGTGGCGCGGCGCGGGCCCCGGCTAGGAGTCAGCGGCCCGAGATCAGGTTCCCCAGGCGGGCATAGGCCGAGGTGGCGGTGCCGCGCTCGTTCTCGTGCCGGTCGGCGGCCCTGAACAGCGCGTAGATGAGCTGCACCCCGGCCCACCGCAGCGGCTCCGGCTCCCACTGCCGCACCTGCCGGCCCACCCACGGCAGCCTCGTCAGCGGGGTCTCCCGGCGCAGCACCAGGTCGCGCAGCGTGCGGCCGGCCAGGTTCGTGGTGGTGACGCCGCTGCCGACATAGCCGCCCGCCCAGCCCAGGCCGCTGGCATGGTCCAGGTGCACGGTCGAGCACCAGTCGCGCGGCACCCCCAGCACCCCGCACCAGGCGTGCTCCACGCGGACGTCGGCCGCGGCGGGGAACAGCTTGACCAGCATCCGCCACAGCAGCTCGACCGTCTGCGGCTGGGTGACCCCCCTGCGGTCGGTACGCGACCCGAACCGGTACGGCACCCCCCGCCCGCCGATCGCGATCCGGTCGTCGGCCGTCCGCTGCGCGTAGACATAGGCGTGCGCCTCGTCCTCCAGCAGCTCGTTGCCCTGCCAGCCGATGTGCTTCCACACCTCGGAGGGCAGCGGCTCGGTGATGATCATGGAGCTGTTCATCGGCAGCCACTGCCGGTGCTGCCCGGCCAGGCTCGCGGTGAAGCCCTCGGTGGCGCGGATGACGTAGTCGGCCGAGACGACGCCCCGCGTGGTCACCGCCGACGCCTTCCCGCCGTCCCGCCGGGGCAGGATCTCGGTCACGGTGGTGTCCTCGAAGATGTCCACGCCCATCCGGGCCACCACCCCGGCCAGCCCGACGGCCAGCTTGGCGGGCTGGATGCGGGCGCAGTGCGGCGAGTACGACGCCTCCAGCGCCCCCGCCACCTGCACCCGCTCGCGCTGCTCGTCGCGCTCCAGCAGCCGCACGTCGTCGGCGCCGTATCCCCAGGCCCGCAGGTCGGCCACCCCGGCGCGCAGCCGCCGCCGCTGGGCCGGGTTGGTGGCGACGTGGATCAGCCCGCCCTTGTGCAGGTCGGCGTCGATGCCCTCGGCGCGGGCCACCTCGATGACCTCGTCGACCGACCGGAACATCGCGTGCTGCAGATCGATCATGGCCTGCCGCCCGCGCGCCTTCGCGTGCCGCTTGCGCGAGCCGGCGAACTCGGCCGACAGCCACCCGCCGTTGCGCCCCGACGCGCCGAACCCGGCGAACTCCCGCTCCAGGATCGCGACCCGCAGGCCGGGGTCGGCCTGCTTGAGGTAGTAAGCGGTCCACAGGCCGGTGTAGCCGCCGCCGACGATGGCGACGTCGTAGTCACGCGGCCCGGGCAGCGCCGGCCGCCGCGCGGGCAGGCCGATCTGCCGGTACCAGAAGGAGACGCCGCCGTTGGCGAAGTCCTTGGTCAGCGGGATGCCTTTGTTCACCGAACACATTGTCTAGTAACAGGTCAGGACCAACAAGTCGGCGAAGTGTAATGAAACGGGATGCCGGGCTAGCTTCGTGTCGGGCGTTCGTAGCCCTCGTCGCCCCCGTATACGTGCAGGTCAGGATCCTGCTCGGGCTGCGTGGCGGGGCTCGTGGGCGAGGCGGTGTGCTCGGAGGCGAAGTCGTCCGACAGGATCGGCTGCGGCGGGAGGAGATAGTCGTGCCAGCTGATCTCGCCCTTGGGCACGGCGTCCGTGGTCAGGTCGCCCGCGCGCTGGGCCGCGTACAGGCGGCCGGGATAGCGTACGGGCAGGCAGGGGCGGCGCAGCCCGGAGGCGCGCAGCCAGGTCCTGACCAGCTCGCCGGTGTCGATCACCTCGGGCCCGCCGAACTCGATCTCCCGCCCGGCCGGGCCCGCGCTCAGCAGCGCGGCGGCCCGCGTGGCGACCTCGCCCGTGTGCACCGGCTGCCAGGGCAGCGAGCGGTCCACGGGCAGCACGGGCAGCGCCGCGAAGTCGCGCAGACGGCGGTGCAGCCACTGGTGGAACGGGGTGGCGCGGAGGATCGTCCAGTCCAGGCCGCTCTCGGTGACCAGGCGCTCGGCCTCCAGCTTGTCCTTGAGATAGCCGTGGACCGCGCGGTCGGCGCCGACCATCGAGGTCAACAGCACGTGCGGAACCCGGGCCGCGCGGGCGAGGATGAGCAGCGTACGGGTGCCGGGCACGTCCACGGCGCCGCGCCCCCGCCGGCCGCTGGTGGCCAGGTGGGCGATCGCGTCCACGCCGTCCACGGCCTCCTTGACGCCGGCACCCGAGATGAGGTCGCCCCACATCCACTCGACGTTCCCGCGGTCCTCCCGCTTGGTACGGCTCAATGCCCGCACCTCGTGGCCCGCCTTGAGCAGGGCGGGCACCAGTGCCCCGCCCAGCGTGCCGGTGGCTCCCGTGACCAGAATGCGCATGTGGGGTCCCCTACCCGTCAATTTCGAGAAATGTCAATGAATCTCATCCCGGCGTCTGCGGGCGGCCGAGCGGGGTAGGGCCGCTCACATGGCTCGAATCGCATCCGAATCCCTGATCGAACGGCTCGCGGCATGGGGCGTCGACACCGTCTTCGGCCTGCCGGGCGACGGCATCAACGGCATCATGGAGGGGCTGCGGCGGCACCGTGACCGGGTGCGCTTCGTCCTCGTCCACCACGAGGAGGCCGCGGCCTTCATGGCCACCGGCTACGCCAAGGCCACCGGACGGATCGGCGTGTGCCTGGCCACCTCGGGCCCCGGCGGCATCCACCTGCTCAACGGCCTGTACGACGCCAAGCTCGACCACGTGCCCGTGCTGGCCATCACCGGCATGCAGGAGACGTCCGTGCTGGGCACCGGCTACCAGCAGGAGGTGCACCTGGACAAGCTGTTCGCCGACGTGGCCGAGTACAACATGATGATCACCAACCCGGCCCAGCTCCCCTCGCTGGTGGACCTGGCGATCAGGACGGCCTACGCGCGCCGCGGGGTCTCCCACCTCACGCTGCCCAACGACGTCCAGGTGGCCGAGGCGGGGGCGGACCCGTACAAGCACGTGGCCCCGGCGCGCGCGCCCCAGACCGCGCCCGTCTACCTCCAGCCGCCCGGCATCCCCCGGCAGGAGGACGTCGAATGGGCCGCCGAGGTGCTCAACCGGGCCGAGCGTCCCGCCATGCTGGTCGGGCAGGGGGCGCTGCACGCCAGGCAGGAGGTGCTGGCCGTGGCCGAGGCGCTCGGGGCGCCCGTGGTCAAGACGCTGCCGGGCAAGGCCGTGGTCCCCGACGACTCCCCGTACACGACGGGCGGGCTCGGGCTGCTCGGCACCCGGCCGAGCGAGGAGCTGATGGACGAGGCCGACGTGCTGTTCATGGTGGGCACGAACTTCCCCTACTCCAAGTTCCTGCCGGAGGTGCGCGACACGCGGGTGGTGCAGTTCGAGGCCGATCCGACCAGGGCGGGGGCGCGGATCGCGACCGACGTGCCGGTGGTGTGCGACGCGAAGGAGGGGCTGCAGGCGCTGCTGCCGCTGCTGTCTCCCCGGGACGGGAACGCCCATCTGGCGAAATATCAGAAGATGATGGCGAAGTGGCGCGCCGACATGGAGGCGCTGGAGAACCCCGACCGGCACCCCATCGCCCCGCAGTACGTCATGTCCATCATCGACGAGCTCGCGACCGACGACGCCATCATGACCTGCGACAGCGGCACCATCGCCACCTGGGCCGCCCGGCACTGGACGATCCGCGGCGGGCGCGAGTTCTACCTGTCCGGCACGCTGGCCACGATGGCGCCGGGCCTGCCGTACGCCATCGCCATGCAGCACGCCTTCCCCGGCCGCCAGGTCATCGCGTACGTCGGCGACGGCGGCTTCTCGATGCTGATGGCCGAGTTCCTCACCGCGGTGCAGCACCGGCTGCCGATCAAGGTGGTCATCAACAACAACAACTCCCTCGGCCAGATCCTGTGGGAGCAGATGGTGCTCGGCTACCCGGAACACGGCGTGCGCTACGCCTCGCCCGAGGCCGACTTCTCGGCCTGGGCCAGGTCGTGCGGCGGGTTCGGGGCCAAGGTCACCAAGTCGGAGGACGTGGCCCACGCGATCGGGCAGGCACTGTCGCACGACGGGCCCGCGCTGGTGGACGTGGACGTCAACCCGAACGAGCCGCCCATGCCCGGCAAGGTCTCCTACGACCAGGCCAAGAGCTTCGCGCAGGCGTTTCTCAAGGGGCAGCCGCACAAGGCGGCCATCGCCACCACCCTGTTCAAGGACCGCATCCAGAAGATGGGCGACTGATCACGCGGCGCAGGCCCGGGCGATGCCGGCGGCCGCCGCGCGCAGCGGCTCCACCAGCCGGGGCAGCTCGCGGGCGCGCCGGGAGGACAGCACGATGCCCAGCGCCGCCACGGGGCGCCCGTCCACCAGGATCGGCGCCGCCGCCGAGCACGAGCCGGGCGTCATCTCCTCGTACGTCAGCGCGTGCCCCTGCGCCCGCACCACGGCCAGCTCCCTGGCCAGCCGGCCCGGCTCGGTGATCGTGTGCGGGGTCGGGCGTTCGAGCTTGCGCGCCAGGTAGGACTTGACGAACCAGTCCGGCTCGTACGCCAGCAGCGCCTTGCCCACGCCCGTCGGATGCATCGGCAGCCGGGCCCCGATCCTGGACACGATGGGCACCGCCCGCCGGCCGTACACCTTGTCCACGTACAGCACCTCGAGCCCGTCCCGGACGGCCAGGTGCACGTTCTCGCCCGTGGAGCCGAACAGCTCCTGCAGCCACGGGTGCGCCAGCTCCTGCAGCCGGTTGGGGGCGAGCTGGCCCAGCTCCCACAGCCGCAGCCCCACCCGCAGCCGCCCGTCGGGGGCGCGGCTCAGCGCCTGCCACTCCTCCAGCTCGCCGACCAGCCGGTGCGCCGTGCTCAGCGGCACCCCGCTGCGCCGGGCCAGCTCGGTCAGCGTGAGCTGCGGGTGCGCCGCGTCGAACGCGCCCAGGAGGGCCAGCACCTTGGACGTCACCGAGCGCCCGGGCTCGCGCGATCCACCTGACATGGGCCAATCCTGCATCAATCTTCCATCCAGTGGAAGCCGCCCCTCGGCGGAATCCCGGTCGAGGCTGGATGCTTCGCTCATGCGAACTCAAGTCGGGATCATCGGGGCCGGCCCCGCTGGTCTGCTCCTGTCCCACCTGCTCCACCTGCGCGGCATCTCCTCCGTGGTGCTGGAGAAGCGCAGCAGGGAGTACGTCGAGCGCCGGGTCAGGGCCGGGGTGCTGGAGCAGGGCACGGTGGACACGCTGGTCGAGGCCGGCGTCGGCGAGCGGATGTCGCGCGAGGGGCTGCCGCACCACGGCATCGAGCTCAGGTACGGGGGAGCGGGCCACCGCATCCCGTTCGAGAAGCTCGTGCCGGGCCGGGCCATCACCGTGTACGGGCAGCAGGAGGTGGTCAAGGACCTGATCGCGGCCCGGCTCGCGGCGGGCGGTGACGTGCGCTTCGAGGTCGAGGACGTGGCGGTGCACTCGCTGGAGTCCGAGCCGTACGTGACGTTCGGCGGCGAGCGGCTCGACTGCGACGTGATCGCCGGCTGCGACGGCTTCCACGGCGTGTCCCGGCCGTCCGTTCCCGAGGGTGTCCTGAGCGTCTTCGAGCGGGAATATCCCTTCGCCTGGCTCGGCATCCTGGCTCGGGTGGCGCCGTCCTCGGAGGAGCTGATCTACGCCAGGACCGAGCGCGGCTTCGCCCTGCACAGCATGCGCTCGCCCACCGTCAGCCGCTTCTACCTGCAAGTTCCCGCCGACGCCCGGATGGAGGACTGGCCGGACGAGCGCATCTGGGTGGAGCTGAAGGAGCGGCTGGAGACGGTGCCCGGCTTCGAGCTGGCCACCGGCGAGATCACGGAGCGGGGCATCACGCCGATGCGGGCGTTCGTGACCGAGCCGATGCAGTACGGCCGGCTCTACCTGGCCGGGGACGCCGCCCACATCGTGCCGCCCACCGGCGCCAAGGGCCTCAACCTGGCCGTGGCCGACGTGCGCGTGCTCACCGAGGCGCTGGCCGCGTACTTCCGGGACGGCTCGGCCGAGCTGCTCGACGGCTACTCGGAGGCGTGCCTGAAGCGGGTGTGGCGGGCGCAGCACTTCTCGTGGTGGATGACGACGCTGCTGCACACGTTCGAGGAGGACGACCCGTACGCCCGGCGGCTGCAGCTGTCGTACCTGGACTACGTGACGTCGTCCGAGGCGGCGGCCACGACGCTGGCGGAGAACTACGTGGGCCTGCCGTGAAAAGGGCCGCTGACCTTGGGAGATGCTTTAAAGTTAGTTGGTGGTTTTCGAGGAGGGTTGGGCGGTTTCGCCCCTGCGCTGGTTGATGAACGCCCTGGGCGACGCCCAGCTCGCCCGGATGGGCGCAGACCCGGGACTGGTCGCTGCGGTCGACCAGCACGCGGCGGTGCTGCGTGACGCGATCCCGCTGGACCGGGAGACGCTGGGCGACTACCTGCTGGGCTTCCTGGACGAGCTCCGGCACCGGGGCTGGGCCTTCAGCGGCGAGCCGGACGCGCCGTCGCTGCGGCTGACGGCGGTGTGCTGGCTGACCCGCGAACTGGGCCTCCTGGAGGACGGCCACCCGGCCTGACCCGTCCGAGCCCCGGCGTGCCGCTCATCTGGCCCGCCCGGCCCGACCCCGCCTCCCGTCCGGCCTGAGGGCGGAACGGCGGGTGCCCCGGGCAGGACCCGGGGCACCAGGAGGCGCGGTTTTTCGGCGCAGTCAGCCGGGAGGCAGGTCGGAGCGGTGCGCCCCACCCTGGGTCGTCCGGATCGGCGCCGTCTCCTCCGTCATCGAGCGGGCGTCCTCACGCCCCCTCTGGTACGCCTCCGCATGCGCCCTGGCCTGCGGGGCCTCCTGCTCGATCCGGCCCAGCCAGCGCTCCCAGCGCTGCTGCATCGGCCGGATGAGCCCGCCACCGAAGCCGATCGCGGCGATCGCCCCGATGGTGGCGAGCACCGTGATCAGCACCGGCGTGGTGACGGTCGTGGCCACGCCGATCTGGTTGAGCGCGGCGATGATGCCCAGCGCCCAGATGAACACCGCCGCCGCGGTCGCCAGCCAGCGGCCGTACGACAGCCCGCCGAGCATCCCGGCCAGGATGTCCTTGACACCCTTGGCCACGGCACCGGCCACCACGATGATCACGATGGCCACGAGGGCCTTGGGCAGCCAGGCCACCACGCCGGCCAGCAACGCCGAGACCGGGTTGGGCCCGAAGACGTTGAAGGCTATCTGCAGGGTGATCAGCAGGATCGCATAGAAGACGATCTTGGCGATCAGGCTGCTGGCGTCGTACTTGCTGCGTTCCAGCCAGTGCCGCACGCCGCTGCGCTCCACCGCCCGGTCGAAGCCGACGCGTTCGAGCACCTTGTCGACGATCTTCTCCAGCACCTTGGCCACGATCCACCCGATGACGAGAATCACCAGGAATCCGACCAGCTTCGGAACGAACGTCGCGATATTCCGCCAGGCGTCAGAAATGCCTTGGCCTATGTCGATGTCCACGGTTTCCTCCTCCGAGGAGCCAATGCATCGGCGCTACCCGGAGTGAAACGGGATATACACGCAGCGCCACCAAAAGTTCGCAGATGGCTACATATCCCCTGCATGAGGTGGGCGATCGACTCACCCCGCCGTGCGCCGGGCGGGGACATCGGGCGGGGGCTGGGGCGGGCTCAGCGGGCGGGGTGCCGGGTGCTGGTAGGCCAGGCGGGTGGGGGCCGGGGTGGTGGCGTAGAGGGCCTCGCGGATGAGGGCGTTCGCGAACTCGTACGCGCTGCCGCGCACCACCAGCAGCCCCCGTCCGAGCGCCCGCTCGCAGTGGCCCGCCACCTCGTGCGGCGGCAGCCCGAGCAGCTCGCCGAGCAGCACGGGATCGAACGCCCCGCCCAGCACGCTGGCCGCCCGCAACACCCGCCGCACCGGCTCGCGCAGCCCGCGCAGGCGGCCGAGCACGATCGCCCGCACCGCCAACGGCACCTCCTCACCCGGCGGCGGCCCGTCCAGCAGGGCGGTCACGAGCTGCGGCTCCCCCCGGGTCCGCCGGAACACCTCCTCCGCCAGCCGCGCGTCCCCGGCCAGCTCCCGCACCGCCGCGAGCGGCAGCGGCCCCGGCCGCACCACCTCCGCCACCCCGGCCAGGGCGTCGACGGCCCCGTCCTCGCCGGTGAGCGCCGTGGCGACGACCAGCAGCCGGACCCCCGACAAGCGCCTGGCCAGGTAATGCACGAGCTCCACGGTGGCCGACCCGGCGGCGTGCAGGTCCTCCAGCACCAGGAGCACCGGCTCGCGGGCGGCCAGCGCGCGCAGGAACGCCGACACCGCCTCGTACGCGTACCTGCGCTCCAGGGCCCGCCCCCGCACCAGCGACTCCAGGGCCGTGGCCCAGCCGCCCACCAGGTCCTTCAGCACGTTCCCCGCCAGGTGGACGATGCGCGGGCGCAGCGCGTCCACGACGGGCTGCAGGAACAACGCCCGCTCGATCTCGTGGCAGCGGGCCCGCAGCACGATCCCGCCCGCCGCCCCCGCCATCCGCTCCGCCTCGACGGCCAGCCGCGACTTCCCGACGCCCGCCTCCCCGGCGATCAGCAGCAACCCGGTGCACCCCGACACCGCCCGCGACCACGCCCCCGAGATCCGCGCCAACTCCTCGTCCCGCCCGGCGCGCACCGCCCCCGGCCCAGCCACCCGTCGGGGCGCTTACCACGGACCGGCCCGGCCACGCGCCGCCTCCGGATGGGGGATGATCGCGGCCGTGGCCTCCGCCCGGGGGACGGGCCCGGCCGTCTCCTGGCGGGGAACGGCACCGGCCGCCATCCCCTGACGGGAGACGGCTCCAGCGGCTGGTTCCTGGCGGGGAACCGCTCCGGTGGCCGGTCTCCGCCGCAGGGCGGTCGCCCCCGGGGCCGACTGCCGGCGCAGGGCAGCCGCCCCCGTGACCGGGGCCAGGCTCGGGGCGGCCCCGGCCGGCGGCTCCTCGCGCAGGATGGCCACGTGCACGGCCCGCGTCTCGGCCGCCGGGTCCGTGCCCAGCTCCGCCGCCAGGCGGTGCCGCAGCCGCTCGTACGCCAGCAGCGCCTTCGCCGGCTCGCCCGCCGCCACATGCGCCCGCATCAGCAGCCGGTACGCCACCTCGTCGAACGGATCCGCCCGCACCGCCGCCTCGGCCACCCGCCGCGCCTTCTCGAACATGGCACCATTCACCCCGGCCCCGTGCGGTCCGGCCCCGTGCGGTCCGGCTCCGTGCAACCCGGCCCCGTGCAGTCCGGCGCCGGCGGCCGCGTGCCGGGCCCGCCTTACGAGCCCCGCCGCCTCCTCCCTGACCGCCGCCACCCACCGCGCGTCCGGCTCGCAGGCCAGCACCACGCCGTCGTGCAGCAGCTCCAGCGCCCGCCCGGCCGCGGAGCCCGCCAGCACCGGCTCCCCGGCGGCCAGGCACCCCTCGGCCTCGCCGAGGAGCCCGGCCGCCAGGTCCAGATCGACCCGCACGCCGGGCGGCCGGCCCAGACGGTAGCCGGTGCGCCCGCCGGTCACGATGCCGCTCCCCAGCGCCCCGCGCAACCGGCTGACCAGCGTCGCGACGTTCTGCACCGGCCGCTTCGGCCCGCCCCCGGGCCACAGCTCCTCAGCGACGCGATCCGCGGCCAGCGTCCCGTTCCGCTCGGCCGCGAGCAGTTTCAACAGCCTCCTCGCCTTGCCGCCCACCGCTCCCCGCGGGTACGGCACCCCGTTGCGCTCGACCGAGAAGCACCCGGCCAGCCTGATCAACACCCCGTTCTCGTCGGTCATCTCTCCCCCGGCGTCACGCCCCCTCGACTGGTTGGCGTGACACCGCGTTCCACGGCCGTTCCATGGCCGTGGAACGGCGGTGGCAGGGGAGGATCAGGACTCGCCTCGCGCCGCCTTCAGATGTGCCGCGGCGGCCTGCTCCAGATGGGCGAGGTCGGCGGCCACGGTGGCGAACGTGAACCCTTCGGCCAGCCGCCGGGCGGCCTGCTCGCCGGTGGGGTTGTGGATGCTGGCCGCGATGCCGGCGTTCGCGGCGGCCGTACGGATCGTCTCCAGCGCCGCCTCGAAGACGCCGGCCACCTCGGGGTCGTTCGGGAACCGGCCGCCCACGGCCAGGCACAGGTCGGAGGGGCCGACGTACACGCCGTCCAGCCCGGGGACGGCGCAGATCTCCTCGATGGCGGCCAGCCCGCCGGGCGTCTCGATCATGGCCAGGACCAGCACGCTCTCGTCCGCCTCCGCCGGGGTGGGGCCGATGCGCAGCATGGAGCGCATCGGCCCGTACGAGCGGCGGCCCCCGGCGGGATAGCGGGCCGCGGAGACGGCACGGGCGGCGTCCTCGGCCGAGTCGACCAGCGGCACGATCACGCCGCCCGCGCCGAAGTCCAGCGCCCGTCCGATGACCGCCGGCTCGCCGGACGCCACGCGCACGATGCCGACCGAGCGGCCGCCCGCGTCGACGGCGATGAGGTTGCTCAGCAGCCCCGCGTGCGTGGCTCAACGGCTGTCCGCCGGCATCGGGCCGCGCAACGTCGCGCCCACGACGTCACAGGCGGCGCCCCGGCCTCCGGCGCGATACCGGCCGGATCGCCGGACGGCCTGGGACACGCCGCGCCTTTGCGCGCGGCTCCTCCTCGGTCGGCTGCGCGGGCGCCTCCGGCGGCCAGGACCGCCCGCACCTGCCGCCACAGTGGCATGACCTGCGCGTTTCGTGCAATGCTTGTCGCGTGATTCGCGCAGCGCGACAGCCGGGACGGAGGTGCGGACGTGGCCGAGGGATTCGTGTTCGCCCTGGCCGACGACCTGTCCGGGGCGGCCGAGACGGCGGCGCTGCTCATGTCCTCCGGTGGTGCCGCGCGAATCGCGCTGTCCGGTCCGCCGTACCCGGTGGGGCCGCCCGTGCTGGTGGCCGACCTCGACAGCCGGCACCATCCAAGGGCCGGTGACCTGGTACGGGAGGCGCTCCGGCACGCCGCCGGCCGCCGCGTCTTCGTCAAGATCGACTCGCTGCTGCGCGGGAACGTCGCCGCCACCGCCGCCGCCTGCCTCGACACCCCCGCCGTGCTCGTTCCCGCCCTGCCCGCCGCCGGCCGCACGGTCGTGGGCGGCGTCCCGTACGTACACGGCGTCCCCCTGCGCGAAACGCGCGCCTGGCACGCCGAACGCCGCCCCGCCCCCGCCTCCGTCGCCGCGGCCCTCGGCGCGACCCCGTCCACCCTCGTGCCCCTCGCCACCGTCCGCGCCGGCCACGCCGCCTTGACCAGGGCACTCGGGAAGGCGGCCGGCCGGGTGGCGGTGTGCGACGCGCAAACCGACCACGACCTGGACGCGATCGTGGCCGCCGCGCTGGAGGCATGCCCGGGGACCCGCCTGATCGGCGCCGGCGGCCTCGCGGCAGCCCTCGGCCGCACCGCGCCCACCGGCACCTCGCCCACCGGCACACCCCCACCCCTCGACCCACCGCCGTCCTCCCACCGCCCACCGCCGTCCTCCCATCGCCCGCGCGCCGGCATGCCCCTGCTCGTCGTCGTGGGCACCGCCGATCCCGGCGCCGCCACCCAGGCGAGACTCCTCACCGAGCACGGCGCCGCCACCCCCGTACCCCTCTCCACCAGCGACCTGGGCACCCCGCGAGCCGCGGCCCGGCGCGTACGAGCCGCACTCGCCACCGCCCCCACCGTCCTCACCGTGACGGTGACCGGACCGCCCCCGCCCGCCCTCACCTCCTCCCTCGGCCGGATCGTCGCGGACGCCCTCGCCGGCCGCCCCGCGAAGCTCGTCCTGACCGGCGGCGAGACCGCGAGGCGGGTCCTGGACGCGCTCGCCGTCCAGGAACTGCGTCCGATGGCGCAGATCCACCATGGCGCGGTCCTCAGCCACACCCCCCAAGGCCACACGGTGGTCACCAGGCCCGGCAGCTTCGGCGACCGCGACAGCCTTCTCCGCATAGTCACCCACCTATCCGACCCAGAACCCGAAAGGCTGACATGAGCACACCTCTCATCGCCCTCACCATGGGGGACGCCGCCGGCGTGGGACCCGAGGTCGTCGTGGGCGCCCTGCTGGCCCCCGCGACAACCGAGCTCTGCCGCCCGGTCGTCATCGGCGACGCCGGCCGCCTGCGGAAGGCCGCCGCCATCCTGGACGTCCCGGCCGAGGTGGCGACCGTGGGGGGCGTCGCCGAGGCCGGGTTCGAGCCCGGCCGGATCAACGTCATCGACCCCGGCGTGCTCCCCGACGACCTGCCGTGGGGCCGGGTGTCGGCGATCGCGGGGAACGCGGCGTACGAGTACGTCCGCCTGGCGAGCGAGCTGGCGATGTCCGGGCAGGTCGAGGCGATCTGCACCGCACCGCTGAACAAGGAGGCCCTGCACGCCGCCGGCCACCTCTACCCCGGCCACACCGAGCTCCTGGCCCACCTCACCGGCACGGAGGAGGTGTCGATGATGCTCTCGACCCCCAAGGTCAAGGTCATCCACGTCACCACCCACGTGGGCCTCATCGACGCCGTCGCCCGCATCGAACCCGGCCTGGTCGAACGTACGATCCGCAGGGGAGAGGCGGCCATGCGCGGCTCCGGCCTCGACCGCCCCAAGATCGGCGTCTGCGGCATCAACCCGCACGCGGGCGAGAACGGCCTCTTCGGGTACGGCGAGGAGGAGGAGAAGATCGTCCCCGCGATCGAGCGCCTGCGCGCCGAGGGTATGGACGTCCACGGCCCACTCCCCGCCGACACGGCGTTCTTCCTGGCCGGCCGCGGCGACTACGACCTCATCGTCGCCATGTACCACGACCAGGGCCACGGCCCCGTCAAGATCCTGGGCCTGGAGGCGGGCGTGAACATCACCGTCGGCCTGCCCGTGATCAGGACCTCGGTGGACCACGGGACCGCGTTCGACATCGCCGGAAAGGGCGTCGCGGACGCGGGTAGCATGATCGAGGCCCTCCGCCAGGCGGCCGAGTTGTCATCCGCGCGGGGTCTGCGGCGGGAGGCCGCGCAGGGCCTGCGACGGGAGGCCGCACAGGGCCTGCGACGGGAGGCCGCACAGGGCCTGCGACGGGAGGGCGTTCAGGGCTTGCGGCGGGAGGGTGTGCAGGAGCTGTGACGGGAGAGGACCGGACACCCATGGGCCGCGCAGCGCAGGTTCGCCGTGACGAGATCGTCCGCCTGGCCACCACCACCGGCCTGGCCAGCGTCGAGGAGCTGTCGGCCCAGCTCGGCGTGACGCCCTCCACCATCCGCCGCGACCTCGCGCACCTGAAGGCGGCCGGCCTGCTGGCCCGCACGTACGGCGGCGCGATGGCCGTGGTCACCCACCCGGAGGCGTCGCTGCGGCAGCGCATCGGGGAGGCGTTCGAGGCCAAGCGCGCCATCGCCGCGTGGGCCGCCGCCCAGATCCGCCCCGGCGAGACGGTCCTGCTGGACTCGGGCTCCACCACGGGCGCGCTGGCCCACGAGCTGCGCCACGCGTCGGACCTGACGGTGGCGACCACGGGCCTGAACGCGCTGCAGGAGCTGGTGGGCGCGACGGGCGTGCACGTCGAGTGCCTGGGGGGCACCCTGCGCCACGTGAGCCAGGGCTTCGTGGGCCCGCTGGCGGAGGCGGCGCTGAGCCGGATGACGTTCGACCGCGTGTTCCTGGGCGCCGACGGAGTCACGGCGGAGGACGGCATCTGCGAGGCGAGCCTGCAGCAGACCAGGTTCAAGGAGCTGATGATGGACCGCGCCCGCCACGTCTACCTGCTCGTCCACGCCGCCAAGCTGGGCCGCCGCCCGTTCCACGCCTGGGCCCGCATGCCCGGCACCTGGACCCTGGTCACGGACGCGTCCGCCACCGACGACGACCTCGAACCCTTCATCGCGAAAGGCGTCACGACCATGGTCGCGGCCTCCTAGCCCGGGGCCCCGTCACGCAGGGTCATCACCACGCGCCCAGATCGCGGGCACCGACCCGAGGCCGCCGCTCCCGCCACAGCGCTGCGACCTCCGGGCCAGGGCGACCCCGGGCCCTGGCACCCACGGGTTTCATGATCTCGCGCGACGCACCCCGACCGGCACCCGGCCGCTGAATCGCGTTGACCGTCGCCTCCGGAATCGGCAAGGATGCGCCGGTGACGTTCGAACTCGACGGGCCCGTGCTGGAGGGCACGCTCGTGCGCCTGGAGCCGCTGGAGCAGCGCCACGCGGCCGACTTGGCGCGGGCGGCCGAGGAGGATCGCGGCTCGTACACGTT
>NZ_JBQQCB010000120.1:0-31340 GCF_052246675.1 Nonomuraea sp. KM90 | reverse complement strand
GTCCAGCCCTCCGGCACGGTCGCGGTCAGCCGCCCCGTGGCGGGCCCGGTGGCGTGGTTGGACACGGTCACCGGCAGCGTCACGGTCGCGCCCGGCGTGGCCAGGACGCCGGCGACCTCGACGACCAGCGGCGAGGTCTCGGGCGGCGCGGAGGCCAGCAGCTCGGCCTCCGCGAGCGACGTCCCGCCGGCGAACGTGATCCGGTAGTGGGCGTACGCACCCGGCTCGGCGATCCTGAACGGCCGCGTCTGCTGCCGCCACGCGAAGCTCTCGCCGGACCGCTCGTCGAGCACCTTCCACGAGACGCCGTCGGCGGAGCCCTCCAGGACCCAGCCGGTCGGGTCCTCGGCCGGCTGGCCGGCTCCGGAGGTGAGCGTGTAGAAGCGCGCCCGGCGGTCGCCGTCGAAGGAGTACCGGACCCACTCGGGCAGCGTCGCCCGGGTGGCCGAGCTGTCGTCGAACAGCGCGCTCACGTCGGCGCCGCCGGCCGCCGACGCCGTGCCGCGGCCCGGCCCCGTGGCGTCGCGCAGCGGCGCGGGCACGCGGTCGTCACCGGTGATCGAGGGCGGGGCCGCGTTCCTGCCGGTGCCCCAGCGGGACGGCTTCGGCCCCATCTCGAACACCAGCTCGCCGCCCTTGGCGATCAGGTCGTGCGGCAGGTACGTCCGGTCGTACGACCTGCCGTTGACCTTCAGCCCCTGCACGTAGACGTCGCGCGCGCTGTTGCCCGGCGCCTTGACCACCAGCTTCCGGCCGCCCTCCAGGTGCACCGTGGCCTTCTTGAACAGCGGCGAGCCGATGGCGTAGTACGGGCTGCCCATCTGCAGCGGGTAGAAGCCCAGCGCGCCGAAGACCTGCCAGGCCGACATCTCGCCGTTGTCCTCGTCGCCCGGGTAGCCCTGGCCGATCTCGCTGCCCAGGTACAACCGCGAGAGCGCCTCGCGCACCTTGGCCTGGGTCTTCCATGGCTGCCCGGCGTAGTCGTACATGTAGGGGATGTGGTGGGAGGGCTGGTTGCTGTGCCCGTACTGGCCCATCCGCACGTCCCGGGCCTCGCGCATCTCGTGGATGATCCCGCTGTACGAGCCGGGGAACAGCGCCGTCTCCGGCTCGGCGAAGAAGGCGTCCAGCTTGGCCGCCAGCCGGTCCGCGCCGCCGTA
The DNA here is from genome assembly GCF_052246675.1 of Nonomuraea sp. KM90. NCBI lineage: Bacteria > Bacillati > Actinomycetota > Actinomycetes > Streptosporangiales > Streptosporangiaceae > Nonomuraea > Nonomuraea sp. KM90. Next base: position 30,180 of record NZ_JBQQCB010000120.1, on the reverse strand, counting down.
CAGGTTGGCCAGGCCGCGGCCGTCCTGCGGGACGTGGAAGGCCATGTTCCAGCCGTTGGTCTCGGTGTAGTCGAAGCCCCAGGCCCGCGGGTCGTAGGCGCCCGGCTTGCGGCGGAAGGAGCCGTCGGCGTTCCTGCCCTGGAAGAAGCGCACGGCCGGGTCGAACAGGTGCACGTAGTTCTGGGCCCGGTTCCGGAAATATTCGTACTCCTCCAGGTAGCGGGTCCGCTGCGCCCCGGTGGCGCGCTCGGCCAGCGCCTTGGCCATGTTCGCGATCCCGAAGTCGTTGATGTAGCCGTCCATGGCCCATGACATGGCCTCGCCCGTGGACTGGACGGCGGTGTACCCGAGGAAGGCGGAGGTGGCCAGGCCCTTGCGCCCCACGTGGCGGGTCGGCGGGGCCACGGTGGCGTTCCTGACCGCCGCCTGGTACGCGGTCGCGGCGTCGAAACCCGTTACCCCCTTCAGGTACGCGTCGGCGAAGGCCACGTCGGAGCTGGTGCCGACCATCAGATCGGCGTAGCCCGGCGAGGACCACCGCGCGATCCAGCCGCCGTCCTCGTACTGCTGGACGAACCCGTCCACCATCTCCCCGGCCGCGCCCGGCGTGAGCAGCGCGTACGCCGGCCACGTCGTGCGGTAGGTGTCCCAGAACCCGTTGTTGACGTACACCTTCCCGTCCGCCACCCGCGGGGCCGGCACGGTGCTCGTGGCCGACTGCACGGCGTGCCGGTACACCGGCGCGTCCGCCGTGCCGGTGTTCTCGAAGCCGGAGTTGGGATACAGGAACAGCCGGTAGAGGTTGGAGTACAGCGTGACGAGCTGGTCCCGGCTCGCGCCCTCGACCTCGATGACGCCCAGCTTGGCGTCCCACGCCCGCCGCGCCCGCTCGCTGACCGTCTCCAGCGTGTCCGAGGCGGCGAGCTCCAGCTCCAGGTTCCGCCTGGCCTGCTCCACGCTGATCAGCGAGGACGCGATGCGCATGGTGACCGTGCGCGCCTGGCCGGCGTCGAAGGCCAGGTAGCCGAGCACGTTGTCCCGGCCCTGCCCGGTCAGCTTGCCGCCGCCGGTGACCGGGCGGTCGAAGACGGCGTAGTAGAACATCCGGTTGGCCCCGGTGGACAGGTCGCTGCGCACGTCAGAATGGCCGGTCACGACGCCGCCCGAGACGTCCAGGGTCAGGCCGCCGTTGTCGTCGACGTTGTCGAAGATCAGCTTGGCCGAGGAGCCGGGGAAGGTGAAGCGGGCCATCGCCGCGTGGTCGGTCGGCGCGATCTCGGTCTTCAGCCCGCTGTCGAACGTCACCGCGTACAGGTGCGGCCTGGCCACCTCCCGCTCGTGGCGGAAGGCCAGCGCCCGGGCGGTACGCGCCGGGTCGGGCACCCCCTCGGCCGCCGAGGGCATGAACTGGAACGTCTGCCGGTCGCCCATCCACGGGCTCGGCTCGTGACTGGCGGTGAAGGCCTGGATCTCCGGCAGGTTGGCCGCGTTGTTGGCCCGGTGGTACTCGTAGAGCCAGCTGATCGAGCCGGCGTCGGTCATCGGCGTCCAGAAGTTGAACCCGTGCGGCACCGCGGTGGCCGGGAAGTTGTTGCCCCGCGAGAACCCGCCCGTGGAGTGCGTCCCCCGGGTGGTCACCGCATACTGCGAGGGCCCGGCCCGCCGGTCGTCGCGCCCCTCGTACGGCTGCCGCTTCCGCTCCGAGACGATCCTGATGTCGTCCACCCAGCCCCGGAACCCGGCCGCCCCGCCGGGGAAGTCGTAGGCCACCAGGACGCGGCTGATCCGCTTGCCCCTGGCCACCTCCCCGATCCGGGCCAGCTTGTGGTTCCACTGGTCGGCGTACAGGGTCTTGGACGCGCCCTGCTCGCGCGGCGCCAGCCGGACGCCGTGCTGGTCGACGGCCCGCAGGTCGCTGAGGTGGGTGCCGTCGCGGAAGGCCAGGTCCACCGAGACGTACGTGCTGGGGTAGCGCAGGTCGGCCGCGGTGAACTCGGGGAAGACCACGTACGACAGCTCGGTCGTGGACGTGACCGGGATGTCCACCTCGAACACCTTGTTGGTGGAGTGACCGCCGTCCTCCGAGGTGGTGCTGCCGGCGTACTGGAAGGCCCGCAGACCGGAGAAGCCGGCCCGCGGCTTGGAGACGAACCCGCCGGTCGGCCCCGTGCCCACCTGGCTGCGCATGTCGCTGGGCGGCCGGGGACCGGTCCGGCCGTCGGACAGCTCCCACTCGGCCAGCTGCAGGGTCGAGCCGCTGCCGATCCGGGTGACGTTCAGCCGGTAGTGGGCGTAGGCGGTGGTGCCGGCGAAGCGGTACTCCTTGCGCTGCAGGCGGGCGGTGAACGTCTCGTCCGTGCGGGTGTCCAGCGTGGTCCAGCTCTGCCCGTCCGGCGAGCCCTGGAGCTGCCAGTCGCGCGGGTCGCGCTCGGGCGCGTCGTTGGCGGAGGTCAGCGCGTAGTGCACGACCGCCACGGGTTCGGCCAGGGCGTACCGGGCCCAGCCCGTGGCGGTGAACACCAGCCACTTGGTGTTCACGTCGGTGTCGGCCAGGTTCTCCTTCACCTCGCCCGAGGCCGCGTACTCGCCGCTGGCGCCCACCTGGACGATCCGGTCCGTGATGCTGCCCTCGATGCCGCCGGGTAGTGTCCCGGTGGTGTTGGAGGCCCGCTCGGCCGTGTTGACCCAGGTCGGCTGCGGGTCGCCCGGCTCGAAGGAGGAGGCGAAGGCCGCGCCCTCATCCTTGGCCAGCGCCTGCCCGTCCCGCGCCGCCCGTTGCACCTCCGCCGGGGGCGCCGGCGGCTCGGCCGCTCCGGGGTCGGGCGGCGGGCTGTAGGAGGGGCCGGGGGCCGGGGTGCCCGACGGGCCGGGATTGGGAATGGGGTCCGGGCCGGTCCCCGAGGTCAGGGCCGCGGTCGCGGGGGCGGCGAGGAGGAGGGTGAGTGCGGTGGACAAGAGCGCCATGAGGAGGGGGCGCCGGGGAGGGTGCTTCATCCGGGGGGCACCTTTCACGAGGAATCATGACAGCGTTGTCAACCCCCGATCTGTAAAGGAAGTTTTCAAATGTGCGGTGCCGTGTCAAGAGCCCGCCAACCCCGGATGCGGAGAGGCAGGACGTGGAGCGGGTGATCCGTGGCGGGCGCCACTCCGATACGTTGTGACATATGCCGACTGCCCCGCTGAAAACCCCCCATGTCGCGCAGCCGGGACCGTCCAGGCTCGCGTGGCTGGACGCGTTACGCGGCATCGGCGCCCTCGCCGTCGTGGGCGAGCACCTGACGACCTGGGCCATGCCGTGGCTACGGCCCACCGCGATCAACCTCGGCATCTACGGCGTGCTGGTGTTCTTCCTGGTCAGCGGGTACATCATCCCGACCTCCCTGGAACGGCACGGCGACCTGCGGGCCTTCTGGATCGGCCGACTCTTCCGCCTCTACCCGCTCTACCTCGCGGTCATCGCCCTGGTCCTCGCGCTGTCCTGGTGGATCCCGATCCGGCCGGAGGTGGCCAGGGACCCGTCGTCCGTGGCCGCCCACGTGACGATGATGATGGACGCGGTCGGTGCGGCCGGGGTGCTGAACACCATGTGGACGCTGTCGTACGAGATGGTCTTCTACCTGCTGGCCGCCGCGCTGTTCGTGGCCGGGGTGCGCGACCGCCGCGGCGTGCTGCCGGTCGTGTTCGCGGTGCTCGGCTCCGTCGCCGGGCTGGCGCTGACCGGGGCGCCGCTGACGGGCGGGTGGCTGGCCTGGTTGTCGGCCGGGGCGTTCGTCGTCGGTCTGGCCTGCGTGGTCTCCGGCCGGGGGCGGACGGCCGCGGCCGGCGCGCTGGGCGTGATGGCGCTGGTCCTGGTGCTGCTGGGCAGCCGCGTCCCCTGGTTCGGCGCGGCGATCCTGGCCGTCATGTTCGCCGGCACGGCGATCCGCCGATGGGAGCGCGGCGAGGGGCCGCTCTGGCCGGTGGCCGTCGCCGCCTCGCTGGTGGCCGCGACGCCGCTCTGGGCGGCCAACGCCGGCTGGTGGTGGGTGCGGCCGGACGTGTGGAGCCTCACCATCCTGCTCGCGGCCGGCACCTTCGCCGCCGCCATGGCCTGGCGGGCCCGGCGGGTGCCCGCCCTCCTCGCCTGGCTCGGCGCGATCAGCTACTCCCTCTACCTGGTGCACCTGCCGATCCTGCTGGTGATCATGCAGGTGGCGGGGGAGATGCGCTGGTCGCCACCGCTCCTGCAGATCGGCGTCGGCGTCCTCTTCCTCGCCCTGCTCCTGCCGGCGAGCTGGCTGAGCCACCGGTTCCTGGAGCGGCCGATGCAGCTCATCGGCCGCCGGCTGGCCCGCAGGTCACCCGGCGTCCTCGCCTGAACCCCGAGGCGACCCGAGGCGGCCTACGCCCCGAGCCCGCCGGCCGGCCCGTACGGGCGGGCGGGCGCCCGCGTCAGTCCTCGTCGGCGGGGAGTGTGAACATCCGGACGTAGACCGGGCGTGAGCCGGGCGGCGCCTCGTCGGCGGGGTGGCCGTACTTCATGAGCAGGGCGATGTACGCCTCGTAGAACTCGTTCAGCTCCTCCTTGGTCATGCGGGCGAGCCCCCTGGATCCTCTCGCCCACGCGGGGTCGGCGCGGAAGGCGGCCGGGAAGCGCTCGAACAGGACCCGGTCCTCCTCGTACCCGATCCGGTGGAACTCCTCCAGGGCCGGCCGGTCCTCCGGCGCCAGCTCGTTGGGGGTGGGCAGCCGCATGTCGCGGGGGAGTGTGGCCCGCCGCCACCAGCGCTCGCGGCCCGTGGAACGCTCGGGGATCTCCTCGATGAAGCCGTATTTCTCCAGCTGGCGCAGGTGGTAGCTGGTGGTGCCGGTCTTCGCCCCGAGCAGCTCGCCGAGGGTGGTGGAGGTGGCCGGGCCGTGCAGGTTCAGGTGGGTGAGCATGCGGCGGCGCATGGGGTGGGCCAGGGCCTTGAGCCTGTCGGGGTCGTTCAGCAGGAACGGCTCGTCGTCCTTCATGAGGAGCAGGCTAGTCCTCCAGAACGATATCTGCAGACAAGCCTTTGCCGAGAGTTCTCTGCAGACTAGTGTCGGCAATATGCGAATGATGATTCTCGCGGGCCTGATCGCCGTGCTGTCGGCGCTCACGCCCTTAAGTGCTGCCGCGACCACTCGAAGCGTCCCGCTTCCCGAAGGGCTCACGGCGACCGAGGTGAGCTTCCGCGGCGGCGGCGGGCTCCAACTGCACGGCAGCGTGATCAGCCCGGCGTCCGCGACGGGCGGGCGGCCCGGGATGGTGCTCGTGCACGGGGCCGGCACCGGGACGCCACGGGAGAAGCTGCTGGGGGAGGCCGTCGCCTTCGCCCGCCAGGGGCTCTCCGTGCTGATCTACGACAAGCGCTCGGAGGGCTACTCGCTGTTCAAGAGGTCGTACGCGAGCCTCGCCGAAGACGCGCTGGGGGCGATCAGGACGCTCCGGCAGCAGCCGGGGGTGGACCCGGCCAAGATCGGCATCTGGGGGCTCAGCGAGGGCGGCTGGGTGGCGCCGATCGCGGCGTCGCGCTCCTCGGACATCGCGTTCATGATCATCGTGGGCGCCAACGCGCTGCCGCCGCTGCGGCAGCAGACCTGGGCGGTGGCGGCGGGGCTGCGCAAGGCCGGCGTGGGCGGTTCGGTCGTCGACCGGGCGGAGCCCAACCTGTACCGGGTGATCGCCGACGGGGGGATGTTCCCCGAGCCGAACTTCGACCCGCGGCCGATCATCGCGGGCGTGCGCCAGCCCGTGCTGGCGATCTGGGGCGTCCACGACCTGCTGACCCCGCCCAGGGAGAGCCCGCCGATCTTCGCGCAGGCCCTCGAGTCCGGGGGGAACCGGCAGTACACGTTCCAGTTCTTCGCCGACGCCGACCACGCCGCGCACCGTACCCCCGACGCCGGGGTGACGCGGCTGCCCGACCTGGCCCCCGGCTACGCGGAGCTCGTGGGCAGCTGGGTGGGCGAGGCGATCTCCGGCCGGGCGCCCGTGGCCAGGATTTCCGGGCCCACGCCGGTCCAGGCCAGTGACACCGTGGACGTGCCGCCGGTGTCGTGGTGGGAGTCGGCGGCGGCGCAGCTCGCGGTCCTGGCGCTGATCCTGGCCGGGTTCGTCGGCTATCCGGTGGTGGCCCTGGTGCGGCGGGTGCGGCGACGGGAAGGCCCGCACGTGGTCAAGGCGGCCCGGCTCGTCAGCGCCGCCGGTCTCGCGGCGCTCGCCGGCGGGTTCGGGTACCTGTTCTACCTGATCATGACCGGTGGGAAGCTGTCGGTCCCCGGGCCGCTGCTGGGCGACCGGCCGGTGGTCTGGCTGGTGCTCCAAGGGCTCGCGGTCGTGGCGGTCGTGGCGACCGTGCTGACCGCGGCGCGGTGGCGGCGGGTGGCCGAGCGCGGGGAACGCGTGCGGCTCGGGCTCCTGCTCGCCGCCGGGGTCGCGTTCGTCCCGTGGGCGTTCTACTGGGGCCTGCTGGTCCCGTGAGACCCTCCCCGCAGCTCCCTGGTGGCCGATCGGTAGGCCCCGGCGACGCGGGCGAACATGTCCAGCAGCAGCGGCACCTGCTCCGGCGCGTAGTGCGCGCCGATCTCGTCCAGGTGCCGCCGGGACGACTCGCAGGCGGCGTCGTAGTCGTCGAGGCCGCCCTCGACCAGTTCCACGGTGACCGAGCGCCGGTCGCGCTCGCCGCGCACCCGGCGCACGTAGCCCGCCCTCTCCAGCCGGTCGATCAGCCTGGTCGTCGAGGCGGACGGCAGCCCGAGCTCCTCGGAGATCGCCCCCACGGCGAGCGGCCCCCGCGTCTCCAGCAGGATGGCGGCGGCGACGTCGACCGGTTGCAGGCCGAGCCGGTCGGCGACCGCCTCGTTGTGCAGCAGGACCGCGACCAGGAACTCGCGGAAGACAGTCTCGGGGTGTTTGTCGGCCACCTTCCCAATCTAGTCCTCCGGATCAGAGATTCTCCGCTTCGGAGAGGGCGGCTCGTCACCCGCCGATGAAACTTTCACCGCCTGCCTGCAACTCCAGCCGTCCGCGCACATGCGGGCCGACCTGGCCGGATGCCGATCCGGCGGCGCGCGCCCGCCGGCGACGCCTTCCGCCGCCGGTCCCCCTGTGCTTCACTTCAGCTGCCTTCCCGGGAAAGCGCTTACCGATCCTCGTCGAACGGAGCTGACGTGCGCAGAAGAACTAGTCCCGGCATCAGGCTGGCGATCGCGACGGCCGCCGGCCTGCTGCTGACCGGCGGGCTGGCGGCGCTGGCCACCGCACCCGCCTCGGCCGCTCCATCCAACGGCAACTACACGCTGGTCAACGCCGGCAGCGGCCTGTGCGCGACCGTACCCGGGCAGAGCACCGGGGACGGTGTCCAGCTCGTTCAGGCCACCTGCGCCGGCTCGGCCGGGCAGGTCTTCACGCTGACCGCCGCGGGCAGCGCCTACCAGGTCAAGGCGCAGCACAGCGGCAAGTGCGCCGGCGTACGGGACGCCTCGACCAGCGCCGGCAAGGCGGTCCAGCAGGAGTCGTGCACCTCGGCCGCCTCGCAGAGCTGGCAGCTCACCGCCTCCGGCTCGAACTACCGGGTGGTCAACGCCAACGGCGGCAAGTGCCTCAACGTCAAGGACAACTCCACCGCAGCCAACGCCCCGCTCCAGCAGAACTCCTGCGACTCGGTGGCCACCAAGCAGTGGACGCTGCGGCCCGCGGGCGGCGGCACCCCCGGCCCCGACCCGACTCCCACCCCGACCGTGACCCCCACCAGCGGCGGCGGTAACGGCAGCGGCCCGTGGCCGTCGGACACGGGCAGCGTGCACACCACGAGCACGCGGAACCTCGGCTCGTTCTTCGACGGCGGCATGAAGCGCTACTACGGCATCGGCGACGGCGGCCAGGGCGAGAGCCAGGACCCGATGTTCGTGGTGCCGAACGGCGGGACGATCCAGAACGTCATCCTCGACGCGCCGGCCGGCGACGGCATCCACTGCGAGGGCTCCTGCACCATCCGCAACGTCTGGTGGAACGACGTCGGCGAGGACGCCGCCACGTTCAAGAGCTCCAGCTCGTCGGCCACGTACCTGGTGGACGGCGGCGGCGCCAGGTCCGGCTCGGACAAGGTCTTCCAGCACAACGGGGCCGGCACGCTGACCATCAAGAACTTCCAGGTGCACAGCTCCGGCAAGCTGTACCGGGCGTGCGGCAACTGCTCCACCTCCTACCAGCGCCACGTGGTGATGGACGGCGTCACCGCCCGCTCCACCAGCGTGCTGGCCGGGATCAACTCCAACTGGGGCGACACCGCGCGCTTCAGCCGGATCACCGTGTACGGCAGCGCCACCATCTGCGAGAGGTACAAGGGCGTGCCCAAGGGCAGCGAGCCGGAGAAGCTCGGCTCCGGCCCCGACGGGGTGCACTGCCTGTACTCGGCGTCCGACATCACCTACCGGTAACGGCCCCGGGGCGGGCGCCGGCACTCCGCCCGCCCCGGCAGGGGCTCACCCGAAGTCGATCCGCATGACCACCCGCCGGGTGGTGGGGCGGCTGACCTCCGTGAACCCGGCGTCCTCGAAGACCTGCCGGGCGCCCACGTGCAGCTCGCCCCAGATGATCTCCTTGCCCGGCTCGGTGAGCATCGCATAGGCCTCCAGCGCCCGGGCGCCGCGTTCGCGGGCGAAGCCGACCGTGGCCCGGGCGAGGAGATAGGTCAGGCCGCGACCGCGGTGGGCCTTCCGGATCACGAAGCAGGTCACCGCCCAGACGTCACCGTCGTCCTTGTCCTCCTGGCGGCCGGTCCATGGCACGCGGGAGGTGCGCAGCTTGGGGTAGGCCGTCCGCGGCTCGACCGCGACCCAGCCGGCCGGCTCGCCGTCCACGTAGGCCACCAGCCCGCTGGTGGACGGGGCGTCCGGGTCGCCGCAGGCGGTCTGGGCCCGGAGCATCGCGGTACGTTCCTCCAGCGTGGAGTCGCGCCAGATCCAGCCGACGACCTTGAACCGCTGGCACCGGCACCGCTTCGCCTCCCCGGCGTCGAAGATCGCGGCGAGGTCCTCCCACGGCGCCTCGTTGGCGGGGACGATGGTCAACCGGCCGGGCTGGATCGGCTCCAACGTCGAGGATGGGTGAATCATGGCTGCATGTTAGGGTCCGTTCCGGACGTTCTGCTTCCGGAATGCGGTGATGTCGTGCTGCCCGACCTGAGCCCCACGGCCCGGGCACTGCTGGCCCTCGAGCTGGTCCAGGCCGGCCCGGGCATCACCGCGGACCGGCTCGCCGCCAAACTCGGCGTCTCGGAGCGGGCCGCGCGGCGTTACGTCGAGATCCTGCGCGAGGCGGGCATCCCGATCGAGTCCACCCGGGGGCCCTACGGCGGCTATCGCCTCGGGCGCGGGCTGCGGCTGCCACCCCTGATGTTCACCGCCGCCGAGGCGCTCGGGCTGGTCATGGCCGTGCTCGACGGCCACCACGACGCCGGCGATCCCTCCGGCCCGGTCGGCGGCGCGCTCGGCAAGATCGTACGCGCGCTGCCGGAGTCGGTGGCCGCCCAGGCCGAGGCCGTCCGCCGGACCACCGCGCCCGCCCCCGACCGCGGCGCCGCGCGGCCCGACCCCGAGACCACGACCGCTCTGGTGCAGGCCTGCGCCAACCACCGGCGGGTGCGGCTCGGCTACCGCTCCGAGGCTGGGCGGGAGCGGGTCGTGGAGGTCGACCCGTGGGCGGTCGTCGTACGCCACGGGCGGTGGTATCTGCTGTGCCGGTCCCACACCGCCGGCGCCCGGCGGGCCTACCGGATCGACCGGGTCCGGGGCGTGGAGGTGCTCGACGTCCCCTTCAGCCCGCCGGCCGGCCTCGACCCGGTCGCCGAGCTGGAGGAGCACCTCGCCGTCGGCTGGGAGTACGACGCCGAGGTCGTCATCGACGCCCCCGCCGGCGTCGTGGCGGACCACCTGCCCCGAGCTCTGGGGCGGGTCGAACCGCTCGGCCCCGGCACCAGCCGCCTGGTCGGCAGCACCAGCAACCCGGCCTGGTACGCCGGGCAGCTCGTGGCGATCCCGGCCCCGTACCGGATCGTGCGCTGCCCCGAGCTGCGCGAGGCCGCGAGCGTCCTCGGGCGGCGGCTGCTGGACGCCGGCGCGGACGGCCGGCCCGAGTCGTGACCACGGCTGCCGGGCGCCGCCGCTGACGGCCACCCGATCGTCGCCACGCCGGGGAAGAACCGGTCGGTCCCGCTCCCGCCGGTCAGCAGGTCGTTGCCCGCGTCGCCGTGCTGGTGGCGGAGTTGGGGGTGCGAGGTCGGAGGGTGTGGCGGGGTCAGAGGGCGCGGGCGCGGACGTCCTTCAGCGCGCTGCGGACGAACGCGTCGTCGCCGGAGGCGGCCAGGTAGAAGCCGTCGCGGCAGGCGCTGCCCGCGATGGTGTGGCGCGGGTCGACGACGGGCGTGCCGCTGGGCCCCCCGCTGGGCCTGCCGCAGCCGGGATCCGGGGCGATCACCAGCATGCGGCGGCTCAGCCCGCCCAGCCACAGCTGCGGCCCGACGAGCACGCCGTCGCGGACCTCGCCGGGCCGCGACAGGCGCAGCGGGCCGCCGGCCGACAGGGTGAGGAAGCCGTCGGGGGTGAGCCTGCCGCGCAGGTTCTCGGCCCAGGCCAGCCGCTGTTCGAACGTCATCCCGGCGGTCTCGTCCTGCAGCGCCACCCGCCAGTCGCCGAAGCCGAAGAGCAGGACCTGGCCGGCGCCGTCCACCCCGAGCGGGCCGGGCCACAGCGTGACGGACCGGGTGAGCGCGCGGACCTTCGGGCGGCCGGCGGCGATCTCCGCCTCGCCGTAGAAGGGAGCGGTGAGCGGGCGGAACACCTCCGCCGTCCCGCCGCCCGACAGGGTGGCGCTCGTGTACGGGCGCGCCCCGAGCGAGGCCAGGTTCAGCCCGGCCGGGTACGTGAGCTCCGCCCGCGACCCGTCGGGGAACGTGACCCGCAACGTCCTGGTGCCGCCTGTGCCGCTCGCCGCGGGGTAGAGGGCGTTGGGCACCACCCCGCGCGCCTGACGGTCGGGCGCCGGGGCCGTGACGACCGGGGCCGGACGGCGGTCGGTGTCCCGGCCGGTGAGGAACGCGATGAGCGGCACGGCCAGCAGGGCGAGCAGCACCACGATCCCCGCGCGGCGGGGCCGGCGCGGGGCCTGTTCGACGATGTCGGCGCGGCCGTCGATCACGACACCCAGTTCAGTCCAGGGCCCGCCGCCCGCGCAAGCGCGCACCGGAATGTGTTCCACCGCACTGCGGCCGTTAACTTTCCTGACAGCCGGTTGTCCCCTCGCCCGACTTACTGTCAGCGAGGCCGCACCCCCCTCAAGGAGGTCTCCTCGATGGAGCGTCGTCATTTCCTGCGTGCTTCCGTGCTCGGCGCGGGCACGGTCGCCTTCTCCGGCAGTCTCTGGCAGGGCGCGGCGCTGGCCGCACCGGCCCAGAACGCCACCGGCCCCTACGGCCCCTTACAGGCCGCCGACGCCAACGGCATCCAGCTGCCCGCCGGCTTCACCAGCCGGGTGATCGCCCGCTCCGGGCAGGTCGTCCCGGGCACCTCCTACACCTGGCACAACGCCCCCGACGGAGGCGCCTGCTTCGACGACGGCACCGGCTGGATCTACGTCTCCAACTCCGAGATCAACCCCGGCGGCGGCGCCTCGGCCATCCGGTTCGACTCCGGCGGCACCGTCACGTCGGCGTACCGGATCCTGTCCGGCACCCGGACGAACTGCGCGGGCGGGAAGACGCCGTGGAACACGTGGCTGTCGTGCGAGGAGGTCAGCCTCGGCTACGTCTACGAGACCTACCCGTTCGGCGGCACGGCCGTGCGCCGGCCGGCGATGGGGCGGTTCAAGCACGAGGCGGCCGCCGCCGACCCCGTACGGCGGGTGATCTACCTGACCGAGGACGAGACCAACGGGCGCTTCTACCGGTTCATCCCCACGACGTGGGGCGACCTGTCCTCCGGCACCCTCCAGGTCATGATGGCGGGATCCGCCACCTCCGGCTCGTTCACCTGGGCGGACGTGCCCGACCCGGACGGCTCGCCGACGGCGACGAGGAGCCAGGTGTCGGGCTCCAAGTCGTTCAACGGGGGCGAGGGCTGCCACTACGCGGGCGACACGGTCTGGTTCACCACGAAGGGCGACAACCGGGTCTGGCAGGTCAACCTGGCCTCCGGCACGTACGAGCTCGCCTACGACGACAGCCTGGTCAGCCCCGGCACCCCGCCGCTCACGGGCGTCGACAACGTCACCGGCTCCTCCTCCGGCGACCTGTACGTCGCCGAGGACGGCGGCAACATGGAGATCTGCCTGATCACCCCGGACGACAAGATCTCCCCGTTCCTGCGGATCGGCGGCCAGGGCTCCTCGGAGATCACCGGTCCGGCCTTCAGCCCGGCCGGCGACCGGCTCTACTTCTCCTCCCAGCGCGGCACCTCGGGCTCCTCCTCCGGCGGAATCACGTACTGCGTGACCGGCCCGTTCCGCACCTGACCTTCGGACCGGCGGCGCGAAACGGTCCATCGGACCAGCTGGAAGGGACTTTGGTCCCTGCCCCGGGCACCCCCGGGCGCGGGATCTTGGGGCCATGTCAGCTGTCATCTCCGGGGAGAAGCCGTTCGCCACCCGCGCCGGCGTGCGCGCGCTGGTGAACGCCGCCGTCGCGGCGCCGTCGGTGCACAACACCCAGCCCTGGCGCTTCCGCCGAGTCGACGACGCGACCATGGAGCTGTACGCCGACCTCGACCGGTTGCTCACCGCCATCGACCCGATGGGGCGCGGCCTGGCCACCAGTTGCGGGGCCGCGCTCTGCAACCTCCGGCTGGCGCTCCGGATGACCGGGCACGACGCCCGCGTCACGCTGTTGCCCGACCCGGCCCGGCGTCCCGAGCTGCTGGCCACCGTGCGTGCCACGCCCGGTGACCCGCCGGGCCGGGACGAGCGGCTGCTGCACGACATGATCCCGCACCGGCGTACCAACCGGTTCCCCTTCGACGATCGGCGGCTGGCCAAGGACGTCTTCGTCGACCTGGTCCACGCGGCGTACGCGGAGGGCGCCACGCTCGTCCTGGTCAAGGGGCGGACGGCGCGGCGGGTGCTCGACATGGTCGGCGCGGCCGACGACACGCTGTCCGCCGAGGAGTCCTACCGCGCGGAGCTGGCCTGCTGGACCGCCCCGGACCGGCGCTTCGACGGGGTGCCCGCGCACGCCTTCGGCCCGCGCCCGCGCGGCGGTGAGCTGCCCATGCGCGACTTCGGGCTGGGCGGCCAGGCGGTGCCGGGGCAGGACCAGGCCCGGCGGAGCGCCGACTTCGAGTCCGACCCGCAGATCGCGGCCCTGTTCACCCGGGGTGACGGGCCGCGCGACTGGCTGCGCGCCGGGCAGGCGCTGCAACGGGTGCTGCTCGTCGCGACCACGCACGGCGTGTCGGCATCGATGTTCGGCCAGCCGCTCGACCTGCGCCCGGCACAGCACCGCGGCGACCGGACGGGGCCGCTCGGGCACGTGCAGATGCTGATCAGGGTCGGGTACGGCCCGCCGGTCCCGCGCGTGCCCCGCCGCCCCGTGTCCGAGGTCCTGGACGAGGCGGAGGCCCCGCGTGTCTGAGCCGGCGCGACCCGTCCTGATCCAGGGCGGCATGGGGGTGGGCGTGTCGGGCTGGCGGCTGGCCCGCGCGGTGGCCGCCACCGGGCAGCTCGGCGTGGTGTCGGGCACGGCGCTCGACGTCACCCTGGCCCGGCGGCTGCAGCGCGGCGACCCCGGCGGACACCTGCGCCGCGCTCTGGCCTGCTTCCCCGTGCCCGAGGTCGCCGAGCGGGTGCTGGGCCGCTATTTCGTGCCCGGCGGGTCCGGCCGGGACGTGACGTACCGGCCGGTGCCGCGGCTGGGGCTGCGCTACAGCCGGGCCCGCGACGAGCTGGCCGTGGTCGCCAACTTCGCCGAGGTCTTCCTGGCCAAGGAGGACCACGACGGCCCCGTCGGCGTCAACTACCTGGAGAAGATCCAGCTCGCCACGCCCGCCGCCGCGTACGGCGCGATGCTGGCCGGGGCCGACTTCGTGCTGGTCGGCGCCGGCATCCCGGCGGAGATCCCGCGCCTGCTCGACGACCTGGCCGAGCACCGCACCGCCCGGCTCTCGGTGAGCGTGGCGGGCGCCGAGGGGCACACGGCCGGGATCGACCCGGTCGAGCTGCTTGGCCACCGCCTGACGCCGCTGGCCCGGCCCCGGCTGCTGGCGATCGTGTCGTCCCACGTGCTGGCCGCGTACCTGGCCCGATCGCCGGCCACCAGGCCGGACGGGTTCGTGATCGAGTCGCCGGTGGCGGGCGGGCACAGCGCGCCGCCCCGCGGCCGGATGGTGCTCGACGCGGCGGGGGAGCCGGTCTACGGACCGCGCGACGAGGTCGACCTGGGCAAGGTCGCCGCGCTCGGGCTGCCGTACTGGCTGGCCGGCGGGTACGGCACGCCCGGCGGCCTGGAGCGGGCCTGGGCGGCGGGCGCGGAGGGGATCCAGGTGGGGTCGGCGTTCGCGCTGTGCCGGGAGTCCGGGCTCGATCCCGTCCTGCGCCGGCGGCTGCGCGAGCGGACCGCGCACCGCGCCCTCCAGGTGCGCAACGACCCGCGGGCCTCGCCGACCGGGTTCCCGTTCAAGATCGCCGAGGTCGAGGGGACGGTGTCGGAGCCGGAGGTGTACGAGGCGCGGCCACGGCTGTGCGACCTGGGCTACCTGCGCAGCCCGTACGCCAGGCCGGACGGCTCGATCGGCTACCGCTGCCCCGCCGAGCCGGTGGACGTCTACGTGCGCAAGGGCCGCCCCGCCGAGGAGGCGGACGGGCGGCGCTGCCTGTGCAACGGCCTGCTGGCCGCGATCGGGCTCGGGCAGCACCGCGCCGACGGCTACGACGAGCCGCCGCTGCTCACCCTCGGCCAGGACACCGCCTTCCTCGACGGCCTGCCCGACGACCACTCGGCCGCCGACGTGGTGGCACACCTCCTGCTGGGAGCCCTCAGATGACCGGCCGGCCGCCGCTGCCACCTCGCCGCGCCCTGGGTCCCGAACCCCGACCGAGAACCCCTGAATCCATGAACCACGTGAGGATGACATGACGAACGCACCGGCCGCCCCTCGCGGTCGCACGCCCGCGTTGATGCTCGGCCTGGCGACGTTGGGCTTCGCGGTGAACTTCTGGGCCTGGGCCCTGCTCAGCCCCCTCGGACCGCGTTTCAAGGAGCTGCTCGGCCTGTCGGCGGCGCAGCAGGCGCTGCTGGTCGCCGTACCGGTGATCGTCGGCTCGCTGGGCCGCATCCCCGTCGGCGCCCTGACCGACCGCTTCGGCGGCCGCGTGATGTTCCCCCTCGTCTCCGCCGCCGCCATCGTGCCCGTGCTGTTCATCGGCGTGGCCGGGCAGACCTCCCTGGCCGCCCTGCTGACCGGCGGCTTCTTCCTCGGCATCGGCGGCACGGCCTTCGCCGTGGGCGTGCCCTTCGTCAACGCATGGTTCCCGCCGCACCGGCGCGGCCTGGCCGTCGGGATCTTCGGCGCCGGCATGGGCGGCACCGCCGTCAGCGCCCTGACCACCGTCCCCCTCGTCCGCACCGGCGGCGCCGCCACCCCCTTCCTCATCACCGCCGCCGCCCTGGCCGTCTACGCCGTCATCGCCTGGCTCGTCCTGCGCGACGCCCCCGGCCGCGCCGTCGCCACCCAGCCCCTCCTCACCCGCATGACCGACACCCTGAAACTGCCCATCACCTGGCAGGCCTGCGTCCTGTACGCCGTCGCCTTCGGCGGTTACGTCGCCTTCTCCGTCTACCTGCCCGCCTACCTGCAGACCGGCTACGGCCTGGAGCAGGCCGACGCCGCCAACCGCATGGCCGGATTCGTCGTCCTGGCCGTCCTGGCCCGACCGCTCGGCGGCTGGCTCTCGGACCGCATCGGCCCGGTGCCCGTCCTCACCGGCACATTCCTCGTCGTCACCGTCATGGCCGCCATCCAGGCCCTCACCCCCAGCCTGCTGCCGGTCGGCACGATCGCCTTCCTCACCATGGCGGCGGCGCTCGGAGCCGGCAGCGGCGCCACCTTCGCCCTGATCGCCCGGACCGCGCCGCCGGACAAGGTCGGCACCGTCACCGGCCTGGTCGGCGCCGCCGGCGGCCTCGGCGGCTTCGTACCCCCGCTGGTCATGGGCTTCATCTACGGCCGGCTCGGCTCCTACGGCCTCGGCCTGGGCCTCCTGGCCGTCACGGGCGTCCTCACCCTGGCCCTGACGGTGACCGTGGTCCGCGCCGCCACCACCCGCCCCACCACCACCCGCCCCGGCACACCCCTCACCGCCGACCGCACCCGATGACCGCACGCGGGCGTGACAGACCACGGTGCGCACGCCGGGCGGGGCCCGCGGTG
Source organism: Nonomuraea sp. KM90 (assembly GCF_052246675.1). Classification (NCBI taxonomy): domain Bacteria; kingdom Bacillati; phylum Actinomycetota; class Actinomycetes; order Streptosporangiales; family Streptosporangiaceae; genus Nonomuraea; species Nonomuraea sp. KM90. The sequence continues at coordinate 13,758 of NZ_JBQQCB010000120.1, read as the reverse complement.
CTGATGTCCGCCGGACGCGCGATCACGCTGACGCGCTCCGGACACTAGAGGGAGGTAACAGAGTGAGTCCGGTCGATATCCGTATGGAGAAGGGCCGCCCGGCGCCCGCCGGGCCGCCGCCGCGCATGCGTGCCTCCTGGCACCTGCGCGCGAACGCGATCGTCGTCGGCTGGCTCGCCCTGACCGTCGTGGTGGCGACGGCGGGCGACGTGCTGCCGGCGCCGCGCTGGCTGCTGATCCACGTGTTCCTGCTGGGCGCGGTCAGCACCGCCATCCTGATCTGGAGCGAGCATTTCGCCGTGTCGCTGCTGCGCGTCCGCACCCCGCCGGAGGGCGGGAGCCTGGCCAGGCTGGCGGTGCTGAACGCGGCCACGCTCGCCGTCCTGATCGGGATGTCGGCGGGACCGTGGCAGGTGGCCGCCGCCGGCGCCGCGCTGGTGGTGGGAGTGGTGCTGTGGCACGCCGCCATGCTCGTCCGGCTGGTACGTCAGGCGCTGCCCGGCCGGTTCGGCCACGTCATCGGCTGGTACGTGTCCGCCGCCGCGGCGCTCGCCGCCGGCGGAATCCTGGGCGGGCTGCTGGCCGCGGACGTCTGGCACCACGGGCACGAGCGGCTGCACGCCGCGCACGCCCAGGTGAACCTGCTCGGCTGGGTCGGGCTGACCGTCCTGGGCACCCTGTTCACCCTGTGGCCGACGGTCCTGCGGACCCGCATGGCGGACGGGACCCGGCGGGCCTCGCGCGTGGGCCTGTGGCTGGCCGGGCCCGGGCTGGCGGTGGCCACCGGCGGCCTGCTGACCGGCTGGCGATGGGCGGCCCTGGCGGGGCTGGCGGCGTACGCGGCCGGTGGGCTGGCGGCGCTGGTGCCGCTGGCCGACGCGCTGCGGCGCCGGCGGCCGCACACCGGCGCCTCGTGGATGCTGGGTGCGGCGATCGTCTGGTTCGAGGTGGCGCTGGTGGCCGACCTGGTGGTCGTGGCCACGCGGCCGGCGCACGAGGTCGCCGCGGCGCTGGCACCGCTGCTGCCGCTGGTGCTCGCCGGGTTCGTCGCCCAGGTGCTGCTGGGCTCGCTGCTGCACCTGCTGCCCGCGGTGCTGGGGGGCGGGCCGGCCCGGTTCAAGGAGCACGCGGCGCTGCTGGAGCGCGGCTGGGCCGTCCGGCTGGTGGCGTTCAACCTGGGGGTTCCGCTGCTGGCCCTGCCGGTGCCGGGCCCGCCGGCGGTGCTGGGCTGGGCCCTGGTCCTCGGCTCGGTCCTGGCCTTCGTGGGCCTGGCCGGCACCGCCCTGATCAGGGCCCGCCGCCTGTCCACCGCCCCCCTGCCCGGTGCGGTCGGCGCGGCTCCGAGCCCGGTGGCCGGTGGCGAGAGCGTGGTCCTCAGCGGGGGCTGGGGGCGGTGGCGGCGGGTCATGCCTGCCGTGTCCGGTGTGGTCGCCGGGTGCCTGCTGACGGCCGCCGCCGTCGTCGTCGCCACGAGCGGTGGCTCGGGGCCGGCGACGGTGGTCGCGACCGGCTCGCGGACGGTCGACGTGACGCTGTCCGGGATGAGCATCCGGCCGTCGCTGATCGAGGCGCCCGCCGGGACGGTGCTGACGTTGCGCGTCACCAACACCGACGCCCAGCGGCACGACCTGCGCCTGGGCACCGGCGAGCGCACCCCGATGCTGGCGCCGGGAAGGAGCGCCACGCTGAAGCTGGAGCCGCTGGGCGAGGCCGTGGACGGCTGGTGCACGGTGGCCGGGCATCGCGCGGCGGGCATGACCATGCGGATCGTCCCCAAGGGCGCGGCGGCGACCTCCCCGCGGAGCGGCGGACATGACGCGGGGCACGGCCGGAGCCGGAGCGGGGACCGGGCCACGACCACGGCACCCGGCCGGCTGGATCCGGGCGCTCCCATGATGCCGGGCTGGACCCCGTACGACGCGACCCTCAGGCCAGCCCCCGGCCGCACCGAGCACCACGTCGAGATCCGGGCCGGCGACACCGCCGTCCAGGAGGTCGCGCCCGGGGTGAGGCAGCGCGTGTGGACGTTCGACGGCACCATGCCGGGGCCGGTGCTTCGCGGCAAGGTGGGCGACGTGTTCGTCGTGACGTTCGTCAACGCGGGCACGATGGGCCACGGCATCGACTTCCACGCGGGGGCGACCGCGCCGGACGGGCCGATGCGCACGATCCAGCCGGGGGAGCGGCTGACGTACAGGTTCCGGGCCGAGCACGCCGGCGCGTGGCTGTACCACTGCTCGACCATGCCCATGACCCAGCACATCGCCAACGGCATGTACGGCGCGGTCGTCATCGATCCGCCGGACCTGCCCGAGGTGGACCGCGAGTACCTGCTCGTGCAGGGCGAGCTGTACCTGGGGGAGCCCGGCTCCGAGGCCCAGGCGGCCAAGATGCGGCGGGGCGAGCCGGACGGCTGGATGTTCAACGGCACCGCCGCCGGCTACGACCACGCCCCGCTGCGGGCCACGGCCGGGGAGCGGGTGCGGATCTGGGCGGTGGCCGCCGGTCCCAGCTCGGGCACGGCCTTGCACGTGGTGGGGGCGCCGTTCGACACGGTGTTCAAGGAGGGCGCGTACCTGCTGCGCAAGGGCGATCCCGGCGGGGCCCAGGTGCTGGACCTGGCGCCGGCGCAGGGCGGGTTCGCGGAGCTGGTCTTCCCCGAGGCGGGCACGTATCCGGTGGTGGACCACACGATGCGGCACGCGGAAGCGGGCGCGCACGGACTGTTCCAGGTGCGCGCCCGCTGATCGGGCCGGCCACGGGCGGCCGGCCCGATCAACCGGCGCGGACCTTCCACACCGACGGGCCGGTCCCGGTGGTGAGGCCCGTGCGTGCCGTCAGGAGACGGGCGTGATGCGGTCCCACGCGGCGAGCGGGAGCATGATGACGGCGGCGGGGAACAACCCGTGCTCCTCGTGGTCGATGTGCTGGTGCAACCGGTCGAGGGCGGCCAGCACCGCGGCCCAGTCCGGCGCGCGCCGATCGACCGCCGCGAGCGCGCCGTGGATGCCCGCGTGCTCGCCGCAGAGCCGCTCCACCTCGTCGGCCAGCGAGCCCTCGGCGCGCAGCTCGGCGAACAGCCCGCTCTCCTCGGCGGCGGTGTGCGGGAGGAGCAGCGCCGGCAACTCGTCGAGCAGGGCGGCGGCGTCTCCGTGCCGGCCCTCGTGGATGGCCCGGCGCAGCGCCCCGGCGCACTCCTCGATGTCCCAGTGCTCCTGGGAGAGGCGGCCGATCAACGGGAACTCCCGGCAGCCGCAGTAGTTGCACATGGTCCAGTCCTTTCGAAGCACGCGGGCATCGGGTCGCCGCCTGCCAGCATCCCGCCGGCGACCGCCGCCGCGTCAGGGCCGAAGGTCCCGCCGATCGCGCTGATCGTGGGCCCATCGGGCCTCTGAGACGGGACTTTGGTCCCTGCCGTGAACCGGGTGGTGGCCACGAGGCTTGAGCCGTGTCAGCTGCTGCCTGCTATGGCGAGGAAGATTGCCGTGAGTGATATCGACGCGACCCCGGGGATGGGGCCGCTGCTGGCCGCCCGTACGTTCTTCACCAGGGCGGAGGTGTCGGCCGACGGCCGGACCCTGCACCGGATAGACCCCAGCGCCTGGGACCGCTTCTACCGTGACCGGTGGGCGCACGACAAGGTCGTGCGCTCCACGCACGGGGTGAACTGCACGGGCTCGTGCTCGTGGCAGGTGTTCGTCAAGGACGGGCTGATCACGTGGGAGCACCAGGCGACGGACTACCCGTCGGTGGGGCCCGACTCGCCCGAGTACGAGCCGCGCGGCTGCCCGCGCGGGGCCTCGTTCTCGTGGTACACCTACTCGCCCTCGCGCGTGCGCTACCCGTACGTGCGCGGGGTGCTCCTGGAGATGTGGCGCGAGGCGAAGGCCCGGCTGGGCGACCCCGTGCTGGCGTGGGCGGAGCTGACCGGCGACCCCGAGCGGTCCAGGGCGTACAAGCGGGCCCGCGGCAAGGGCGGGTTCGTGCGGTCGAGCTGGGACGAGGTCCTGGAGATCATGGCCGCCGCCCACGTGCACACGATCAAGCGGCACGGGCCGGACCGCGTCGTGGGGTTCTCCCCGATCCCGGCGATGTCGATGGCGTCGTTCGCGGCCGGCACGCGGTTCCTGTCGATGATCGGGGGCACGCTGCTGTCGTTCTACGACTGGTACGCCGACCTGCCGATCGCCTCGCCGCAGGTGTGGGGCGACCAGACGGACGTGCCCGAGGCCGCCGACTGGTGGAACTCCCGCTACCTGATCATGTGGGGGTCCAACATCCCGGTCACCAGGACGCCCGACGCGCACTTCATGACCGAGGCCCGCTACCAGGGCACCAAGGTCGTCGCGGTCAGCCCGGACTACGCCGACAACGTCAAGTTCGCCGACGACTGGCTGTCCCCGCACCCGGGCACGGACGGGGCGCTGGCCATGGCGATGGGTCACGTGACGCTGGCCGAGTTCTTCCGCGATCGCCAGGTCCCCTACTTCACCGACTATGTCCGGAAATACACGGACCTGCCGTTCCTGGTGACGCTGGAGGAGCGCGGCGACGCGTACGTCCCGCGCCGCTTCCTCACCGCCGCCGACCTGTCCGACGAGGGCGGCGAGAACGCCGAGTTCAAGACCGTCTTCCTCGATGGGAAGAGCGGTGAGCCCGTCGTGCCCAACGGCTCCCTGGGCTTCCGCTGGGGCGAGGAGGGCGAGGGCCGCTGGAACCTCGGCCTGGACGGCGCCGAGCCCGCGCTGACGCTGCTCGGGCGGCGCGCGGTCGCCGTGGACCTGCCGCGCTTCGACGAGGGCGACACCGAGGGCGGCAGCGTCATGCGCCGCGGCGTGCCGGTGACCGAGGTGGGCGGCAAGCTCGTCACGACCGTGTTCGACCTGCTCATGGCCCAGTACGGCGTCAAGCGCGACCTCCCTGGCGAGTGGCCGGACTCCTACGAGGACGCCACGCAGCCGTACACGCCGGCCTGGGCCGAGGAGATCACCTCGGTGCCGGCCGCGACGATCACCAGGATCGCCCGCGAGTTCGCCCGCAACGCCGAGCGCACGCGAGGCCGGTCGATGATCGCGATGGGCGCGGGCACCAACCACTGGTTCCACTCCGACCAGATCTACCGCTCCTTCCTGACGCTGGTGCTGCTGACCGGCTGCCAGGGCGTCAACGGCGGCGGCTGGGCGCACTACGTGGGTCAGGAGAAGGTCCGGCCGTTGATGAGCTTCCAGCACCTGGCCTTCGCCTTCGACTGGCAGCGCCCGACCAGGCACATGGCCGGCACCGCGTTCTGGTACCTGGCCACCGACCAGTGGCGCTACGAGCGCATCCAGGCCGGCGAGCTGGCCAGCCCGCTCGGCGCCGGCCTGTTCGAGGGCCGGACGTTCGCCGACTGCAACGTCCAGGCGGCGCGGCTGGGCTGGCTGGCCTCCTACCCCACCTTCAACCGCAACCCGCTCGACCTGGCCGACGAGGCCGCCGCCAAGGGCGTCCCCGTGGCCGAGCACGTGGTGAACGAGCTGACCTCCGGCCGGCTGCGCTTCGCCGCCGAGGACCCCGGCGACCCGGCCAACTTCCCGCGCGTGCTCACCGTCTGGCGGGCCAACCTGCTCGGCTCCTCCGGCAAGGGCAACGAGTACTTCCTGCGCCACCTGCTCGGCGCCGACGCCGAGCAGCGCAACGAGGAGACCCCCGAGGGGGCGCGGCCGGCCGAGGTGACCTGGCGCGAGGAGCCCGCCGAGGGCAAGCTCGACCTGCTCACCACGGTCGACTTCCGGATGACCTCCACGGCGCTGTTCTCCGACATCGTGCTCCCCGCCGCCACCTGGTACGAGAAGCACGACCTGTCCAGCACCGACATGCACCCGTTCGTGCACGCGTTCAACCCCGCCATCGCGCCGCCCTGGCAGACGCGCACCGACTACGACGCCTTCCTCTCTCTCGCCGACCGGTTCTCCGAGCTGGCCGCCGAGCACCTGGGCAGGCGCACCGACGTGCTGGCCGTGCCGCTCGTCCACGACACCCCCGACGAGCTGGCCCAGCCCGGCGGGCGGGTCCGGGACTGGAAGCACGGCGAGTGCGAGCCCGTACCCGGCCGGACGATGCCCAAGCTGGTGACGATCGAGCGCGACTACGCGGCCACCGCCCGGCGCATGCGCGGCATCGGCCCGCTGTTCGAGCGGCAGGGCCTGACCACCAAGGGCATCACCTACCAGGTGGGGCCGGAGCTGGACTACCTGCGCACCAAGAACGGCGTCACCCCGGAGGGCGACGTCTCCCTGGCCACGGCCGAGGGCATGTGCGAGGCCATCCTCGCGATGTCGGGCACCACCAACGGGCGGCTGTCCACGCAGGGGTTCGAGACGCTCGAACGGCGCACCGGCACCCGGCTGGCCGACCTGGCGGCCGAGCACGAGGGCAAGCGGATCACGTTCGCCGACACGCAGTCCCGGCCGCAGCCCGTGATCACCTCGCCGGAGTGGTCGGGCTCGGAGACCGGCGGGCGCCGCTACTCCGCGTTCGTCATCAACGTCGAGCGGGACAAACCCTGGCACACCCTGACAGGCCGCCAGCAGTTCTTCCTCGACCACGACTGGATCATCGAGCTGGGCGAGCAGCTGCCCGCCTACCGCCCGCCGCTCAACATGCACCGCCACTACGGCGAGCAGGGCGACGGCGAGGGCGCCGAGGTCACCGTCCGCTACCTCACCCCGCACTCCAAGTGGTCCATCCACTCCGAGTACCAGGACAACGCCTACATGCTCGCGCTCTCCCGCGGCGGGCCCACGATCTGGATGAGCGTGGCCGACGCCGAGAAGATCGGCGTGCGCGACAACGACTGGATCGAGGCGTACAACCGCAACGGCGTCGTCGTCGCCCGCGCGGTCGTCTCGCACCGCATGCCCACCGGGACGGTGTACATGTACCACGCGAAGGACCGCAATGTGAACGTCCCGCTCACCGAGAAGTCAGGCCGCCGCGGCGGCGTGCACAACTCCCTCACCCGGCTGCTGCTCAAACCCAGCCACCTCATCGGCGGGTACGCGCAGTTCACCTACGCCTTCAACTACTACGGCCCCACCGGCAACCAGCGTGACGAGATCACCACGATCCGGCGGCGGGCCCAGGAGGTCGATTACTGATGCGCGTCCTCGCCCAGGTGGCCATGGTGATGAACCTGGACAAGTGCATCGGCTGCCACACCTGCTCGGTCACCTGCAAGCAGACCTGGACCAACCGGGAGGGCGTCGAGTACGTCTGGTTCAACAACGTCGAGACCAAGCCCGGCATCGGCTACCCCAAGCGCTACGAGGACCAGGAGCGCTGGCGCGGCGGCTGGCAGGTCGACCGGCGCGGCCGGCTCAAGCTCCGCTCCGGCGGCCGGGTCAGGCGGCTGATCAACCTGTTCGCCAACCCGGACCTGCCCGACCTCGACGACTACTACGAGCCCGCCACCTACGACTACGACACCCTCATCAACGCCCCGGCCGGGCCGCACACCCCGGTCATCCGCCCCAAGTCCGCCATCACCGGCCGGGACATGGCCATCACCTGGGGCGCGAACTGGGAGGACGACCTCGGTGGCGCCCACGAGACCGCCCCCGCCGACCCCAACCTGGCCGCGATGGCGGAGAAGGTGCGGCTGGAGTTCGACCGGACGTTCATGTTCCACCTGCCGCGCATCTGCGAGCACTGCCTCAACCCGGCGTGCGTGGCCGCCTGCCCCTCCGGCGCGATGTACAAGCGCGAGGAGGACGGCATCGTGCTGGTCGACCAGGAGCGCTGCCGCGGCTGGCGCATGTGCGTGTCGTCGTGCCCGTACAAGAAGGTGTACGTCAACCACAAGACCGGCAAGGCCGAGAAGTGCACGTTCTGCTATCCCCGGATCGAGGCGGGGCAGCCGACCGTGTGCGCCGAGACCTGCGTCGGCCGGCTGCGCTACATCGGGCTCATCCTGTACGACGCCGACGCCGTGCTCGGCGCCGCCCGCGTCGCCGACCCGCGGGACCTGCTCGAAGCCCAGCGCAAGGTGTTCCTCGACCCCGAGGACCCGGCGGTGATCGAGGCCGCCCGCGCCTCGGGCATCGGCGAGGACTGGATCAGGGCGGCCCAGAGGTCGCCGATCTACCGGCTGGCCATGCGCTACCGGGTGGCGCTGCCGCTGCACCCGGAATACCGCACGATGCCCATGGTCTGGTACATCCCGCCGCTGTCACCCGTGCTCGACGCGGTCACCGGGGCGGGAGCGGACGCCGACGACCCGGACAACGTCTTCCACGCCATCACCGACCTGCGCATCCCCCTCGAATACCTGGCGAGCCTGTTCTCGGCCGGGGACACCGAGGTCGTGGCCGGCGTGCTGATGAAGCTGTCGGCGATGCGCTCGTACATGCGGGCCCGCAGCCTCGACGGCACGGTCGCGCACGACCTGCTGGAGTCCGCCGGGATGACGGCGGCCGACATGGAGGAGATGTACCGGCTGCTGGCCATCGCGAAGTACGAAGAACGCTACGTGGTGCCCGCCGCGCACCGGGAGGACGCGGCGGCGCTGTCCGCGCAGGCCGACGGGTGCAGCCTGGACGGCGATGGAGGGCCCGGCATGTCCGGGTTCCACCCCACCGGGCTCACCGGGAAGCGCGGGGACGGCCGCCTGGGGCTGAAGCTCTTCGTCGGCAAGGGAGGCACGGCATGAGACTCCTCTCCCGGCCGGACACCACCTACGTCGAGCGCCCCGAGGACCGGGCGGCGCTGCTGCGGCTGGTCTCGCTGCTGCTGCAGTATCCCGACGCCGGGCTGCTCGCGGCCCGCGCCGAGCTCGGCCGCGCCGTCGCCGCGCTGCCGGTCCCGCAGCCGGCCCTCGAGGAGTTCATGCGCTGGTTCGGCGACCGGGACCCGATGTCGCTGGCCCGCGACTACGTGCGGACCTTCGACCTGCGCCGCAGGTCCAGCCTCTACCTCACCTACTACCTGCACGGCGACACCCGCCGCCGCGGCATGGCCCTGCTGACGCTCAAGCAGCGCTACCGCGTGGCCGGGCTGACCCCGCCCGAGGGCGAGCTGCCCGACTTCCTGCCCGTGGTCTGCGAGTTCGCGGCCCTGGCCGGGCCGTCCGCGGGGGAGGCGCCGCTGCGGCAGCACCGCAAGGGGCTGGAGCTCATCCGTACCGCGCTGCGCGACGCGGGCTCGCCGTACGCGCTGGTGCTCGACGTGCTGTGCGCGGCCCTGCCCGACCTCTCCGAGGCCGAGCGGCTGGCCGTCGCCGACCTCGCGCTGGCGGGACCGCCGGCCGAGGAGGTCGGCCTGGCCCCGTACGGCCCGCCCCTCAACGAGATGGAGGTGCGGCCGTGAGTGTCGCGCTCTGGGTCGTCATCCCCTACATCGCCCTGACCGTCTTCGTCGTCGGCCACGTCTGGCGCTGGCGGGCCGACCAGTTCGGCTGGACCACGCGCACCACCCAGGTGCTGGAGAGCCGGCTGCTGCGGCTCGGCTCGCCGCTGTTCCACCTCGGCGTGTTCGCGGCCATCGGCGGCCACGTCATCGGCCTGCTCGTCCCCAAGAGCTGGACCGAGGCGGTCGGGGTCGACGAGCACCTCTACCACCTGGTGTCGGTGAGCGCCGGCACCGTGGCCGGGGTGATGGTGGTGGCCGGGCTGGCGCTGCTGCTGGCCCGCCGCCTGGCCACCCCGCGGGTCCGCCGCACCACCACCCGCATGGACAAGGCGCTCTTCACCGTCATGGCGGTGGTGATCGCGCTCGGCATGGCCGGGACCGTGGGCCGCAACCTGCTCGGCGGCGGCTACGACTACCGCGACACGATCGCGGTGTGGTTCCGCGGCGTCCTGACCTTCCGGCCGGACCCGGACCTGATGGCGGACGTCCCGCTGGTGTACCAGCTGCACGCGCTGGTGGCGTGGGTGTTCGTGGGCATGTGGCCGTTCACCAGGCTCGTGCATGTCTGGTCGGCGCCGATCGCGTACCTGTGGCGGCCGTACGTGGTCTACCGCCGGCGTACCGCTAGGCCGGAGCCGCGGCGGGAACCAGCACGAACCCCGTGACGATCTCCGGCTGGACCCGGATCACCTGGTCCATCTCGCCCGCCACCCAGGGGCGGAGCATCGCCTTGAACCGGGCCGCCTCGTGCGGCTCGGTCACCAGGCGGGCCACCCCGGTGACGATGACGCTCCAGCCCAGGCGCTCGTGACCGTCCAGCTCGTCCGCCTCGTACGCCACCACGGCCTCCGAGGGCGCCACGTGGGAGCTGAGGATCGTGCCGGGACTGGAGCGGATGATGATCTGCCCGTCCACGACGACGTGGTTCACCGGCCGTACCGCGGGCAGCGCGTGGCGGGTGAAGACGATCCGCCCGAACGGCACCCCCGCCAGCAACTTCAGGGCCTCGGCCGCGGGCAGTTCCCTGAGCCGGCGGGCATCCGTCCGGTCGTCGTCCTGGTACGTCACCCCGACAGCCTGCCGCCCCCGGCGATGCCGCGAGTAGGGACCAAAGTCCCCTCTTCCCGGGAGAAGGTCCCTGCCCGCCGATCCGGCCGGAAGGCCACGCGGATCGGGACCAACGGCCCTACCCGGCCCGGGGGCCGCCCCGCCAGGCTCGTAACCTGCCACCAACCGTCGCGAACACCAAGGAGATCCCCGATGAGCACCCGGAGGGAAGGCCGGCTCCCGGCCGCTCACGAGGCGGTGATCTCCGCCTACGCCACCGCGCTGGCCGGGTCCGCCCTGGCGGACTCCAGCAAGGCCGCCTATCTCCGTCGCGTGCGCGGCTTCCTGAGATGGATCGCGACGGAAGGCGACGGCCCGCCGGCCGACATGGCGGCGGCGGTCCGGGTGGCCCAGCGCTACGGCCTGCACCTGCGGCACGCCCGCTACGCCACCACCACCGTGGACGGTGTCATCGCCGCCCTCGACGACTTCTACGCCCGCTCCGGCCTGGGCGCCACCGGCCTGCGCCGCAGGTGCGGCCCCTCCGGCACCCGGTTGGAGGGCGAGAACCCGCGGGTGCTGGACCTGAGCGCGCCATGACCTGGTGGTCGGTGGTGCGCTTCGCGCACGTGCTCGGGGCCGCGCTGTGGGTCGGCGGGCAGCTCAGCGTCTCGCTGGTGCTGCTGCCGCTGGCCCGGAGGCTGCTGGACGAGGAGCGGCGCGGCCAGGTGCTGAAGGCCGTCGGCCGCCGCTTCGGCCTGCTGACCGCCGCCGTGTTCCTGCCCGTGCAGCTGGCCAGCGGCGTGGCCATGGCCTGGCACAAGGGCGTCACCTGGGCCTCGCTCGCCGAGCCCGGTTACGGGCGGATCCTGGCCGCCAAGCTGCTGCTGTTCTGCCTGGTCATGGCGGCGGCGGGGGCGCATGGATGGGCCACGGGAGCCGGCCGGCCCCGGCTGGCGCGGGCCCTGGCGGTGACCTCGCTGGTGGGCTCGCTCGGCGTGGTGCTGCTGGCCACGGCGCTGCCCGCCACCTGACCGCGGTTCAGGAGTGGACGCGCCCGAGGAAGTCGCGGACGAGGGGGACGATCTCCCCGAGGCTGGTCTCCAGCGCCCAGTGCCCGGCGTCGAGCAGGTGCAGCTCGGCGTCCGGCAGGTCGCGCAGGTACGCCCTGGCCGACTCCTCCGGCATGTAGCCGTCGTGCGGCCCCCAGACGATGAGCGTCGGCGGCCGGTGCTCGCGCAGGTACGCCTGCTCCTTGGGGAACCAGCCGAGCGTGGTCGCCTGGTCCTCGAACAGGCCCACGACGTTGGCCCGGCGCCGCGGCGTGTCCATCAGGCTCCAGTGCAGCTTCCACAGGTCCGGGCTCACCCGCGCGGCGAGGTGCGGGGGCAGCTCGCCGGCGAACTCGTCGCGGAAGCCCTCCTCCGAGACGTTGCCGGCCATCTTCTCCCGGCCCTCCGGCGTCGGGTTCGACCAGAACTCCTTCAGCCACGCGTACTTCGGGCCCAGCGCGTCCTCGTAGATGTCGCCGTTCTGGATGACGAGCGCGGCGACCCGCTCGGGTGCCCGCATGGCCAGCCGGAGGCCGAACTGGGAGCCGTAGTCGTGCAGGTAGACGGCGTACCGCGACAGCTCCATCACCTGGGTGAAGCGTTCGAGGAAGCCGGCGTAGCCGTCGAAGGTGTAGGAGAAGTGCTCGGGGGTGCCGCTGTAGCCGAAGCCCGGCAGATCGGGGGCGAGCAGGCGCCAGCGGTCGCCGAGGGCGGGCATGAGGCCGCGGAACTCGTACGAGGAGCAGGGGTAGCCGTGCGGCAGCAGGAACACCGGGGCGTCCGGCGGGCCGGCCTCCCGGTAGAAGATCTCGATCCCGTCCACGTCGATCGTCCGGTGCGCCACGGGCGCGGGAAGGTGCGACATGGAGGCCCCCTGCCCGGTGCCGTCAGGGGCCATACCTGCCCAAGGTGAAACTGTCGACGTCGAACAGGAACCCCCTGCCGCCCTTGAAGACCAGATGGAGCGGGCCGGTGGCGGAGGTGGTCAGGGTGGTGGCGACGTCCCGGAAGCTCTCCCACCCGCCCGTGACGGGCACGGTGACCGAGCCGAGGAGCGGCCCGCGGGGCGAGCCCGAGCGGACCTGGATCGTGCCGCCGGAACCGGCCGAGGAGACGCGGGCGGAGAAGGCCGTCGCGCCCTCCGTGGTGACGTGCGCGTAGCCCGCCCAGTCGCCGTCGTTGATGTGGCCGAGCGTCTTTCCGCCGCCTGCGGGGGAGTGGCGGACGGCCCGCACGCCACGGCTGGAGGTACAGGACTCGGCCTCCACCGTGACGCTCAGCTCCTTGACGCGGATGTTGCGGAAGGCGACCTGGTCGGAGGCGCCGTGGTTCTGGATGCCGACGTGGCCCTGGCGTAGCGAGCGTGCGGGGTCGGTGTTGGTGAAGTCGTTGATCTGCACGCCGTTCAGGAAGACCCGCAGCCGTTCGCCCTCGACCAGCAGCTCGTAGGTGTTCCACGCGCCGGGCGGGTTGAGGGCGGCGTCGCGGGCGGCCTGGTCGGCGGCCTTGAAGCCGTAGATGGAGCCGGTCGTGCGGTCGGGGGTGTCGGTGGCGTCGATCTGCACCTCGTAGCCGTTGTTCACCGCCGACCAGGGGTCGTCCGAGGCGGGGAAGCCGACGAAGACGCCGGAGTTGCTGTCGCCGGTCAGCTTCCAGTCCAGCTTCAGCGAGTACGCGCCGAACTCCTTGGCCTCGTACCAGAACATGCCCAGTCCGCCCTGCGAGGTCAGGGTGGCGTCCTCCTCGGTGAAGCTGCCGGGTCCGGCCTGGGACCAGCCGGTGGTGGAGCCGTTGTAGAGGGTGGTGTAGCCGTTCTCCGGGCGGCAGTCCGCCTTGGCCGTGCCGGCGGCGTACCGGATGCCGCCGAGCAGCTGGGTGCGGAAGGCGGGGTCGGTGTAGGACTCGGCGGTGTGGCCGAGGCCGGTGTAGAAGGCGCGGCCCCGGCCTTGGGGGTGGCACCAGGTGATGGGGTGGTCGCCCATGTCGCCGCCGCTGTAGCTGTTCTCGTCGAGGGTCTGCAGGACGCGTACGGCGGGGCGGGGGTTGGTGCGGTAGTTGTACCACTCGTCGGTGCGGCTCCAGGTGGGGCCGAGGTGGGCGGTGGCGGGGTGGGCGCGGTCCTGGTTGCGGACGGTGGCCTGCTGGATGGCGGGGTGGTTCTTGAAGTAGGCGCCGGCCAGCTCGCCGTAGTAGGGCCAGTCGTATTCGGTGTCGGCGGCGGCGTGCACGCCCACGTAGCCGCCGCCTTGGTCGATGTAGCTCTGGAAGGCGG
>NZ_JBQQCB010000119.1:0-31534 GCF_052246675.1 Nonomuraea sp. KM90 | reverse complement strand
GCCCGCCTCGAACTGGCCGCCGCGCTCGGTGCGCTGGCCCGGCGGCTGCCCGGCCTGCGCCTCACGGGTTCGGTCGAGGACGTCGAATGGGTACGCGACGGGGTCGACCTCGGCCCCGCCGCCCTCCACGTCACCTGGTGACCGTCCGCAGGGCCGCCTTCCGGGCCCCGCTCAGCTCCCGGCGGCGGTGTCGGATCGGCGGAGGAGGAGTGTGACGAAGCCCAGGACGCCGCGGTAGCCGTTGAGCCACAGGTCGCGATGGTCACGTGCGGCGGCCAGGGCCGCGTCGCCGTCCGGGCCGGGGTGGGCGAGCGCCCAGCGGGTCAGGGTGCCGGTCCAGGACCACTCGTACTCGTCCCACTCGTCGAGGGTGCTGGTGTGGCCGTAGACGGTGGCGAAGCCGGCGCTCTCCATGCGCTCCACCGTGCCGGCCAGGTCGGCGAACTCGCCGGGCTCGGCGTCCAGCCGGGCGAGGAGCTCGGGCGCGGGCGGCCGCTCCCAGAAGCCCTCGCCGACCAGGGCGAGCCCGGAGGGCGGGCGCAGGTGGCCGCGTACGGAACGCAGGGTCGGCGCGAGCCCGCCGAAGGCGTGCGTGGCGCCGACGGACAGCACCAGGTCGTACGTCCCGGCGGAGGCCACCTCGGAGGCCGGCTCGGAGGACAGCCCGGAGGCCGCGCCGGTGGTGAAGTCGGCGGCCGGCATCCGGTGCAGCCGGAGCCGGTCCGAGACGCCGCGGCGCTCCGCCTCCTCCGCGGCGCGGGCCAGGGCCCGCTCGGAGACGTCCACCCCGTCGGCCGTCGCGTCCGGATAGAGCGCCAGCGCCCGCGTCAGCCACGCCGCCTCGCCGCAGCCGAGATCGAGGATGTGGGCCCGTGGCGGCAGCTTCGCCCGGCCGAGCAGGCGTTCGAGGCTGCTCTCGCTGATGGGCGCGGAGACGGGATGGTCCCCGTGGGCGACGCCGCTGATCTGATCACGTTCCATCCGAGGGAATATGCCTGATCAGCGGCCGGATGCCAAAACGCTGCGCGGAGAATACCCGGGTGTCCCGTCACGTTTCGTCTCCCGCGTCCGTCATATCGGCGAACCCGGACCCCCGGGGTTCGAAGACGACATGGGAGTTGAGAGAGACATGACGAACACCGATCTGCGCGGCGCGGTCGAGGGCAGGGTCCTGGTGCCCGGCGACGACGGGTTCGAGCAGGCGGCCACGGCGTGGAACCTGTCGGTACGCCAGCCCGTGGCCGCCGTCGTGGCGGCCACGGACGCCGATGACGTGGCGGCCCTGGTGCGGTACGCGAACAAGGCGGGGCTGACGGTGAGCGCCCAGCCGACCGGCCACGGCGCCTCGGGCGACACCGACGGGGTCGTCCTGCTGCGTACCGGGCTGCTGGGCGGCGTCGAGGTGCGCCGCGAGGAGCGGGTGGCCCGGGTGGGCGCCGGGGTGAAGTGGGGCGAGGTGCTGGCGCAGGCTGGGCCCCTCGGCCTGACCGGCCTGGCCGGGAGCAACCCCGCCGTCGGCGTGGCCGGCTACACCCTCGGCGGCGGCCTGAGCTGGTTCGGCCGCAGGCACGGGTTCGCGGCCGACAGCGTGCGCGCGTTCGACGTGGTGGGCGCCGACGGCGAGCCGGCCACGGTGACCGCCGGGTCGGACCCGGACCTGTTCTGGGCGCTGCGCGGCGGCGGTGGCGACTTCGCCCTTGTCACGGCGATCGAGTTCGAGCTGTATCCCGCGCCCGCCCTGTACGGGGGGCGCATGCTGTGGCCGGGCCACCGCGCCCGCGAGGTGTTCGAGGCCTTCCGCGAGATCACCGCCGAGGCACCGGGCGAGCTGTCCGTATGGTTCAACCGGGTGCAGTTCCCCCAGGCGCCGGCCATGGTCACCGTGGACGCCGCCTTCCTCGGCGAGGAGGGCGAGGGGCGCGCGCTGCTCGCCCGGCTGGACAAGATCGACGATGTGATCGCCGACAAGCGGGGGCCGATGGCCGTGGCCGACCTCGGCGACATCACCGCCGAGCCCACCGACCCGGCGCCCGTACGCTCCCGCACCGAGCTGCTCACCGGCCTGGACGACGCGGCGGCGGAGGCCCTGCTGGACGCGCCGATGGAGCCGCTGGTCGCCGTGCAGGTCAGGCACCTGGGCGGGGCGCTGGCCGCCGCCCGGCCGGACGCGGGGCCGAGCGGTCCCATGAGCGAGCCGTACATGGCCTACCTGCTCGGCGGCGCGTTCAACCCGGAGATGGCCGCGGCCGTGGGCGATCGGCAGCGGGCGTTCGCCGAGCAGCTCGGGCCGCTGGTGAGCGGGCGCAAGCCGTACACGATGCTGGGGGGCGGGGACCGGGCCGCGGCGGCCTTCTCCGAGCCGGACCTCGCCCGGCTGCGGGACATCAAGCGGGCCCGCGACCCGCACGGCGTGCTGCGCGCCAACTTCCCGGTCCGCGCGTGAACCCGGCGGTGTGGGGGCGGGCCTGCCCGAAGCCTCCGGTCAGAGGATCTGGCCGGAGGCGAAGGCGTGGCTGCGGCGCACCAGCTCCCACACCGTCTCCAGCTCGTCCTCGTCGCGCGGCCCGTACAGCAGGACGAGGGTGGGCGGGCAGCGGCCCTCGTGCACGATCGGGTGCAGCTCGGCCCACCCCTTCTCGACGGCCTCGGCCGCGTCGGCCTCGGGCAGGAGCGCGTGCAGGCTCCCGTCGAAGACGCCGTGCAGGTGCGCGAACTCGGTGCTGTCGCGGACGAACGCCGAGGCGGGCCCGTACGCGTACGCCGGCTCCATGTGCAGCGCGCGTGTCTCGGGCAGCGAGACGACGCTGGGACCGGTGCGTACGTGGTCCAGCCCGGACATGCGCCGCCACAGCTCCTCCTGCAGCTCCACCGGGGCGATCTGGTCGAGCTGCTGGTGCGGGATCTCCGGAGTGGTCGTGGGCCGCTCACCCAGCCGCTCCCCGAGAACGAACAGAGCGGATGTAATGGTCATCTCTGTCTCTTTAGTGCTCACACTTAGTTATCGTACAATTACCCTCGGTCGGCGTTCCATGGTGGTACGTCCTCGACGTCGCGGACGCCGCGCAGGGCCACATGGACCGGCAGCGGCGACAGGACGATGATCGCCCCGGCCGCCCACAGGGTCGCCCGCGGCCCCGCCACCTCCCCGAGCATCCCCCCGAGCAGCGCGCCGAGCGGGAACAGGCCCATCATGAAGCAGCGCATCGTGGCGTTGACCCGGCCGAGCAGGTGCCCGGGGCACAGGTGCTGGCGCAGGCTGACGCTGGTGACCGCGTACACGATCTGGCCCAGCTCGCCGGCCGCCGTGCCCACCACGAGCAGGGCGGCCGCCCACCCGGGTCCCGCCAGGGGGCCGAGCAGCGTGACCGGGCCGGTCACGGCCAGGGACAGCCAGATGATCCGGGCGGAGCCGAAGCGCCGGGCCAGGCGGGGCGTGAGGGCCGCGCCGATCATGACGGTGACCGAGCCGAGCGCGAGCACGATTCCGATCACCGTGGGCGGCAGGCCGATCGTGCGGACCATGAAGATGAAGGACACCGCCGAGGCCATCGCGAACGAGAAGTTGCAGGCCGCGCTGGTGAGCAGGATGGCGCGAAGGAGCCGGGTCCGCGCGACGAACGCCAGACCGTCCCGGATCTGCGTCCCGAGCCGGACCCCGTCCGTACGGCTCGGCGCGGCCGGCTCGCGCGTCCTGATCGCCAGCAGCGACACGGCCGACACCGCGAACGTCACGGCCTGGATCAGCACGACGTTCGCCGCGCCGAGCAGCGTGGTGGCCCAGCCGCCCAGGCCCGGCCCGACGAGCTGGCCCCCGGCGCGTACGGTCTCCATGGCCGAGTTCCCGGCGAGCAGTTCCGCCCTGCCGACGACGGACGGCAGGTAACTCTGGTAGCCGACGTCGAAGAAGACCCTCGCCACGCCGCTCAGCAGCGAGACCAGCACGAGGTGGGCGAGGGTCGGCGTCCCGAGGAGCGCCGCGAGCGGGATCGTCGCCAGCAGGACGGCGCGGGCCAGGTCGGCGGCGACGAGGACGGGCCGGCGGCGGCACCGGTCGATCCAGGCGCCGGCGGGCAGCCCGATCAGCGCGAACGCGACCGTCCCCGAAGCCGTGACGAGGCCGAGCTGCATCGGGGACGCCTGCAGGGTCACCACCGCGAGCAGCGGGATCGCGACCGCGCTGACCTGGGCGCCGAGCTGGCTGGTGGTCTGGCCGAGAAGCAGGAGCCGGAAGTCGCGGCGCCGGAACGGGGGATCACTGGGCACGAAAGCCTCCAGAGAGCTGGTGGGTGTGCCCCCACCCGCAGCTCCGAAGGCGTCGCTAGGGGAGGGGGACGTTACCGGCCCTCGCCGCAGCCGTCAAACCCGACAGGGCGGGCGGCGGGTAGGCGAACTCCTGGACACCGGCGAAGGTCTGCGGTCCGGTGATGCGGTAGCCGTGGGCGCTCTCGCTCGCCGCGTGCTCGGGGCCGACGTCGACGGTGTCGGCGGTCGACCAGACGCCGTTGACCTTCTGCTTGACGACGTACAGGAACTCGTTGAAGTCCTGGTAGGAGGAGACGAACGTGTTGACGACGGTCAGCGAGCGACGGTCGGAGGTGAGGGACGGTGGGATGTCGGCGCTCTGGTCCTTCCACCGGTAGACGCGCTCCACGTGCAGCGGCTGCCACGCACCGGCGGGGACCCCGTTCACGGTGATGGTGGCGCGCTGCATGCCGATGCCGGCGTCGAGGCGGCGGATCAGGCGTACGCCGGTGTTGGCCGGATCGACGGTCACGGTGAACCGGCTCGACCCGCCCTGGCCGAACGCCCGGCCGTCGTCGGTGACGGTACGGCCCCGAGGGGGTTCGGACGGGCCGCGACCCGGCAGCCAGAAGCCTGCCAGCACGCCCAGCGACGCGGCCGCGAGCGAGGCGAGCATCGCGACCACGAGCATCCGGCGCCGGCCCGGCCCGGGGTTGGGGGCGGGGGCCGTGTCGTGGGGAAGTACGGCGGGCTGCGCCGCCACGGTCGGGGCCTCGGTCGTGGTGGGCTGCCCGGCGGCGGCGGGTTGCCCGGGCGCGGTGGCTTGCCCGGTCAGGGCGGGCAGGCGCGCAATGCGTACCCGCTCCCAGGCCTGCTCCCACGCCGGGAGCCGCTGCTCGGGCACGCGGCACGCGCGCAGGAACGCCACCATCACCGCCTTCTTCGGGAAACGGCGACCGGCCAGCATGTCCGCGCAGGTGGCCCGCGGCAGCCGGGTGCCGCCCGCCTTGTCCGCCCGCGCCTCCAGCTCCCGCAGCGACACGTCGGCCCGCGCGAACTCCTCGGCCAGCAGTCTCACCAGGTCCTCGTGCCGGGTCACCGACTCCAGGCCGGGCGCGGGCGGTTCTCCGGCGATCTGGAGGCCCTCGCCCCCTTCCGCGTCCACGCCCATCGTCCCGGACCCTGCCCTCTCGCCGCACCTGATCGTGATTCACAGTGTACGAACGATGACTCTTCGTGTCCGAGAATTTCCGAGCGGCGACGGCCGCCGTCCGAGCCCGGCCGAGTCCGTCCGCGACCCTGTTGGACACCCCGATCGCGTGGCTTGGCTGGGCTCCGCAGGACAGGGCGCGAAGGAGGAATCACATGCGCGTCAGCAACCGGCCCGCCGGCGTCACCGTGGCCACGGCCTGGCGTTCGTGCACAGGTGGGCGTTCGCGGCGGGGCGCGGCACCTCCGCGGCGCCCGCGCCCGCCGCCGAAGCGTCCCGGGCGCCTTTGACGGGGTCTCCCGCGCCTGCGCTGCGCGGGAGGCCCGCGGGGGTCACGCCAGGGAGTCGATCCAGCGCTCCAGGCGGCGGCCCTCCATGGCCATGAGGCCGGGGTCGCGGAAGGTGTTGGTCAGCAGCGCGACGCCCTGGTACGCGGCCATCAGCGCGACCGCCAGCTCCCGGGCGTCGTCCCGCCCCATGGCCCGGAACTGGCTCTCGATCCAGTCCAGGAGCCCTCCCATGACCTTGGCGATCGCGCGGTCCAGGCCGTCGTCGCGCTTGTCCAGCTCGGAGGCGAGGGTGCCGGTCGGGCAGCCGAACTGGGCGGTGAGGTCGCGCTCCTCGATCCAGCCGTGCAGCAGCGCCTTGAGCCGCTCCGGCGGGGTGGGGAGCCGCTCCAACGCGTCGATCATGGTCTCGAGGTGGCGGCCGTGCGCCTCGATGGCCGCCTCGATGAGCTGGTCCTTGGTCTTGAAGTAGTAGTAGACGTTGCCCACCGGGACGTCGGCCGCGCGCGCGATGTCGGCGAGCGTCGTCTTCTCGACCCCCTGCTCGTGCAGCACTCGTACGGCGGCGCCGGCCAGCCGTTCCCGCTTCCCCGCCCGTGTTGAGTTAGTCACCTGACTCACTATAGACAGGCCCGCCCTCGGCCCGCTATGGTCCCGGACTAAGTCAGTCAACTAACTAACTCCATGGGAGCGAATCCATGATCGTAGTCACGGGTGCCACCGGGCAGGTCGGCGGCGAGCTGGTGAGGCTGCTCGCCGCCGCGGGCGAGCAGGTGACCGCGCTTTCCCGCCGGACCGCGCCCTTCCCCGAGGGCGTCCGGCACAGCGCCGGCGACCTGGCCGAGCCCGCGAGCCTGAAGCCCGCCTTCGACGGCGCCGATGCGTTGTTCCTGCTCGTCGCCGGTCAGGACCCGCGCGCCGTCCTGGACGAAGCCGTGGCGGGCGGGATCCGCCGCGTCGTCCTGCTCTCCTCCCAGGGCGCCGGCACCAGGCCGCACGCGTATGGGCACCCGGTCGCCTTCGAGCAGGCCGTGCGCGGATCGGGGCTGGAGTGGACGATCCTGCGGCCGGGCGGCTTCGACTCCAACGCCCTGGTCTGGGCCGAGCCCATCCGCGCCCACCGCACGGCCGCCGCCCCGTTCGGGGACGTCGCCCTGCCGGTCATCGACCCGGCCGAAATCGCCGAGGTCGCGGCCGCGGTGCTGCGGCAGGACGGGCACGCCGGGCGTACGTACGAGCTCACCGGCCCCGAGCCGGTCACCCCGCGCCGGCGGGCCGCGGCCATCGGCGACGCCCTCGGGGCGGAGGTGCGCTTCGTCGAGCAGACCGAGGAGGAGGCCCGCACGCAGATGTCGCGGTTCATGCCGGCGCCGGTCGTCGAGGGCACCCTGGCCATCCTCGGCACGCCCACCGAGGCCGAGCGGCGGGTCAGCCCGGACGTGGAGCGCATCCTCGGCCGCGCCCCGCGCACGTTCGCCGACTGGGCCGCCCGCAACGTCGCGGCCTTCCGATGACGACGACCACCGCACTGCCGGGCCCGGCGGAGTCCTTCCTCGCCGAGCCGCGCGTGGCCACCCTCACCACGCTGCGCCCCGACGGCTCCCCGCACGTGGTCGCCGTCCGCTTCACCTGGGACCGCGACGCGGGGCTGGCCCGCATGCTGACCGTCGCCACCTCGCGCAAGGCCCGCAACCTGGCCGTCCCCGGGCGGGCCGCGCTCTGCCAGGTGGAGGGCTTCCGCTGGGTCACCCTCGAAGGCGCCGCCACCGTGTCCCGCGATCCGCGCCGGATCGCCGAGGCCGCCCGCCGCTACACCCGGCGCTACCTGTCCCCGCCGCCCGATCCGCCCGGCCGGGTCGTGATCGAGATCGCGGTGGACCGAACCCTGCACCTCAACACCGGAAAAGGACCATGAACATGCCCATCCAGAACGTGCTCGACTCCACGATGTCCTACCGGGAGCTCGGCGAAGGCGCGCCGATCGTCCTCCTGCACGGCAACCCGACCTCCTCCCACCTGTGGCGCGACGTCATGCCCGCCATCGGCCGGGGCCGCCGACTGGCTCCCGACCTGATCGGCATGGGGGAGTCCGGCAAGCCCGCCGTCGCGTACACCTTCGCCGACCACGCCCGCTACCTGGACGCCTGGTTCGACGCCCTCGACCTGGACGACGTGCTGCTCGTCGGCCACGACTGGGGCGGCGCGCTGGCCTTCGACTGGGCCTCCCGCCATCCCGGCCGGGTGCGCGGCATCGCCTTCACCGAGGCCGTCGTCAAGCCGATGACCTGGGAGGAGTTCCCCGAAGGCGGCCGCGAGCTGTTCCGGGCCATCAAGACCGAGGGGGTCGGGGAGGCCATGATGCTGGACGGCAACGCCTTCCTCCGCGAAGGCCTGCCCGCCACCGTCCCGACGCTGACCGACGCGGACATGGCGGCCTACCTGCGGCCGTACCCGACCAGGGAGAGCCGGCTGCCGCTGCTGCGCTGGGCCCGCTCGATGCCGCTGGACGGCGAGCCGGCCGACGTCGTGGCCCGGATCGAGGCGTTCGACCGGTGGCTGGCCGCCAGCGTGGAGGTGCCGAAGCTGCTGATCGACTTCCGGCCCGGTCCCGGCACGATGTGGACGCCGGAGACCGTCGCCTGGTGCGCGGCCACCATCGCCTCCCTCGAGATCGTGGCGCACGAGGAGGTCGCCGGGCACCACACCCCGGAGGATCACCCGCACGTCATCGCGGCGGACGTGCGGGAGTGGATGTCCAAGCAGGGGTGGTAGCCCGGCCCCCAGTGCTCACCCGACGGGTGCGGCGATCTGGATGCGGTCGATGTCCGGCGCGTAGCCCGCGGAGGCGTTGCCGAACGTGATCGTGTTCGCGCCCGCCGCCAGGACCACGTCCACGACCGTGGTGCGGTAGTTCGACCAGCCGAGCGTGTTGCGGAAGTAGTGCCGGTGGGCGGCGCCGCCGTTGACCGAGATGTCGGCGTAGCGGTCGACGATGTTGGTGTTGTAGTTGGTCGCGCCCTCGCCGAGCTCCCCGTTGGCGTAGGTGACGACCATGCGGTAGCGGCCGGCGGCCGGGACGGTGACGTTGTTGAAGCGCAGCGTGTTGGCCGCGCCCGCGCCGATGTAACCCACGTAGCCGCCGCCCGACGCGGCGGCGTTGGCGGCCACGCGGGCGGTGCCGCCGAGCGTGTTGGCGGTGGATTCGGCCTGGTAGGAGGTGATGGTGCCGGTCGCGGGGGTGACCTCGAGGTAGTCGAGGTTGACCGCGTCGCGGTCGTCGGTGGCGTACGCGCCGACGTCCACGCGGTTGATGCCGGCCGTCAGGAACACCTTCGTGGTGACCGTGTTCCAGGTATTCCAGTCGGCGGTGCCGGGCAGGGCGACGTCGGTGAGGTCGGAGCCGTTGAGCCGCAGCCGCACCGAGCGGGCGGCCGGGGCGCCGGTGTACGGGCCCGCCGAGTACCTCAGGGCCAGGTTGTAGTAGCCGTCGTTCGGCGCCGTCACCACGAAGTTCGTGCTCGCGGTGGTGCTGGCGCCGTACCCCTCGGAGAAGGACGTGCCCGAGTAGCCGGTGTTGGGCCCGTACGTGACGCGCGCCGAGCCGGACAGGGCGGCGTACTCGGCCTCGTAGCGGGGGCCCGCCGGCGACAGGTCCTTGTCCGGCGTCACGATCACGTGGTACGCCGAGGAGCCCTTCAGCCCCGTCAGCGGGATCGTGATCTGCCCGCCGGAGGCGGTGAAGTCCGACTCGGTCACCCGGTAGGGGCCGGGGGAGGGGTTCAGCCCGGTGTCGTCCACGCCCCACACCGTGGCGTGCACCGTGCTCCCCAGGGCGGCGGGGATGCCCCGGACCACGAGGTCCGTGTCGTAGACGCCGGAGGCGGCGTTGTTGCCACCGAAGATCACCCGGGCCTGCTTCCGCGCCGGGTCGTACGCGGCCAGGCCCTGCAGGGAGCCGCCGGGCGCGGGCGGGGTCACGGCGACCGTGGTGCCGGTCAGCTCGCCGTACCACTTGTACAGCCACCACCCGCCGGTCGCCTGGTTGTTCCTGGTCACCAGGTCGTTGAGCCCGCCGGCCGTCGTCCAGTACGCCAGGCAGCCGTCGACCTTGCTGTTCTCGAACCTCGCCACGAACTGCACCAGGTTCCCCGGCACGCCCAGGTCGCCGGACGAGCGGCCGTACTCGTTGATCGTGATCGGACGCGGCGCGATCCCGAGGCTCGTCTCCATCGCCCGGTAGTCGGCGTAGTGGGTGTGCCAGCCGGTGAAGAAGTCGTTCCCGAGCTCGTGCCAGGTGGTGACGTCGGGCAGCACGCCGTTGTCGCGGGCGAACGTCAGGAACGCGCGCAGGTCCGCCGAGCGGTAGGAGGCGAAGTTCGGGCCGGCGATGCGGGCGCCCGGGTCGATGGAGCGGATGCGCTGGTGGACGGCCTTGTAGTCGTTGAGGAAGGCGGTCAGGTTCCCGGCGTACCAGATCTGGTCGGGCTCGTTGAAGGGCACGTAGACGTACGAGGTCCGGTACGGGTCGGCGACGACCTTCCTGGTCATCGTGTCCACCTTGGCCAGGTAGTCGGCCAGGCCGAGCCGCTCGTACGGCCACTCCTGGTAGATGTCCTGCATGTAGATCTGGATGTCGCGGCCGCCGACCCGCTTGAACATCGGCGCGATCTTCAGCGCGTCGCCGTTCGGGTGCTGCCGGCCGTCGGGGGCCTTCTGGGCGGTGACCTGGGGTTTCAGGGCGGCGAGCATGGTCTCGTTCGGGATGCCCTCGTCGCCGAGCCCGTACAGGAAGCCGGTGGCGCCGTAGCGCAGCGGGCCGGTGGGCGTCGCGAGGTCCACGACGAGCTGGGACGCGGCCCGTGCGGGGGTCGCGGGCAGGGTGCTGGTCACGATGATCGCCGCCGCCAGAGCCGCCGCCGACCAGGCATTCTTCCTCCACATGACAGTACGGCCTCCTGATGTGACCGGTCACAGATACTGCTTGAGTGTGATCGGTCACATGGGGGAGGGAAAGAGGGTGTTATCGGCTTGTTACCGGGAAATGTCGCCCGGTCGAATGCATACGCGTGTTGGCCTACACTTGTTGTCATGCCTTTCACCGAAAGATCCGCCGGGACCCGGGCCTCCATCCTCGCCGCCGCCAGGAAGCTGCTCATCGAGCGGGGCTACGAGGCCATGACGATCCGGGCGGTCGCGTCGCTGGTCGGCGTGGACCCGTCGATGGTCATGCGCTACTACGGCAGCAAGGCCGGGCTGTTCAGCGCCGCCGTGGACGTGGACCTGCAGCTGGGCAAGGTCGAGCGGCCGCCGCTGGACCGGCTGGGCGAGCTGCTCGTACGCCACTTCCTGGCGCGCTGGGAAGGCGATCTGTCGGACGACGTGCTGATCCTGCTGCTGCGCTCGGCCAGCACGAACCCCATGGCCGCCGAGCGCATGCGGGAGGTGTTCGAGCGGCAGATCGCCGCGTTCGTGGCCCGCGCGACCGGGGCCGACGACGCCGCCTACCGGGCCGGCCTGGCCAGCACCCAGCTCCTGGGGCTGGCCCTGACCCGGTACGTCCTGCGGTTCCCGCCGATGGTGGACGCCGAGGTCGAGACGCTCGTACGCGACATCGGGCCGGTGCTGCAGCGCTATCTGGCGGGCGCCTAGCGGGTGCTGTTCCCCGTGTAGCGCCTCCTGTCCGAGACCTGGAAACACCTACGGACAGGGAGAGACGGATGACGATTCTCGTGACCGGCGCCACGGGGACCGTCGGCCGCCAGATCGTGGCGCAGCTCGTCGAGCGGGGCGCGCGCGTACGCTCCTTGACCAGGAACCCGGCGGCGGCCGGGCTGCCGCCGGGGTCGAGGTGGCCTGCGGCGACCTGGCCGCGTCCGGGACGCCGGCCCCGGCGCTGGAGGGCGTGACGCGCGTCAGCGTGCTGAGCGGCTGGAACGAGACCTCGGTGGAGGAGGCCCTGCGGGCGGGTGAGCTGGGGTGGACCGATGCGGGCCGCGGGGGTTCCGGGATGAAAGTTTCAGCAGGAACCCGCAGGTCGGTGAGAGCCCGACGGCGGTGTGTTTGACGGCCACCCGGGAGCGTGCGATCAAGGCTCGGACAGGAACGACGGCTCACCCGAGTTCGGCCGCCCCGGCCGAAGTCGCGCGTACGGCGGCTCGGCGCGACGACACGAGCGGCAGCGCGAACGGACAGCCGGAACTGACAAGCCGGGCCTTGAGGGAGCGCGCCCTTCTCGAGGCCCACGGATGTTAGCGCTACCAGAAACGGAGGACCGGCGTGAAGACACTCATCCGACGCCTGGCCATCCTGCCCGTCCTGCTCATCTGCGGGTTCCTGTTACCCCTTCGACCGGCCCTGGCCGACACGAACGTGGCCAGGAACGCGACCCCGTCGGCCTCGTACACCTCCCCCTGGGAGACCACCGCCGCGATCAACGACGGCATCGACCCCCCGAGCTCCAACGACACCGTGAACCGCCGCTGGGGCACCTGGCCCGACACCGGCACCCAGTGGGCCGAGCTGACCTGGACCTCCGCCCAGACGATCAAGTCGGCCGAGGTGTACTTCTTCGACGACGGCGGCGGCGTTCGCGTACCGGCGTCGTGGAAGCTGCAGCGCTGGACCGGCAGCGCGTACGCCGACATCCCCGGCGCCTACCCGGTCTCCGTCAACGCCTACAACAAGATCACCTTCTCGGCGGCCGTGAGCACCACGCGGCTGCGCGCCGTCCTGCAGAGCGGCCAGGCGTCGGTCGGGCTGCTGGAGGTCAAGGCGTGGGCCGCCGACCCGCCGGGCGGCGGCACGGGCTGGAACCCGCCGGCCAACCTCGTCACCCCGCTCAACGAGGTCTGGCAGCACCAGGAGAGCACGTACCCCAACCTGTACGGCTTCCGCAACTACGGCTGGGACCAGGTCATGGCCAACGGCGGCTCGATCAACTACTGCGTGCGCTGGGACTCCGGCGCCTCGGTGACCGCCGCTCAGCGCGACCAGATCCACGCCACGCTGGCCCGCCAGTTCAAGAAGTGGATGGACCTCATGGTCGGCCACAACGGCTGGCCGTACAGCAGCGTGCCGGTGAAGGTGGTGGGCTGGGCCGTACGCGACCGCGCCCAGCTCCAGTGGAGCGACAACTCCGTCGACATCTACGTCAACGACATCCGCGAGAACGCGCCCCAGTGCGCCGAGCCGTGCGGCCGCTTCTTCAACCAGAGCGGTAACTACCCCAACTGCCCGGGCGGCGCGTCGCACCACTACGACATGTCGCTCTGGCTGACCTCCGGCTTCGGCGGCGGCGCCGGCGGTGACTGGGGGCAGCGGATCGGCAGCGAGTATTACATGTCCAACCTCAACACCGACAACGTGCACAT
The DNA here is from genome assembly GCF_052246675.1 of Nonomuraea sp. KM90. Classification (NCBI taxonomy): domain Bacteria; kingdom Bacillati; phylum Actinomycetota; class Actinomycetes; order Streptosporangiales; family Streptosporangiaceae; genus Nonomuraea; species Nonomuraea sp. KM90. The sequence continues at coordinate 18,425 of NZ_JBQQCB010000119.1, read as the reverse complement.
CCTGCTGCACGAGATGGGCCACTCGTTCGGGCTGGACGACTTCTACGACTGGACTCCCACGGGGGTGTGCTGCTTCCTGATGAAGGCGGGCAGCGCGTCGTCGATCACCGAGTTCGACGCGTGGATGTTCCGCGACTGGTGGCGCCACCTGAAGAGCCGCTACGGCCTCTGACGGGGAGCATGCCGCCGGGCTCGGTCGATGGACGCCTGCCGGGCCCGGCGGCTACGGGGTCACGTAGTGGTGTACGAGGGCGGGTTCGCCGGCCGCGTTGACCCAGTGGGCGCGGCTGCTGCCGACCCTGCGCCAGCCGGACCGCTCGTAGAACGCGATGGCCGCCTCGCCCTCGGAGGACACCTCCAGTTTCAGCGGCCCCCGCGCGGCGGCGCGAACCGCGTCGAGGAGCCGGGCCGCCAGGCCGCGCCCGCGTGCCGGCGGGGTGACGAACAGGCGGACGATCTCCCCGTCCCGGGTGAGACCCACGTGGCCGAGCACGCGTCCCGCCTCGACCGCGATCCAGGCCGACGTCAGGCCGGCCGGAGCCAGCCAGCCCCACGGGTCGTCCGGCCAGTCCACGGGATAGCGGTCGGCGCGCTGGACCTCGGCGAGCGCCGCCACGCAGGCGGCCTCGTCCTCGGGGGTTCTGCGGCGGATGTTCACCCGGACCAGCGTAGGGCCACGATCCGGGCCCGCCGCGTGCGGCTCGGGTCCCGGAGGTGCCGGCCCCGCGCCAAGCGGGGAACCGGCGTGACCGGCACCGTGCGTCGTGTGACGCGGACCGTGCCGGGCGGAGGCGGCCCGGGGGAGGTCGGCGGGCGTGCGATCGGGTGGGGCGGAGGGGGTGGGGGTTGCGGCGCGGCGCCCTGGTGCTGGATGCCGGCCGGGCGCCAGGAGCGCCGCGCCGCGGGGCGTGGCCGCGGTCCTCAGGGACGGGCCGCGGTCAGGCCGTCAGCGTTGTTGCGTGCAGTTCGCGGACTCCGGCGAGGCGACGGGGACCTGCACCCCGATGCCTGCGGCGTCCAGGCCCGGCACGCAGACCTTGGCGTTGTTGAGCACGTCAACCGTGCCCTTGACGTCGTGCGGGACGTGCGCCACCGCCGGTGCGGCGAGCGCGGACAGCGCGAACGCCCCGGCGAGGGCGACGGTGGTGATGCGGATCGGATGGCGCATCGGGACAGCCTTTCTGGTTGCGGAGGGGGCCAGTGTTCTCCCTGAGGTGTTTTGCCGCTGACCTTGACAACGGAACGTGACGGGCGGTTACGCTGCGCTGTCAAGTTCGCAAGGGCAACCTGGCGTCACTGTTGCGATCCTGTGATGCGCCATCGGCGGTCCCGAGGAGACCAAGGGTCAGGTCAGGGCGTCGAGGGCGCGGTCGACGTCGTCCTCGGTGGTGTAGACGTGGAAGCTGGCGCGTACCTTGCCCGCCCGGACCGCCGCCCGGATCCTGGCCGCCGCCAGCCGCTCGCCGGGCGCGTCCACCGAGACGATGGCCGTGTCGGACGGCTCCAGGCCGAGCCCCGTACGGAAGCGGTTGGCCAGGGCGACGTCGTGGTCGCGGATGCGCGCGACGCCGAGCTCGTTGAGCAGCTCGATGGCGGGGGCGGCGCCGACGTAGGAGAACCACGCGGGCGACAGGTCGAACGCCCGAGCGTCGCCCGCCAGACGCAGCGGCGGGCCGTAGTAGGAGCCGCCCTCGTCGGCGCCGCCGTACCAGTTGGCGGCCAGCGGGCGCATGCGCTCGCGCAGGCGCGGCGACAGGTACCCGAACGCGGCCCCGCGCGGCGCCATCAGCCACTTGTACGCCGCGCAGGCCAGCACGTCGAGACCCGCGACATCGACGGGCAGCCACCCGCACGCCTGGGAGCCGTCGGCGATGACCAGCACGTCATGAGCCCTGGCGGCGGCCACGATGTCGGCCCGCGGCGCCACGTACCCGGTGGCCGACTGCACCAGGCTGAACGCCACCGCCGCGGTGTCACGGGTGATGGCGTCGGCCAGCCGGTCGGCGGGCACCGTCTCGACGTCGGCGGCCACGGCCCACGGGAACAGGTTGCTGGTGAACTCGATCTCGGGCACGACGACCTTGGCCCCCGGCGGGAGCGCGGTGGCCACGACCGACATGATCTGCGAGACGGTCGACCCGACGCTCACGTCGGAGACCGGAGCGCCGACGAGACGGGCGAAGGCCACCCGGGAACGGCCCACGGAGGCGTCCCACGGTTTCCAGTCGGTGCTGCCGTGCCGCCATTCGGTCAGCACCGCCTGGAGTTCTTCGAAGGCGCGGCGCGGAGGCAGGCCGTAGGAGGCGGTGTTGAGCCAGCCGGGGTCGGCGTCCCAGAGCTTGCGGGCCGAGGCGATGTCCATGGGATCAGCCTAGGAACCGGAGCGGCGACGGAGGAGGGAGGTGCCGGCCGGTGGTCTCAGCGGGCGGCTCCGGGGGCCAGGACGTGATCGCGACCACCAGGGAGCAGAGCACCGCCGTGTCCGCGTGCCGCGCGACCTGGTGCGTGAGCATCGGGTCCGAGGCGCGCGCCAGGCGGCCGAGCGCGGCGCGGATCCTGCGGGCCACCAGCTCCATCGAGCGGGCGGGCGCGATCGCCCCGTGGCGGGCGAGGCCGCGCAGCGAGCCCGGCAGCGGTTCGTCGGCCGCCAGCAGGCCGAGCTGGTCGCGCCGGTCACCCCGCACCCCGTCCAGGCGGGCCGACACGAAACCGGGGCACAACTCCACCCCGGCCCCCGCCGCCGTCACCCCGTCCCCGCCCTCCGCCGCGCCAGGGTGGGCGGCCCGAGGGCCGGTCGCGAGGAGCCGGGTGAGTGCGGCCAGGGCGGGTGCCGGGTCGGCGCCGGCCGGACCGACCGCGACGGGCGCGCCCGCCACCGGGTCCGCCTCCGCGCCGCTCCCAGCACGGTTCCGCGTACGGCTCTCCGCATCGATCTTCGGGCCACCCTCCAGGGACTCGCCCGTCACCAGATGTCCTCGTGCGTCCCAGACGTCCTGGTCGCGTCCCGTCACCACACCGAAAGCCAGCCGCACCACAAGCACATGATTCGGGCAACCGGCCGCGCCCGGCAACCGGGTATCACGGATCCACGGCGGCTCGCCGGGCCCCCAGCACCTCGTGCAGCTCCGCCGAGCAGCGCGCCAGGTCGGCCGCGTACGCGTTCCGCCCGAGCGTGCGCGGCCGGGGCACGGCCACGTCCACCACCGTCAGGACGCGCCCCGGATGCGGCGTCAGCACCACGACCCGGTCGGCGAGCAGCACCGCCTCCTCGATCGAATGCGTCACGAGGACCACCGTGGCGGCGTGCTCCATGTGGATCTGCTGCAGCTCGATCGACAGCTCCTCGCGCGTCAGCGCGTCGAGGGCGGAGAACGGCTCGTCCATCAGCATCACGCGCGGCCGCTGGATCAGCGCCCGGCACAGCGCCACCCGCTGCTGCATCCCGCCCGACAGCTCGTGCGGCAGCCGCCGGTCGAACGCCTCCAGCCCCACCATCTCCAGCAGCCCGTACGCCCGCCGCCGGTGCTCCTCCCTCGGCCAGCCGAACACCTCGACCGGCAGCAGCACGTTGTCCAGCACGCTGCGCCACGGCAGCAGCGCCGGGCGCTGGAACATGATGGCGACGTCGCGGCGCGGCCTGACCACCGGCTCCCCGCCGACGCGCACCTCCCCGGACGTGGCCGTGAGCAGGCCCGCGACCAGCCGCAGCAGCGTGGACTTGCCGCAGCCGGAACGGCCCACGACGGCCACGAACTCCCCGTCGGCCACGTCGAGATCGACCTCGCGCAGCGCCTCCACCGCCCCCCGGCGGCCACGGAACACCTGGGACACCTCGCGCAGCCGGATCACGTGGTGACCTCCCGCAAGCCCCGGGGAACTCGGATCGTCCTCGATCGTAGGCGACGTTCGCGCGGATGCTGAGAGGTTGGCACGCATTCATATTGACCCCCTTGGATGGTCAGTCATGATCTGTGTCATGAGGCGACTGCCGCGCGTCATCACGATCACCGCCCTCGTAGCGACGTTCTCCCTCCCCGCCGGCTGCGGCTCGGGGGCGCGGGAGGCGTCGCCCGCCCGCCCGGCGGCCGACCGGGTCACCTACCTGACCGCGTTCGGCACCTTCGGCCGCGAGGCGTACGCGTACGTCGCCCTCGACAAGGGCTATTTCCGGGAGGCCGGGCTGGACGTCACCGTGCAGCCCGGCCAGGGCAGCGGTGAGAACCTGGCCGCGGTCGCCGGCGGCCGGGCCCACTTCGCGCCCGTCGACTTCACCGCCATGCTGATCAACGCCGCCGGCGGCAAGACGGCCGGCGTCGTCACGGTGGCGGCCATCCACCAGCGGACCCTCGCCGGCCTCATGGCGCTCGGCGACGGCGGCATCGGCCGGCCGAAGGACCTCGAGGGCAAGACCGTCGGGGACGCGCCGGGGTCGGTGATCACCATGATGTTCCCCACGTACGCCAAGCTCACCGGGGTGGACCCGGCGAAGGTCAAGTGGGTCAGCCTGGAGCCCGCGCAGTTGCCCGCCAATCTCGCCTCGGGGCAGGTGGACGCCATCGGCCAGTACGTGGTCGGCCAGCCCACCGTGCGCAACGCGGCCAAGGGCAAGGAGGTGAAGGTGCTGCCGTTCGGCGACGTCATCACCGACATGTACGGCCTGGGCCTGACCACCTCCACCACCCTGGTGAAGGACAAGCCCGACCTGGTCAAGCGGTTCACCGGCGCGCTGCTCAAGGGGCTGGCGTACGCGGTGGAGCATCCGCGGGAGGCGGCCGAGATCCTGGTCAAGCACCATCCGGCCCAGAACGCCGTACCGGCCGCCGCCGAGCTGACGCTGATGGCCCCGTACGTGCGCCCGGCCGGCGCCGAGCAGGTCGGCGCGATGGACCGGGACCGCGTCACCCGCGCGATCGCGGTCCTGCGCGAGGCCGGGGCCTTCGAGGGCCAGGTGGCACCCGAGACGGTGGTGTCGTTCGACCTCGCCCCCAAGGGCTGACCCGGGGTGGAGGAGGACAGGAGCCGCCGGGACGCGGTCACCGCGGCCGGCTGGTCCACCCTGGGCGTGGTCGTCGCGGCCGGCGCGTGGGCCCTGGTCGTCTCGGCGTTCGCGATCCCCGAGATCATCCTGCCCTCGCCCGCCGACGTGCTCGCCGCCTTCGGGCGGATCCCCGGCTACCTGCTGGAACAGGCCGCCATCACGCTCGCCGAGACGGCGCTCGGCTTCGCCCTGTCGGTGTGCTGCGGGCTGGTGATCGGCATCGCCATCGCGGCCTGGCGGGTGGCGGAGCTAATGTTCTACCCGCTGCTGGTGGCCTTCAACGCCGTCCCCAAGGTGGCGCTGGCGCCGCTGCTGGTGGTGTGGATGGGCTTCGGGCAGCAGCCCAAGGTGGTGATGGCGCTGCTGGTGTGCTTCTTCCCGATCGTGCTGTCGGTGGCCAGTGGGTTGTCCTCGACACCGCCGGAGCTGGTGGAGCTGGCCATGTCGCTGGACACCCCGCGGTGGCAGACGTTCATGAAGATCCGCTTCCCGGGCGCGTTGCCGCAGATCTTCGTCGGGCTGAAGGTGGCCATGCCGCTGGCCTCGATCGGCGCGGTGATCGGCGAGTTCAGCGCGGGCGACGCGGGGCTCGGCTTCGTGATCGTCCAGGCCGGGGGCAGTGCCGACACCGCGCTCGCGTTCGCCGCCATCGCGCTGCTCGGCGTCATGAGCATCGCGCTGTTCTACGCCCTGGTGCTGGCCGAGCGCCTGCTGCTGCCCTGGGTCAGGGAGACCACCGCGCTCCGCTGAGCCACGTCACCACCTCTCACCACGACGAACGCCGGCGGCGGACGCCGGCAGCCGACGCGGTGGAGCGAGCTGTCCCCGCCCCCGCCCCACGACCGACGCGAACGGCCGCCGGCGAGCCGTCCAGCACCGAGAGCGGGCGCTCAGGTGCGCTGCCAGGGGCCGGTGATGGCCAGGACGTGGCCGGGCGAGTAGATGTTGGCGAACAGGATCGAGCCGTCGCCGCTGAAAGTGGGCCCGGCGAACTCGCTCTCGCTGGCCTCGTGGCGGGCCAGCAGGTACGGGACGCCGTCCCGCGTCACCCCCACCAGGTGGTTGTAGCCCTCGCCGTCCTCGGCCAGGATCAGCCCGCCATGCGGCGAGACCATGATGTTGTCGGGCCCGCCGTAGCCGCTCGCGGGGTCGGGGTTGACGCCGAAGATGGTCTTGAGGGTGGCCGTGCGGGCGCGCGGGTCGTAGAACCACACCTGGCCGTCGTGCTCGCGGGTGCTGCCGTCGGAGGTGCGGGCGAAGCTGGAGACGAAGTACGCCCCGCCCTCGCCCCAGTAGGCGCCCTCCAGCTTGTGGGCGCGGGTCACCTGGTCGTCGGTGAGCTGGCGGCGGATCGAGGTGGTGCGGGCGTCGCGGTCGGGCACGTCCACCCAGCGCACCTGGTACGTGGTGCCCGGCCGGGTGGCCTCCGACAGGTCGGCGACGTGCCGGCGGCCCTCGTAGCAGCTCATCGCCTGCAGCCGACCCGCGGTGTCGCCTCCGGGGGACAGGGCCAGCGCGCGTAAGGCGCCCGTGCCGCCGCGGAAGCCCTGCGGGGGGAGCCAGCGGTAGTAGAGGCCGTGAGGGCTCACGGCGTCCTCGGTGAGGTAGACGGCGTAGGTGAGCGGGTCCACCGCGACGGCCTCGTGCGCGTAGCGGCCGAAGAACTTCAGCGGGACGGGGTCCAGGTTGGCCTCGTTGTCGAAGGCGTACACCTCGAAGACGTAGCCGTGGTCCTTCTGGAACGGTCCGGTCGCCAGGTATTCGGCCTCCTCGCAGGTCAGCCAGGAGTTCCAGGGGGTGCGCCCGCCCGCGCAGTTGTTGAGCGTGCCGGCGAGGCTGACGTACTCCCTGACGCGGTCGCCGCCGGCGGTGAGCTCGATGGTGGTGGTGCCGCCGCGCGCGCCGGGGTCGTAGGTGAGGCGGGGCAGGGTGGGCACGGCGTACGGCTCCTCGAGGATGATCTCGTGGTTGCACACCAGCGCCCCGCCCCCGCCGCGCCCGGCGAACCAGGCCATGCCGTCGGGGTCGCTCGGAGTGGGCTGGCCGCTGTCCAGCAGCGTCACGCCCGCCTCGGCGACGACCTTGTACGAGAACCCGGAGGGCAGGCTGAGCAGCCCGGCCGGATCGGGGACCAGCGGGCCGTACCCGTGCAGGGCGCGGGTGGCGGCGCGGGCGGTGCCGGTCTCCGCGATGGCCTCGATGCTCCCCGCGAGAGCGATTCCCAGACCCCCTGCGGTGCTGTGACGGAGGAACGAACGACGGGACACCGGTGTTGACATGGGAGATCGCCTCCAGTAGCGAGAGGTGTTGCCAGTCGGCGGGTCAGCGCCGCCGCGCTCGCTCCATGTCTCGCACACAAACAACAGATGAATCCAGAATGAACGCCGAATTAAGCGATTTTCTGGGGTGGCGGATAGGGGTCCCCTACCGGCGTCCGGGGAGATAGGAGACGCGCCCGAACGGGTACGCGTACGTTCTCCCGCGAGAAAGGCCGTACACGCCCATGATCGGAAGGCTGATCGAGCTGGGCGGCTTCGGGATCGAGGCCGCCGTCGCGCTCACCCGCAACGGGCTGCTGGGACCGGTGCACCCCGCCGCCCTCGCCCGGGTGGTGGAGGCGTACCGGCATTTCCACGTGACCCCCGCCGCCGGGCTGGCCGTGGCGGCGGCCCGCTGGCCGGACCGCACCGCCGTGGTGGACGAGGACGGGACGCTGACGTTCGCCGAGCTCGACGCCCGGGCGGCGGCGCTGGCGGCGGGCCTGCACCGCCGGCTCGGCGTGCGCCCCGGCCGGACGGTGGCGGTCATGTGGCCCAACGACCGCGGGTTCGCCGAGGCGGTCGCGGCCGTGTCCCGGCTGGGCGCCGACCTGCTGCTGCTCAACACCGGGCTGGCGGGGCCGCGGCTGCGTGACGTGCTGCGGCGCGAGGGCGTGCACGCGCTCATCGCCGCCCCCGGCCTGCCGGCGGTCGACTTCGACGGCCCCCGGGCGGGCGACCTGGACTCGTTGGTGCGCGAAGGCGGGTCCGGGGCCGCTCCGGTGCCGCGGCGGCCCGGACGGCTGGTGCTGCTGACGTCCGGGACGACCGGCGTGCCCAAGGGCGCGCCCCGGCGGCTGTCCATGGCCGCGACGGCCGAGCCGTTCGTCTCGATGCTGGCCACCGTGCCGGTGCGCGGCGGGGAGCCGATACTCATCGCGCCGCCGCTGTTCCACGGGCTCGGGCTGCTCTGGTACGCCGTCGCGCTCGTGCTCGGGTGCCCGGTCGTGCTGATGCGCCGCTTCGACCCGGAGGCCGTCCTCGACGCGCTCGACCGGAACCGCGCCGGGGCGCTGGTGGCCGTGCCGGTGATGCTGAGACGCCTGCTGGCGCGCAAGCCCCGGCGGCTGCCGCACCTGCGGGTCGTGGTCTCCGGCGGGTCGGCGCTGCCGCCGGACCTGGCCGCCGCCTTCATGGACGCCTACGGCGACGTGCTCCACGACCTCTACGGCTCCACGGAGGCCGGCTGGGCCGCCCTGGCCACGCCCGCCGACCTGCGCGCCGCCCCCGGCACCGTCGGCCGCCCGCCGCGCGGGACCACCGTGCGGATCGAGGGCCCCGGCGGGCACGAGCAGCCGGCCGGGCAGGTGGGCCGGGTGCTCGTCGGCGGCGGGCTGACGTTCCGGGCGGACGGCCTCATGAGCACCGGCGACCTCGGGCACCGCGACGGGCGCGGGCTGCTGTTCATCGACGGGCGCGACGACGAGATGATCGTCTCCGGGGGCGAGAACGTCTTCCCGCAGGAGGTGGAGAACCTCCTGTCCGGCCTGCCGGGCGTGGCCGACGTGGCGGTGCTGGGGGTGCCCGACGAGGAGTACGGACAGCGGCTGGCGGCGTACGTGGTGGCCGAGGACGGCGTCACGCTGTCGGCCGACGAGCTCCGGCGGGCGGTGAAGGAGCAGCTGGCGGGCTTCAAGGTGCCGCGCGACGTCGCGTTCGTGCCGTCGGTGCCGCGCAACCAGACCGGCAAGGTGGACCGGGCCCGGCTCACGGGGAGCTGAGCCGGGCCTGCCGCCGGCGAAGCGCAGCCCCCGCTACCGGGCCGCGATGAGCGTCTCGATCGGCGGGTTCACCCGGGCGAAGCCCTCCTGGCTCCGGTACGGGTAGTAGGGATAGGCCGCCGTGACGGTGCTGGCGGCGTCGAGCCGGGCGACCTGGCCGGCGGTGAGGTTCCAGCCGACGGCGCCCAGGTTGTCGCGCAGCTGCTCCTCGTTGCGCGCGCCGACGATGACCGAGGCGACGGTCGGCCGCTGGAGCAGCCAGTTGAGCGCGATCTGCGGGACCGTCCTGCCGGTCTCGGCGGCGATCTCGTCGAGGGCGTCCATCACCGTGTAGAGGCGCTCGTCGGCCACGGGCGGGCCGAAGGCGGCCGTGCGGTGCAGCCGGCTGCCCTCGGGGAGCGGCACGCCGCGCCGGATCCGGCCGGTGAGGCGGCCCCAGCCGAGCGGGCTCCACACCAGCGCGCCGACGCCCTGGTCGCGGCCGAGGGGCATCAGCTCCCACTCGTAGTCGCGGCCGACCAGCGAGTAGTAGACCTGGTGGGCCACGTAACGCGGGTAGCCGTACCGCTCGGCCGTCGCGAGCGACTTCATGAGCTGCCAGCCGGAGAAGTTGGACACGCCGACGTACCGGAGCTTGCCCGCCCTGACCAGGTCGCCGAGGGTGGACAGCACCTCCTCGATCGGCGTGGCCGCGTCGAAGGCGTGCAACTGGAACAGGTCGATGTAGTCGGTGCCGAGCCGGCGCAGCGCGTCGTCCACCGCCTTGATCAGCCGCGGCCGGGAGGTGCCGGCCCCGTTCGGGCCGTCGGCCACGGGCAGCCCGGCCTTGGTCGAGATGAGCACCCTGTCGCGCCGCCCCTTGACGGCCTGGCCGAGCACCTCTTCCGAGGCGCCGTCGGAGTAGACGTCCGCGGTGTCGAACATCGTCACCCCCGCGTCGAGCGCCACGTCCACCAGCCGCCTGGCCTCCGCCACGTCGGTGTTGCCCCAGGCGCCGAACAGCTCGCCCTTCCCGCCGAAGGTCCCCGCGCCGAAGCTCAGTGCCGGGACCTGGAGGCCGGACGCGCCCAACTGCCGATATTCCATGATCTCATCCATCCTATTAACGGGTCAGATTTCCCGTTAGTAAGATAACACGCTAACGGCACATTTATTCCATTAGCGGGCTGCGGGCGATGAGATAGACCTGCGGGAAGCCCCGCCTGGCGTCCTCGCCAGGGGCGACCACCAGCCGGGCGACCTCGTCGAGCCTCAGGTCGAGCAGCAGCCCGGCCACCCGGCCGGCCGAATGCCGGTAGGCGCGGTAGGTCACGTGGTCGTACGCCTGCGCCGGCCCTTCCCGGCCGTCGCAGGCCGGAAAGCCGAGCAGCAGGTGCCCGCCGGGCGCGAGCACGCGGCGGAACTCCGCGAACGCCTCCGGGAGCAGCTCGGGCGGGGTGTGGATGATCGAGTGGTTGGCCAGCACCCCGGCCAGCGCGGCGTCCGCCACCTCGAGCGACTCCATCCGGCCCACCTCGAAGCGCAGGTCCGGATGTGTGGCCCGGGCCAGCGCGACCATCTCCGGCGACAGGTCCACCCCGAAGGCGCGCACGCCGAGGGAGTGCAGGTGGGCGGTGACGTGGCCGGGGCCGCACCCGACGTCCGCCACCGTCCCGCCGCCCGCGACCAGCGCCGCGAAGGCGGAGGTCATCGCGTGGTGCAGCGGGTTGTCGTGGTAGCGCGTGGGGATCGACGTACGCCGGTTCGAGTTTCCGGGGTCGGAGCTCGCGAGGTGTGGCGGCCGGCGGTGGCACCGAAGCGCTCCTTGACAGATGCCGACTTTGCGATCAAATTAGGCAAGGCTTGCCTAACTAAGGCAATGCCATACCGGCTGGGCCACCAGGACATGACCCAGCCGGGACCGATCGCCCAGATCGGCACGGCCCGATTCCAGGAGTGAACCCATGAACCCCTTCGACGACCCCGACGGCGAGTTCCTCGTCCTGGCCAACGACGAGGACCAGCACTCCATCTGGCCCACCTTCGCCGCCGTGCCCGAGGGCTGGTCGGTGCGCTTCGGGCCCGACACCCGGGCCGCCTGCCTGGCCTACGTCGCCGCCACCTGGACGGACCTGCGCCCGCGCAGCGTGCGGCGGTGACGCCCGGCCCCACGGCGCTGATCCGGCCTCTCTTTGATCGTGCGGTGGGCGGCCTCGCCGGCCGTCCACCGCGCCACCCCCTCACGACGAGCAGCCCCTCATGGCACGAGGGACTCTGCACAGCACCAGGACCAAGCCCCAGACGTCCGAACTGCTCATCCTGCGGGAGCCGCGCTTCGTCCCCATGGGGTACGACCAGTGGTTCCGCCTCTCCCTGCCCGTCTCCACGGAGGACTTGCCGTTCTCGATGATCGAGAATTGTCGTGGGCGGCCGTTAGTGTCCCGGCCATGACTGACGCGGTGGCGGTGTTCTCAGACGTCCTCCTGACGCTCGGGGGCCCGCGGTGACCCCCTGGGAGGAGACCCCGGCGAGGGCCGGGTCCGGCGAAGGCCCGCCGCCTCCGGCGGGAGGCGGGCGCGTGAACGCGTGGCAGGACCTGCTCAAGCTGGTCAAGGCCGGTGACGTGCCGGGCACGATCCGGTTCGCGACCGAGCTGGACGCGGCCGGCCGGAAGGCGGTCGCGGCCGAGCTGCCCGCTTACGTCACCCGCGAGTTCCGCGTCACGAGCTGGATGGAGTGGGCCGGCCAGGTAAGCCCGCTGCTGCTGGCGGGCACGGCCTGCCTGAGCGGCGCGGCGGCGGTGACGGCATGGCTGTTCAGGCGGGAGTTCCGGTGGGGGAGCCAGGGGGAGAGCGGGCGGATCCTCGAGCTGCTGCGCCGGCGCCCGGTGGCGTGGCAGGCCGACGTGGCCCGCCGCATCGCGGCACGGTCGCGGCTGCCGGAGCTGCGGCACTGGGTGGTGGCCGCGGAGCTCGTACGCGGGACGGGCATCGAGCCGCCGGACGACGACGCGTTCAAGGTCGGCTGGCTGCGGACCCTGCGCCCGTCGACGGCCGAGGGCGACCCGCTCTTCACCGCGTACGGCCGGCGCCTCTTCGAGATCGACGGCTTGTCCCAGACCGCCCTGTGGCAGGTGGTCGAGGTGGTCGTGCGCCTGGTCGAGAACGGCCTGCTCGACCGCGCGGCCGTCATCGACGGGCTGGTGGGGCGGCTGCTGCGCGACGGTCCCGGAGCGCGCGTCGAGCTCGCGGGCCTGCACGACCGGCTCGACCTCGACATCGACGAGTCGGCCGCCCGCGCCAGGGACTATGCCAGGCTCCTGCCCGCGGGTCCGGTCGCGGTGGCCGACCTGGCGCTGGCGCAGCTGCGGCGGCTGGAGGAGGCGGGCCGGCTGGAGGAGGAACTGTTCGCCGAGGCGGTGGCGGCGCTGGCGTTCCGGCCGGAGAAGAAGCTGCTACGCGCGGCCCTGTCCTGGGCCGGTGACGCGGTGCTGCGCGAGGCGGGCCGGGTGGACGCCGTGCTGGCGGCCGTGTCGATGATCTTCGCGCAGGACACGCCGGCGCTGCGGGAGCGGGCCGTGCGGCTGGCGGTCAAGCTGGCGCCGCAGGCGGGCCGGGCCGGTCGTGAGGCGGTAAGGCAGGCGGCGGCGGAGCTGGACGGGGAGCAGCGGGAGAAGGTCTCGGCGGCGTACGGCGGCGGCCTCGCCGAAGCGCGCACCCCCGTCGCGACGCCCCTGGCGGCCGTACGCGGCCCGTCCCTGCCGCCGCCCGTCACCTCGCCGCAGGAGCTGGCCCGCGAGCTCGCGGCCTTCGGCCGATCACCCGACGTGTACGCCTACGAACGCCTCCTGGCGGGCCTGGCGGAGTGGTCGCACCGCGCACCCGACGCGCTTCGGGAAGCGCTGCGGCCGTGGTGGCACCCGTTCGACCCGCACACCTACGGCCACTACGGCAGCGAGATCCACGAGGGACTGCGCGAGGCCGTCAACCGCGCCTTCCTCGCCTTCGCCTCCCCCGAGCACAGCGGAACGCTGACGCGCGGGGCACACAAGCGCCGGCGGCCGGCGGCCCCGGGCGCGTTCGACCGCCTCTACTTACGGCGTGCCCTGGAACTGGTGACCCCCTTCGAGACGGGAACCGGCTACCCGGTCCTGCTGGCCACGCCCACGTCGGGCACCGGCCACCTCGACCCGTCCGCACTCCTCGACCGCCTGGAACGTCAGGAGGCCGAAGGGGTCCCCGCCCTCCCCGCCGACCTGGCCCAGGCCCTGCTGCGGCTACCGCGCCACTTCTCGCCGTCGGAGATCGAGCGGGCCGGCCGGCTGACCTCGGGGGCAGGACGGGCGTGTGCGGCGTGGATGCGGGCCGGCGGGCTGACCGACCCTGACGTGACGGTGTCCGTACGCCGCCACCAGGGCTACGGCGGGTCGGTCTGGCACGACCTCCACGCCGAATTCACCCCGCCCACCATCCCGTCGGCCATCCCCTCCGCCGCCCCACCAACGGATGCGCCCACCACCGCCGCTGTGTCCGCCACAGTGGCCACCGCCCCCTATCCCGGCCCGTCGGCGGCGGCGCCCGCCTCGCCCGCCGGCCTGCACGAGGAGCTCCGCGACCTGTTCGAGGTGCGGTCGGGGCACACCTACACGCTGACTTGGTGGCCGCTCGTCATGCCCGCTCACCGGGAGGTCGTGGCGGCGCACCTGGCCTGCTACCTGCCGTCGTCGATGGACGCCAACGACCGGCAGACGCAGGCACTGGCGGCGCTGGCCCACGGCGACGGCCCGCTCGGCCCCGCGACGGCGTACGCCCTGGCGTGCGGCATGGGCCACGCGAACCCCGCCGAACGCGCCGCCGCCACCGACGCCTTCCTCACCCTGGCCGCCCGGGGCGAGGTGCCGGCACAGGCGCTGGGGGAGGCGGTGACGGACCTGGTCGAGTCCGAGTTCGTGAAGCTCAACCGCGTGCTGTCGGTCCTCGACGACGCCACGCAGGCGGGAGCGCAGGAGGCGGTGTGGGCGGTGGTCGTACGGGTGCTGCCGGGCTTGCTCCCCAAGGACGGGGAGCGGCCCCGGGCTGGAGTGGCTGACCTGCTGGCGACAGGGACGCGGGCGGCCAGGATCGCGGGGGTGCGGGTGGACGTGCCTGAGGTGGCGGCCGTGGCCGGGCGGAGGGGGTCGAGCCGGTTGGTGCTGGAGGCGCGGCGACTGATGCAGCTGATCGGCTCTCCTTAGAAATCTACTTTGTAAAGGGCTCGGCATGTCAGCAATCGTTTTATTTCAAGCGCTCAACCCGGCCGACGACTGACGACCGGCACGGCACGCCTGCGCGCAATGAGGTGCAGTACCCGCCTTGCAGTCGGCCGGCGGTCGGATCGGTCGAGACCGGGTTCAGGGGCGGGCTTTGCGGTAGCAGTGGGGGCCGGGTTTGCGCTGTGGGTGAAGGCGTTCTGCCGTGGGCGATGGCGGGGTGTCCCGGCCGGTCGGAGAAGGGATGGTGGTGGCGGAAGGATCGGTCGGCAGGGAGGGCGGTGGCGTGACGATGGTCGCGCGAGTGCGGGGTCCCGGGGAGTGGCTGGCGGACGAGCTCCGGGGCAGCGACTCCTGGAAGGTGCGGCTCGACGAGGGGCAGCGGCGCGAGGTGCTGGCCGCCGTCCGCGCTACCGTCCGGGCCGTCGTCCGGGCTGCTGGGGCGGCCGAGCCGGTGGCGGCGGGCGCCGGGGTGACAGGTTCCGCGGCGGCGGGCCCCCGGGCGGGTTCGGGGGAGGGGCTCGCGTTGCCGACGCTGGGTCCGGTGCTGCGGCGCGTGCGTGCGGAGCTGGTGGGCGGGCGGGGGTTCGCGCTGGTGCAGGGGGTGCCGGTCGGGGAGATGAGCGAGCGGGAGCGCGAGGTCGCGGCGGTGGGGCTGGCCGCTCACGTGGGTGAGGTGGTGCCGCAGGGCGCCGGTCGGGAGCCGCTGATGCACGTGCGGGACACGGGTGCCGATCCGGCGGGGGCTCGGACGCGGAGTTTCGAGCACAGCGGGCGACTGGGCTTCCACAGCGATCCGTCGGATGTGGTGGCGCTGTTGTGCGTACGGCCCGCGAGGGCGGGAGGTTCGAGTGTCATCGTGAGTTCGGTGGCGGTGCACAACGAGATCGTGCGGCTGCGGCCGGATCTCGCGGAGGTGCTGTATCGGCCGTGGTGGCACGATCGGCGTACGGGTGACGGCCCGGACAGCTTCTACACGAAGCCGATCTGTGTGCGGCGGGCCGATGGTGGGGTGTCGATGTCGTACGGGCCGGATTATCTCCGTTCGGCACAGCGGGGTGCTGATGTGCCGCCGTTCACGGGCGAGCAGGCGGAGGTGATGGATCTGCTCGATCGGCTGACGCATGATGCGCGTTTCGCGCTGGCGATGGATTTGCGAGAGGGGGATATGCAGTTCCTCAACAACCATGTGGTGCTGCACGGTCGAACGGCTTACGAGGATTATCCGGAGCCGGGGCGGCGGCGTCATTTGTTCCGCCTTTGGCTGGCGACAGGGGGTGGGTGAACATGGATACAACGCCAGCCACCATTTATCCCAGATACGCACTGGTGAAAGCCGTGATAGTCGGCCACCAGCCGTTCGGTCTGATCATCCGCTCACCCTCGGGGGATCGAGGATTCGTGGACCGTTCGTACATCTCCGACACGCCGCTCGAACCCGATGCGTGGCCGGCCGAGGGGGAGCCGGTGCGAGGGGTGGTTCTCGGCTGGACACGGGACGGGCGGCTGCGGCTCGATATACGGAGGACGAGTGTGGAACTCGTCGAATCGCTCGTAACGTCAGCTGGAGTCTCTCCGGCTCCGGCGAGATCATGTCAACGGAGAGGGCGGGATACCCTGCCCGCGGTGTCTCGAACCACGCGACCGGAGGAGTCGATGCCGGGATGACGGCAGGGCGAGCGATGCCTGCACAGGACGACGTGCTCGGGTACTTCGACACGCTGTCGAACTGGGGACGGTGGGGCGACGACGACGAGCTCGGCACTCTCAACCACATCACCGACGACGTCCGGCTGGCGGCGGCGCGGGCCGTACGCCACGGCAGGAGCGTGTCGTGCGCATGGGAGGTTGCCGTACCGGCAGACATGGAGCGGTCGACGACGACGTGCCCGTGCGCCGCCGACATGCCGGGTGCCGAGAACATGCCGGCGCCCGGATTCCGCAACGACCGGCACTGGGGCTTTTCGACCGAGCGGCTCGGCATCACGTTCCACGGCAACACCCTCACCCACGTCGACTCGCCGTGCCACATCTTCTGGGACGGCACGATGTACAACGGGCGGTCGCACTCGTTGGTCGACGCCGAGACGGGATCGGCGTGGGGGGCCGTCACGGCGGCGGCGAACGGGATCATCACGCGTGGTGTCCTGCTGGACATCGCGAGGGTCCGCGATGTGCCGTGGTTGGAACCGGGGCAGGGTGTGTTTCCCGACGATCTCGAGGAGGCCGAGCGGCGCCAGGGTGTGCGGGTGCGATCCGGCGATGCGGTACTCCTGCGGACCGGCCATGGCCGCGCCCGGCACGAGACCGGTGTGGCCGGCGGTTTCAGGCAGGCCGGCTGGCACGCGTCCTGCCTGCCGTGGCTGCACGAACGGGAGGTCGCGCTGATCGGCGCCGACAGCCCTCAGGACGTTCTGCCGTCGGGGTACGAGGACGTGTTGATGCCGGTTCACGCCGTGAGCCTCGTCGCGATGGGTCTGTGGATGCTCGACAACTGCGACCTGGAGGCGTGCGCGACGACGGCTGCCGAGCTCGGCCAGTGGGACTTCCAGCTCGCCGTCGCGCCGGTCCGCTTCGCCGGTACGTCCGGCAGCCCGGTCAACCCGATCGCCACATTCTGACCGCGGTTCACGAGGGGGTGCGACGCCATGAAGAACCTGGCGACTGACCAGCGTGTCACGGAGTGAGCACTCACTCCACCATTGACGGAGTGAGTGCTCACTCCGTACGCTGAGCCGCATGACGAACACACCCGCGCCGGATCCGCGCGCCCCGCACGAACCTCCCACCGCGGCGCGAGACGACAGCGCCGCGATCACGGACCACGAGCTCCTGCCGGACCGGCGCCGCCGCCTGATCGCCACCGCCGCCCTCGGCTGCGCCTTCCTCGGCATGCTGGACGGCACCGTGACCGGCACCGCGATGCCCAAGATCGTCGCCCAGCTCGGCGGCACCGACACCTGGTATGTCTGGGTGGTCACCGCCTACCTGCTGACCTCCACCGTCACCGTCCCGCTCTACGGCCGTTTCTCCGACCTGCACGGCCGCCGCGGGCCCATGCTCATCGGCCTGGGTGTGTTCCTGGCCGGATCGCTGGCCTGCGGCGCGGCCCCGTCCATCACGCTGCTGGTCGCCGCCCGCGCCCTGCAGGGCCTGGGCGCCGGCGCGCTGCTCACGGTGGGCATGTCGGTGGTGCGCGACCTGTACCCGCCCAGCCGCATGGCCGGCATGGTACGCATGCAGAGCGTCATGGCGGTCATGCTCGTCGCCGGCATGATCGGCGGCCCCCTGGTGGGTGGCGTGCTCGCCGACCACGCGGGCTGGCGCTGGGCGTTCCTGCTCAACCTGCCCCTCGGCCTGGTGGCCGCGGCCGTCCTGGCCGCCCTGCTGCCCCGCGTCCGTCCCGCTGCCACCGCCGCCGTCCGCCTGGACCTGGCGGGCATCGCGCTGCTCACCGCCGGGCTCTCGCTCGTGCTGCTGGGGCTCACCCTCAACGGGTACGGTGAGCACGGCCGGCTCCGGGACTGGAGCGACCCGATGGTGGGCGGGCCCCTGCTGGCGGGGATCGTGCTGCTGGCCGCCCTGGTCGCCGTCGAGCGGCGGGCCGCCGTGCCGATCGTGCCGCTACGCCTGTTCGGCCACCGCGCCTATGCCGCGATCGCCGCGGCCGGGTTCTTCTTCCAGGCCGCCGGCCTGCCCGCCGGCATCTTCCTGGCCCTCTACTTCCAGCAGGTACGCGGCCACACCGCCACCGCCTCCGGCCTGCTCCTGCTGCCGATGCTGGCCGGCATGGTCATCAGCAACCGGCTCACCGCGGCGCTGATCATGCGTACCGGGCGGCCCAGGCCCGCGCTCCTGCTCGGCGCCACGCTCCTGACCGCCGGCAGCATCCCCTTCCTCACTCTCGACGCGGCCACCCCGATCCCGCTGATCGCCTGCTGCCTGCTGCTCATCGGCCTGGGCGCCGGACCTGCTATGGGCGGGGCCGGCATCGTCGCCCAGAACAGCGTCCCCCGCACCGACATCGGCACCGCCACCGCCGGGTCCATGCTCACCAAGCAGATCGGCGGCGCGGTCAGCCTCGCCTGCGGCCAGTCCCTGCTCGCCCACCACCTGGCCGG
>NZ_JBQQCB010000118.1:0-31675 GCF_052246675.1 Nonomuraea sp. KM90 | reverse complement strand
GCGTCTCCGTCGCCTCCAGCGCCGAGCCGCGCCAGCGGGCGAACTCCGCGTGCGCCCGGAGGTCGCCGTCGGCCTCACGCTGGCGGCGCCAGAATCCCGCGACGCCGAGGAAGGCGTACGCGCCGTGCAGCAGCCCGGGGAGCGGGCGCGGGTCCTCGCGCCAGGGCGCGTAGTAGCGGCGGTCGTCCGGCAGCGTCAGCTCCGTCACCGCCAGCACCGCGTTGAGCTTGGCGTGCTGGACCTCGTGGGCGAACGTCACGGCCAACCAGCGGCCGTCCACCGGGGTCGAGAGGGCGATGGTGCCCGGCCGGTCGCCGGCGGACGCGCTGTTCCCCCCGTGGGGCGGGGCATCGACCGGGGTCAGCACCGAGATCAGCTCGCGCGTCTCGGCGGCGAGCGTCCAATGGTGCGCCCGCAGGATCGACTGGGATTCCTCGAAACGTTCCCGCCAGACGCCCAGCTCGTCGGCGGACAGGCGGTCCTTGCGGACGTCGCCCTCGCCCCAGCGGTACGGGTCCACGTCGTCCACGACGAGGTCGAGGCCGGTGGCGGGTGAGGTGAGATGCTCCAGCGGGGACCAGCCGGGCCGGGCCTCGCCGGAGTGATGGCGCAACTCCCGGCCGGCGCCGGAGACCTGGATCACGCCGTCGCCGCCGATCTCGAGCCGGACGAGCGCGTCCGGCTCCGCGCCCAGCTCGATCAGGCCGACCGAGGGCAGGAGGAGCGACCCGCCGGGCGCGGGCGCCTCGGCCGAGCACGGGAGCCCGGCCCGCACCGCCGCGGCCGCCGCCACGCCGCCGAGCTGGGCGGGCTCCCATCCGGTCGCCGTCCCCTCGATGAGGGCCCGCAACGTGCGCTTGGCCCACACGCCCACGGACGGGTAGCGGATCACGGCGTCCACCGCCGCGGGCGCCTGCCGGTGGAGCCGGGCCAGCAGGTCGTAGGCCCGCTCGGCGACCTTGCCCGGCCGGTGGTCCAGCAGCCCGCGGATCAGGAGCAGGTTCCTGCTGCGCTCGATCGCGGCCAGCCAGGCGGCCGCCTGCGCGCCGCCGGCGCCCGCGGCGAGCCGCTCCAGGACGTCGTCGGGGATCCGGTGCCGTCTGAGGGACATGGCGTTCCTTTTCATGCCACCGCTTCATGTCACCGCGCGCCGGAGCTCGGCGACCAGGCGGGATCGGATGTGCTCGATCAACCGGTAGAGGTCGGGGCAGTAGACGGACGGGTTGGCGAACCCCGTGCCCGTCCGGTAGCGATGTGAGTAGAGCCCGCCGCCGCAGACCCGCCCGAACGTGCACGCCTTGCACGTGTCGCTGAGCGCGTCCCAGCCGAGCTGGCGGGCGATCATGCCGGGGTGCAGCAGGGCCTCGTCGAAGGAGTGGTCGGTGATGTTCAGGCCGGTGGCGGGGGCGCCCTGGCCGACCACCTTGAGCGAGTCGGTCTGCTCGATGGTGCCGTCCGTCTCGATGACCACGACCGTGGAGGCGGTCAGGCCGACGGACTCGCTCGCCGAGCTGCCGCCCAGCAGCAGGTTGACGATCTGCTGGAACAGCCGCACCGTGCTCTCGGACTTGCTGTCGTACCAGCGGTCGAAGATCGGGATCAACCAGTCGGCGTACGGTGCCGGGCTGGTGTCCGGGCCCCGGCCCGGCGGCGGGGAGTCCCAGGTGGCGTGCGGGAGCAGGAAGTCCAGCGCCGGCGGCTCGAATGCGATCAGTGCCTCGTACGTCTCGACCGGGTCGTTCTCCAGGTCGATCGTGCACAGCAGGCCGCCGTACAGGTGCCGGAACTCCGGGCGCATGAGCTGCCTCAGGCCCGCCGACACCGCGTCGTAGCTGCCCCGGCCGTCGGCGAACCTGCGGTTGCGGTCGTTGCCGCGGGGGGATCCGTCGAGGCTCACCCCCACCTTGACCCCCAGCTGGTCGAACGAGCGCAGGGCCGGCTCGCCCAGCAGCACGGCGTTGGTCTGCACCACGGCGTCCAGCCGGACGCTCTCGCCGATCTCGTTCCGGACGACTTCGACGATCTTGGCGAGGTAGTCGTGCCCGGCCAGCAGCGGCTCGCCCCCGTGCAGGACCACGCGGAGCGAGGGGAGGTGGTGCTCGGCGGCGTGCTCGGCGATGCGCTGCGCGGCGACCGTGACGAGCTGCGGATCCATCACCATCGGACGGGAGCGCCAGCTCTGGTCGGCCATCGTGTACATGTAGCAGTAATCGCAGGAAAGATTGCAGCGGCTGTGTACTTTGAGCAGGAATTGCCGGAAGGGATGCGGGCGCCAGCCGCCCCGTGACAACTCATCGACATCGAGGGTGGCAGGCCACTCCCGTGACTGATCCCCCGCGTCGGGCCTCAACCGGAAACCACCCCGTCATCCACCCGGGTAAGTTCGCCACAATGAATCTGAATTTAGACCGACTTGATGTTAACCGACTTGCAAACTCGGGGGGAGGCCCTATTCGGAAGCCGCTTGCCCTATTTGTGGCTTTTGTTTGATCGTTATCCGTGTAGAGGGATCGCACGGCGGACGCCGGTCAGGCGGCGGTGTCAGCGGAAGGCCGGGACGGTGGGTGGCAGGCCCATGAGGACGGCGCCCGCGGCGTCGTACATGGCCGGGCTGAGGAAGGCGTGCTCCTGCGGCACCATCGCGTCCCCGAGCAGGGCCTGCAGCGGGTGGTCGCGGTAGATCGCCGCGGTGCCGGACAGCGAGACGACCTTGCCGACCACCTCCGCGGCGGTCCGGGCGAGGTGGGCGGCGGACAGGCGCAGGTGCGCGTTCTGCCCGTCACCGACCAGCCCGCCGGCCAGCACCGCCTGCCACGCCTCCTCGGCGGCCTCGTAGAAGTAGGCCCGGGCCGAGCGGAGCGCGGCCTCCGCCTCGGCGATCCCGGCGCGGTAGTAGGCGCGCTCGGCGAGCTTCGGGGCGCCGGTGATGCTCCCCCGGTCGCCGCCGGTTCCCTGGGCGAAGTCGAGCGCGGCCCGGGCGACGCCGGCGGAGACGACGGACAGCGACTGGGCGGCGTACGAGATCGCGGGATAGCGGTAGAGCGGCTCGTCGATCACCGGCGTGCCGCCCCGGATGAAGGACCACTCGCGGCCGACCTCCACGTCCTCGGCCACCAGGTCGAAGGAGCCGGTGCCCTGCATGCCGACCACGTCCCAGTCCCGCACGATCTCCAGGCGCTCGGGGCGCACCAGCACCCCGCGCGGCTTGCCGGCGGTCGAGTCGTCGCCGGGGATGCCGACGCAGACGATGTCGGCGGCCATGCAGCCGCTGGCGAACTTCCACCGCCCGCTGAGGCGGAAGCCGCGCTCGGTCGGGGTGGCCGGCTGGACGGGGAACAGCGCGCCGGCGAAGACGACGTCGGGGCCGTCGGCGTACAGCTCGGCCTGGCTCTCCAGCGGCAGCGGGCCCAGGTAGACGAGCTGGGAGCCGAAGCCGGCGACCCAGCCGGTGGAGCCGTCGACGGCGGAGATCCGCTCGATCTTGCTGAGGAACTCCGCGGGCGGCATCGTCTCACCGCCGAACCGCTCCGGCGTGGCCGCCCGGTAGAGGCCGAGCCGCTTGAGCCGGTCGACGAAGTCCTTGGGGACGTAGCGCAGCTCCCCGAACTCCCCGCGGCGGCGGGCCAGCTCCGCGAGCATGTCCTCGAACGCGTCGGGTCCGCCGGCCGGTCCGGTCCCCTGGTTCTGCGCCATCGCTGCTCCTCCCGGGTCCACCTTCCGAGGCTACGACGGGCGTCCCCGTCCGGGGCGGGCATCCGCTCAGTCCCGCGGGGTCCAGGGGCGGCAGCCGCTTGCTCAGTCCTGCGGGTCCAGGGGCGGCAGCGGCTTCTCGTACAGCCAGGCGGACAGCAGCGCGTCCACCGGCTGCGGGGTGTGCCGCCGGAGGTGGGCGGCGAACTCCCGGGTCGTGACGCTCCCGTGCCGGTGCTCGGCCGTCCAGGCGCGCAGGGCGAGGAAGAACGCCCGGTCGCCGACGGCCCGGCGCAGCGCGTGCAGGGTGAGCGCGCCCCGCTTGTAGACGCGGTCGTCGAACAGCGCGGCCGGGCCCGGGTCGGCCAGGGCGAAGTCCTGCGGCAGCAGCGCGAGGCGGTGCCGCCAGCGCCGGGCGTGCTCGCCGGCGGGCGGGCCGCCCGACTCCTCCGACCAGAGCCACTCGGCGTACGTGGCGAACCCCTCCTGCAGCCAGATGTCCCGCCAGCAGGCCACGGTGAGGCTGTTGCCGAACCACTGGTGCGCCAGCTCGTGCGCGACCAGGCGCTCGCTGCCGCGTACGCCGTCGACGTGGTTCCGGCCGAAGATCGACATGCCCTGCGCCTCGACCGGGATGTCCAGGTCGTCGTCGGTCACCACGACGGTGTAGCCGGCGAACGGGTAGGGCCCGAACAGGGCGGTGAACAGCGCCATCATCTCGCCCTGCCGGCCGAAGTCGTGGCGTACGCGGGTGGCCAGCCGCGCCGGGTGGGCCAGCCTGGTCCCGGCGACCTCGGACAGCTGGTAGCGGCCGATCTGCACGCTCGCCAGGTAGCTGGCCATGGGCTCGGCCTGGTCGTAGATCCACGTCGTGCTCCCGGCCCCGCGCCGCCTGGCCACGAGCACGCCGTTCGCGATCACCTGGTACGGCGCGGCGGTGGTCACGGCGATGCGGTAGGAGGCCTTGTCGCCGGGCCGGTCGTTGCACGGGAACCAGGAGGGCGCCCCGATCGGCTGCCCGGCGACGAGCGCGCCGTCGCTCAGCTCCTCCCAGCCGAGCCCGCCCCAGGGGCTCGGCACCGGTGCGGGGTTGCCCGAGTAGCGCACCTCGACCCCGGCGCTCGCCCCAGGGGGCAGCGGCCTGGGCAGGGTCACGCGCAGCTTGCCCTGGCCCTGCGCTTGCCGGCCTTCCACGCCGTCCACGGTGACCCCCGAGACCCGGAACCTGCCGAGGTCCAGCTCCAGCACGCCGAGCGGCTCGGCGGCGGCCGCCGTGGCGACCACCGTCAGCCGGGCCGTGCCGTCGAGCCGGTTGGCCGCGACCCGGTAGCCCAGCGTCAGGTCGTAGTGCGTGACGCCGTAGCGGTGGTCGCCGTGCGCGGGGAAGTACGGGGTCGAGATGGGGGTCATCGCCACGCCGAGATGGGGTTGCCGAACCACCGGGTGCGCCCGGGCACGCTCTCGCCGCGCATGACCAGGGAGGCGGGGCCGATCGTGCTGTCGGCGCCCACCCGCGCGGCCGGCAGGACCACGCCGTGCGGGCCCAGCGTCGCGCCGGCCCCGAGCGTCACGGTGTCGATGCTCATGACGCGGTCGTGGAAGAGGTGGGTCTGCAGCACGCAGCCCCGGTTGACGCACGCCCCGTCGCCCAGGGTCACCAGATCCGCCTCGGGCAGCCAGTACGTGTCACACGTGACCCCATGTCCAATGCGTGCCCCGAGCGAGCGCAGCCACACGTTCAGCGGCGCGGTCCCCAGCCACGGCTGGGCGAACCAGGGCGCCGCCAGCACCTCGACGAAGTTGTCCGCCAGCTCGTTGCGCCACACGAACGAGCTCCACAGCGGCCGGTTGCCGGCCCGGATCCGGCCGACCAGGGCCCACTTGGCGGCCGTGGCGACCAGCGCCGCGACCGCCCCGGCGGCCGCCATGACCACGCCGCCGAGCGCGGCCGCCACGGCGAAGCCGTACCGGGCGGCGAGCCCCTCGAACGCGGCGGCGACCAGGACGGCCAGCGCGACCGCGCACATGGCGGGCACCACGCGGAACGCCTCGACGACCGCCCGGGCCGCCCGGTACCGCGCGGGCGGGTCGTAGGTGCGGCTCCGGTCCCCCTCCTCCGCGGTACGGCGCAGCTCCATGGGCGGCATCCCCACGTACGACGAGCCGGACTTGGCCTTCTTCGGCGTCGCCGACAGCACGCCGACCAGGCCGTCCTTGGGCACCTTGCGGCCGGGCGCGGTCATGCCCGAGTTGCCGAGGAAGGCGCGCTTGCCGATCCGCGCGGACGCGATGCGCATCCACCCGCCGTCGAGCTCGTACGGGGCCACCATCGTGTCGTCGGCCAGGAAGGCCCCGTCGCCGACCGAGGTCATCGTGGGCAGCGCGAGGACCGTGGACAGCTCGGTGCCGCGGCCCACCTTCATGCCCAGCGCCCGCAGCCAGGCGGGGGTCAAGACGCTCGCGTACAGGGGGAACAGCCAGACGCGGGCCGAGGCCATCAGCCGTCCGGTCGCCCACGCCTGCCACGCCTGCCGGCTGTGCACCGGGTGGTGGCCCGGGTGCAGGCCCAGGCCGAGCAGCCGCACGCTGACCAGCGTGACCAGGGCGAAGGCGGCCATACCGGCGATCGTCGCCAGGGGCACGGCCAGCAGGGCGGCGGTGACCGCCTCGCCGAGCGTGCGGGCGTCCCGGGCGAACACCGCCGCCACCGCCAGCCCGGCCCCGGCCGCCACCACCGGGAGCAGGCTGAGCGCGACGGCGCTCACGGCGTACAGCGTCGCCCAGAACCGGGAGCGGCCGGCCCGCTCGGGAGGCCGCGTCCGGCGCGACTTGCCCTGCCGGAACGCCGGCACCCCGGCCCAGAGCTCGCCCGCGGGCACGGTGCCCGCGACGGCCGACCCCGGGGCTATCTGGGAGTTCTTGCCGATGCGCGCGCCCGGCAGCAGCGTCGAGCGGGAGCCGACGGTGGCGCCGGCGCCGATCCGGATCTCGCCGATGCGCAGGAGGTCGCCGTCGTACCAGTGGCCGCTGAGGTCGACCTCCTGCTCGACGGACGCGCCCCTGCCCACCTTGAGCAGGCCGGTGACGGGCGGGGGCGAGTGCAGGTCGGCGTCCGCGCCCACCTGGGCGCCGAGCAGCCGGGCGTACCAGGTCATCCAGGGCGCGCTGGCCAGGTCGGGGACGCCGAGCCTGGCCGCGAACTGCTCGGCGAACCACAGTCTCAGGTGTACGCCGCCGCCGCGCGGGTGGGCGCCCGGCCGCACGCCGCGCAGCAGCAGCCTGGCCACCGCCGCGGACAGGATCATGCGCCCCATGGGGGTCAGGAAAGCCAGCGCGCCCAGCGTCACCCACCACCAGGACAGGGCCGGCGCCCACGGCGGCGCGAGCAGGTTGCCCAGCGCGGCCAGCGGCACGAGCCAGCGCATCGCGCCGGCGGTGAGCAGCGGGATCATGAGCAGCGACTGGGCCAGCGCGGCCCGCCGGGGCATGGGCGCGACGGGCGGCCGCTCGGGCTCGCTCTCGCCCCTGCCGGCCAGGATGCGCGCCAGCCCGGCGAGCGTCGGCTGCGCGTACACGTCGCCGACCGCCACGTCCGGGTAGTCGGGGCGCAGCACGGACACCAGCCGGGCCGCGGCCAGGCTGGTGCCTCCGTCGGCGAAGAATTCGGCGCCGTGGCCGTCCGGCGCCACGCCGAGGACGCCGGTCCACCGCTCGGCCAGCAGCGCCTCCGCCGGGGTCAGCGCGGCGGAGGAGCCGCCGGGCTCCGTGAGCGGCCAGGGCAGCGCGTCGCGGTCGATCTTGCCGGAGGTCCTGGTCGGGAGCGAGCCGACCGTCGCCAGGCGCGGCACGAGGGCCGCGGGCAGCGAGTCGGCGAGCAGCTCGCGCGCCTCAGCGGCGTCGAAGCCGGGGCCGGCGACGACGTACCCCACGAGCAGCTGATGGCCGCCGCCCGCGGTGCGGACGGCCGCGGCCGCTCCGGTGACGCCGGGCAACGCCTGCAGCGCGGCGTCCACCTCGCCCAGCTCGATCCGGCGCCCACCGAGTTTCACCTGGTCGTCGGCCCGGCCGAGGAACACGAGGCCCTCGGGGTCGGCGCGTACGAGGTCGCCGCTGCGGTAGGCGCGGCCCCAGCCCAGCGACGGCAGCGGCGCGTACTTCTCGGCGTCCTTGACCGGGTCCAGGTAGCGGGCCAGGCCGACGCCGCCGATGACCAGCTCGCCGGTCTCCCCCATGGCCACCGGCTCGCCGGCGTCGCCGACCACGGCCAGGTCCCAGCCGTCGAGGGGCAGCCCGATGCGTACGGGCCCGTCGCCGGTGAGCCGCGCCGCGGACGCCACCACCGTCGCCTCGGTGGGCCCGTAGGTGTTCCACACCTCCCGCCCCGGCACGGCGAGCCGCTCGACCAGCTCGGGAGGGCACGCCTCGCCGCCGAAGACGAGCAGCCGGACCCCGCCGAGGTGCTCGACCGGCCAGAGCGCGGCCAGCGTCGGCACGGTCGAGACGGCCGTGATGCCCCGGGCGGCCAGCCAGGGGCCCAGGTCGATCCCCGTACGCACCAGGGCTCGGGGGGCGGGCACGAGGCAGGCGCCGTTGCGCCAGGCCAGCCACATCTCCTCGCACGAGGCGTCGAAGGCCACGGAGAGCCCGGCCAGCACGCGATCGCCGGGGCCGAGGGGGCGCTCCCGCAGGAAGAGGCCCGCTTCGGCGTCGGCGAACGCGGCCGCCGACCGATGCGTCACCGCCACGCCCTTCGGCCGTCCGGTGGAGCCGGACGTGAAGATGATCCACGCGTCGTCCCCCGGCGCGGGCGCCTCGACGGCCTCCCCGGCCACCTCGCCACCCCAGGAACCGCCACCCCAGGAACCGTCACTCCCCGCGCTGCCGCTTCCCCCAGCGCCGCTTCCCGCGCTGCCACTTCCCGCAGCGCCACTCCCCGCGGCGCCGCTTTCCGCCGTGCCGCTTTCCGCAGTGCCGCTTTCCGCCGTGTCGCGGACGGTCAGCTTGTCCGTGAGGACGGCGTCCACGGCGGCCTCGGAGAAGACCAGCTCGGCCCGCTCGTCCGGGTCGTCGGCGTCGACCGGCACGTACGCGGCGCCCGCCGCCAGCACGGCCAGGATGGACACGTACAGCTCGGCGGTCCCCGACGGGATGCGCACGCCCACCCGGGCGCCGCGCCCGATCCCGGCCTCCGCGAGTTCGGCGGCCAGCCGGTTCACCTCGGCGCGCAACGAGCGGTAGTCGAGACGCGTGCTGCCGTCGTCGAGGGCGGGCGCGTCCGGATGGCGGCGCGTGGTCTCGTCGAGGATGTCGAGCAACGTGCGCGGTGGCGGCGCCAGCGGGCCGGCGGGATAGACCGCGGACGCGGTTCTGGGGCGTAATTCAGCCGGGTTGCTACGCAAACGCTGCTCCCTGAGTCAGGCGGTCGGTGCCTGGAAGGCAGATGCCGCGGCATCCCGAATCATCCGCCACCATCGTGGCGTTCGCGCCACCCCGTGCCAAACGGCCCCGGCGAGCGATCTTATTCCGCCTGGCCGGCCGCGTACCGGGCGGTCGCGGGCTAGAGGGAGTGGCCGAGCAGGTCGATGATCCCGGCGATGCGCTCCTCGTCGCGCCGGTAGTGCGTCCACTTCCCCACCCGGGTCGAGCGGACCAGCCCGGCGCGTTCGAGGGAGGCCATGTACGCCGAGACAGTCGACTGCGCGAGCCCGGTCTTGGCCTGGAGGTGGCTCACGCACACGCCTACCTCGTGCGGATCGGCGATGCCCTCCGCCACCGGGAAATGGCGCTCGGGGTCGCGCAGCCACTGGAGCAGCTGCAGGCGCACCGGGTTGGCGAGCGCCTTGAACACGTCGAGCAGTTCGGCGGAGGTGTCCGAGGAAGGACGGGCATGTGTCGTCATAGGTGATCAGGCCGAGTATACGGCTGATAACGATGATTCGCGGAACTTCGATATGTCGTGCCCTGCTCATGCCTAGGATCGGAGCCATGTTGCTTGAGCATCGCGGCAGGAGGCCCGTGGTCCCCGAGTCCGCCTACGTGGCGCCGACGGCCGTCCTCTGTGGCGAGGTCGTCCTGGGTGAGCGGGCGCGCGTCCTGCACGGGGCCGTCCTCACCGGAGAGGACGGCGCGGTGCGTACCGGCTCGGACGTGGTGGTGATGGAGAACGCGCTGATCCGCGGCCGGGCGGGACACCACGCGATCATCGGCGACGCCGTGCTGGTCGGCCCGCACGCGCACGTCAACGGGGCGGTCGTCGAGGACGAGGTCTTCGTGGCGACGGGGGCGTCGCTCTTCCCCGGCGCGGTGGCCGGGGCCCGCTCCGAGCTGCGGATCAACAGCGTGCTGCACGTCAACTCGAGGCTCGAACCCGGCACCGTCGTGCCCATCGGCTGGATCGCGGCGGGGGACCCGGCCGAGCTGTTCTCCCCCGAGCGGCACGAGGAGCTGTGGGCGAAGCAGCGCGGCCTCGACTTCCCCGGCACGGTCTACGGCGTGCCCCGTGGCACGCCGATGCGCGACATCATGGCCCGCCAGGCCGAGTTCTACGGCGCGCACCTCGACGACCGGCCGCTCGGCGAGGCGTGAGCCCTCAGGCGCCGGCCCGGGATCCGGTGGCGGCCACCATCGGCAGGAACTGGTCGTAGAAGTCCACCCGCAGCTCGTAGGCCCGCCGCTCGACCTCCCGGAACCCGTCGGCCCCGTCGTCGCGGGCCAGCAGCTCGCTCAGCCGTACCCCGAGCTGGTCCGAATGGCTCGCCGACAGCCGCGAGGTCGCCGCGAGCGGGTGCGCCTTGGCGTCGTGAAGGAGGTGGGGATAGTAGAAGTAGGAGTGGTTCTTGCCGTCGCGCGTGAGGTGCGGCTCCATCCGGGGCCAGAACCGGCCGTATTCGACGGAGACCAGGATCTCCCCCCAGAAGCGCAGGATCGCCAGCAGCCGCAGGTCGGCGTGCTCGGACCGGCCGGCGTCGGCGATGAGCTCCAGGGTGCCGGTGATGGCGGCCGTGGTGGCCGCGCTGGGCCGCGCCTCGACCAGGGCCCGCCGCGAGACGCCGAGCTGGAGCAGGTCCTCCTTCATGTCCTCGCGGTGTGACCGGGTGCGGCCGTCGCTTCCCGGATATTCCTCCCGCAGGATCGTACGGGCGATGCGCAGCCCGGTCTCGTCGGTCAGCAGATCGATCGCCAGGTCGTAGGCCGGGGTGAACGACAGCGACAGGAAGCGCCGCTGGAGCAGCAGCGCGGCGAAGTCGTCCGCCGGGATCAGCGGCACGTGGGCGAGCACGGGATGCGCCTTGAACTCCTCGATCAGGCCGTCCTCGAAGTCGTCGAGCTCTTTCATGGAGACGGGCTCTTTCATGGAGTCGAGCTCTTTCATGGATCAGTCCTTTCGCCCCTAGAGAGAGATGTTGTTGACCGACACCTGCCAGTTCCCGAGATCGACCGGGCGGCTGATCTCCCAGATCTTCGTCAGCTCGTGCCGCACGTCGCGGCCCACCACGGTGTCGGCGCCGTGGACCTCGACCTGGCTCGAGTTGATGGCGAGCTTGTTGTGCAGGAAGGAGCTGACGAGATAGCGCTCGTCCACCTGGTAGACGGCGATCGACGGCAGCGAGTTGTAGACGTGGACCCGAAGGAGCTCGCGGTTCGCGCCGAGGCTGGCGTACATGGACGCGAACGCCTCCAGGCAGCGCCCCACGCTCTCGCGCACGTTCTCCTCGGCGCCGGGGTCGCGGTGCTTGCCGAGCGCCTCGTCGCGCAGCCGCGCGACCGGGGAGGCGGGGTGCAGCAGCAGCACGCGGACCCGGATGCCGCGGCGCACGATGGCCTCCGCCAGCTCCTTCTGGAAGTCCGGCAGGTTGGGGATCCAGGTCTGCAGGATCGACACCTCCCGGCTCGCCGTGCCGAGGTGCTCGATGAACTCGCCCTTCGGGAAGCCCTCGTGCACGCGCGCCACGCCTCCGTAGTGATCGCGCAGGCGGTCGCGGACGATCGCGTCCGTGTCGAGCCGCCGGACCAGCTCGTGGATCTGATCGACCACCCGCAGCTGGTCGATCTCCAGCAGAAGGAACACGGTCACCGTGCTCAGGATCAGCAGCGTGATCTTGGGCAGGGCGGTTCCCAAGGTCATCGCGTCGAGCAGGCCCAGCAGGTCGGCGAGGGCGACGCCGATGCCCGCGCACGCCAGCACCCACAGCACCGCCCGCTGGGCGAAACGATGTATGGCCATGGCCACAGCACACCCCTGTCACACGGCAGCAAGTTCCGTCTTTGGAGGCTCACGGTGAGCAACGTCCGTGACTCCATCCTGGTGCACCGATCACGGCGGCGCGGACGAATCGACCAACCCGAGCATCACGGAGGGTGAGATTCGCGCCTTTCCAGCGGATCATCACCCTCTTGACGATCGCCCCATGAAATCCCTAATCTCACGAAATGATGATGATTATCAATATCGTGAATAAGGGGTGAGGATGGCCGACGAATACGAGCGCTCGGCGGAGTTCGTCGACATGATGCTCGCCCCGCACTGGGCCGCCCTGGGGCCACCGCTGGCGCAGGCGCTGGCCGGGCTCGCCGGCCCGGTCGTGGACGTGGGCGCGGGCGGCGGGCACGGCACGCGGGTCATCGCCCGGGCGGTGCCCGGGGCCGAGATCGTGGCCGTCGAGCCGTCGGCGGGGCTGCGCTCGGTCCTGCTGGCGCGGGTGAACGAGAGCGCCGGGCTCCGCGACCGGGTGACCGTGCTGCCGGAGGGCTTCCTGGAGGCCACGCTGCCGGAGCGGCTCGGCGCCCTCGTCGCCATGAACGTCATCGGGCACTTCGACCCGCCCGGGCGGCGGCGGGTCTGGCGCCTGCTCGCCGACCGGCTCGCCCCCGGCGGCCGGGCGGTGCTGAACCTGCAGCCGCCCTCCGAGCCGACGGCGGTGCCGGAGTCCCGGTTCGCGGACGTGCGGGTGGGGCGGCGCCGGTACGAGGGCCTGGGCCGCGCCGTACCGGCCGGGCCCGGCCGGATCACCTGGCACATGACGTACCGCACGTACCACGACGAGCGGCCCGCCGGGGAGGTGACGGCGAGTTACGACTGGTGGATCCTCGACGAGCCCGGGCTCAAGGCGGAGCTCGCCGAGCACGGCCTCACCCCGGCCCGCACGGGCCCGCCCGCGCTCGGCCTGTACGTGATCGGCCGGTAGCTGATCGGCCGGTAGCTGATCGGCCGGTAGCTGATCGGCGGGGCCGGCGCGCCGGCCAGGTAGCCGGGCCGCCGCACGAACGGTCCGCCCGGTCAGGAGATCGCCAGGTGCAGGCGCCGCGCCTCCTTCAGCACGTGGCTGGACCCCTTGCGGGCCGCCAGGTCCGCCAGCCCGCGGATCTCGCACCGCACTCCGGTGAGGGCGGCGGCCTGCACGGCCACCTCGAGCAGCTCGCCGAGCCCGGCCCGGGGCCGCTCGCCGGGGGCCGGCAGCAGGGACGGGAGCGCCACGGCGAGGGCCCGCCAGATCTCCGCGTGCGCCCCGCCCGAGGCCAGCTCGGCGAGGGCGGGGGTGATCCGCCCGAGGACGACGAGCTCGGCCCGGATCAGCTCGGCGATGGCCCTGCCCAGCTCCGCGGCCGGTAGCCGGCCGCGGACGGCGAGAACGGTCAGCGCGTCGGCCGCGGTCGCCCGCGGGGCGGGCCGCCGGCGCCCCAGAGCGGCGGCGATCGTGATCGCGGTCGCCGCCCCCACCGGTCCGTCGGCGTGCGCGAGCGCCGTCACGGCGTCCAGCCGGGCATCGGAGCCGTCGAGGAACCTGGGCAGGCACAGCAGGAGGTGGGCGGCCACGACCTCGGGGTGGGAGGGCATGATCGCCGGCCACCACACCACGTCGCGCGGGTAGGCGAGGTAGCCGGACCGGCGCTCCACCGCGCACAGCTCGGCCAGCCAGCCGGGCAGGCCCTCGGGCGGCACGACGCTGGGCCGCACCTCGTAGGGCACCCAGCGGTGGTCGCCGTCGTGCCGCACCCTGCGCAGCTTCCAGTCCACGACGGGGTCGGGCAGGCCGCCGTCGCGCAGCCAGGCCGCCAGCCGCCGGCCGGCCTGGGACGGCAGCTTCTCCGCGCGTACGAGCAGGGCCGGGTCGACGTGCCGCGGCAACCGTAACAACGCCTGCTGGAAGTCCGCCTCCAGCGGCTCGGTCTCCCCCAGCCGCTCCATCCGCTCGATCAGGGTCCGCGCGCCGACGTGGCCGGTGGCGGCGGTCGGCGTGGCCAGCAGCACGGGGATGGTCTCCCCCCGCTCGAACAGGGCGACCACCTCCCGCAGGCGGCGCCGGACGAGGCGCTGGGGCAGCACGTCGATGGGCGGGTGGTCATGGGATCGCCCGGCCGGCAGCGCGCTCAGCTCGCGGCCGTGCTCGGGCGAGACCACCGCCAGCGCGCAGCGCAACAGCAGGAACCGGGGGTCGCGGTCGTAGCCGTTGGCGACGTGGGCGTAGAAGCGGGCGTCGAACGGCTGGTGCCACTGTTCGAGCCACCAGGGCCGCAGCGCCGCCGCCACGCCGTCGCGGTCGTGGTGGGTCAGCTCGACCAGGGCGGCGAGGACCCGCTCCAACAGCTGTGGCTCGACGGCCGCCCGGCTGAGCACCGTCAGCTCGCGGGCCAGCTCCGCCACCGTGCCGATGGGCGGCGCGAGGACGGGCGGAGGGGACGGGGCGAGGACGGGGGCGGGCCACGGCTCCGGGTCCGGCTCCGGCACCGCGCCGTAGCCGGCGGCCACGCGCTCGCGCAGGTCGGCGGGCAACCGGGTGGCCGCCTCGCGGATCGCCTCGCGGCCTTCGTCGCCGGCGTGCGGGGCGAGCTTGACCGCCAGCCGCACCGCGCGCTCGCGCAGCGCCCGGGTGCCGGCGTCGAACACGCTCGCCAGCGCGGCCACCGCGCCGCCGCTCCTGGACGGGGGCGCGTCCGCCAGCCACTTCACGGCGGCCCCGGCGAACTCCGGCTCCGGCCGGAACGCCAGCGCGCCGACCGCCTCGGCGAACAGCTCGGCGTCCAGCGCTCCGGCGGCCTCGGCCCGGTGCAGCTCGTCCAGCGCCAGCCGCACGAGCGGGGAGGTGGCCGACGGCAGCAGGCGGACGAAGTCGAGCACCGGGATCTCGCCGGGCGTCGTGCGCAGCCACCGCCACAACGTCACGAACGGGGTGATCTCCGCGGCCTCGCCCCCGGCCAGGAAACGGCCGGCGCAGCCGTCGATCAGCGCCTGCCGCGGCACCCGGCCCGCCTCGGCCAGGCCGGCCAGCTCGCCGGCGATGGTCCGGCCGGGGTTCCACCACTCGTCCAGGGCGAGCGCCCGGCCCACGCCCTGGGCGTGGAACAGGTGCGGGAGCAGGTCGTCGAGCAGCGGGTCCGCGGCCAGAACGGGCGCTCCGCCGCTCCGCCGCTTCCGCCCGGCCAGCGCCCACACCCAGCCGGCGACGAACGCGTCGCCGTCGGGCGGCCCGAGGCCGGTCTCGATCGCCAGCGCGGCGGCCACGTCCCAGCCGGGCAGGCCCCACAGCCTGCGCCAATCCCGCTCGGCCGGGATCCGCAGCCGGCCCACCAGCCGCTCGGCCAGGACGCGGCGCCACTTCTCGGGGCGGCGGCGCAGCACGGAGACGATCCGGGCGGCGTCGGCGTCGGGGTCGCGCGGGCGGCGCAGCTCCCTGCGGTCCAGCCAGGCCGCCACCTGGGCCGCCCCGGGCAGGCAGGCCGCACCGGCCAGGCGGTAGCCGGTGGCCAGGGCCTCGACCTCGCGGCGGGCCAGGAACCCGCCGCCGAGCTCCTCGGCCAGGTGGGCGGGCAGTTGCCGGGCCACCGCCTGCCTGCCGAGGTCGCTCAGCCCGTCGAGGAACCTCGCCAGGTCCTCGTCGTCACCAGCGTCGATGCGGTCGAGAACCTCTGTCCATGGGTTCACGCCGGCACCTCGTCTCCGGCGGGGCGGGGGTGGGACCCCGCGCGCGTGGCAGCGATCATGGCCGGGACGTTATCCGGCGGCCCCGACAATCCCGGGTCACCAGCGGTTGCGGGCCTCCTCCGCCCAGCCGGTCAGGCCGTCTAGGTCGGCCCATTGCCCGTCGTCGGCGCGTACCCGGCCGGTGAAGTGCCCGAAGCACTGGTGCGTCTCCGAGCCGACCAGGCCGAGCTCCGTACGCGAGACCTTCTCGTGGAAGGGCGTGAACTCCACCTCGACCCCGTCCCCCTGGATGCGCCACGGGCGCAGCCAGTCGGAGCGGTCGTACACCCACTCCAGCGAGGCGCCGATCTTGTGCAGCCGCCCGTCCAGGAACAGCGCGTTCTCGGTCAGGCCGGTGCCGTCGGTCCACTTCCCGCCGAGCTGCACGGCGAGGCCGGGAGCGCTGCCCGCGGCCCAGTTCCAGACGACGGAGTACGGCCACTTGCCCCGCCCGTGGTCGAGCACCGCGAAGGCGCCGTCGCCCACCTGGTGCTCGGCCGCGCCCAGCACCAGGCGCCCGTGCACGGGACGGCCGACGTCCTTGACCGTGTACTGGAAGCGGCGCGGGCCCCATGGGATCACCACCCCGAGCGACTCGTGCCCGTCCGGCAGCGGGACCTCCAGCTCCACGACCACCCCGGGCGCGCGGGCCGCGATCGAGGTGCCGCCGGGATGCTGGTCGATGGCGATCCGCACGCCGCCGCCCGCGACCCGGGCGGTCTCCTCCCCGCTGCGCGGGGGGAAGGCGGCACCGCGCGCCAGCGGCACCACGGCGTCGTGGCTCACCTCGGCCCGTGAGGCGCGGTCGAGCACGTAGAGGCCGTGCACGCCGGCGTAGTCGAGCGACGACGCCACCAGCCCGATCACGTGGGACGGGGTGACGATCCCCCAGTATTCCCAGCGCTTGGCCCGGCCCCAGCCCCGCAGGTTGGCCCGGTGCAGGGGGCGCCGGGTCCAGCCGACCGCCCGGGGGTCGAGGCGGCCGTCGGGCAGGCAGAGGTCCACGGGCTCGGTGATCTCCCGTTCATGGGTCGGCATGGGGAGAACGTACTATCCGGCGATCGCGCGCAGTGCCTGGCGTTGCGCGGGGCTCAGGCGGTCCGGCCTCGGGGCGAGGGTGTACGCGCCGGAGCCGGTGGCCCGCAGGGCGAGCGGGTCGGCGATGACCGGGCGGTGTTCGATGGCCTCCAGGGCGTCGGCGACGCGGCCCCCGGGCAGGCCCAGCGCCGTGGCCAGCTCGCCGGCGGTCAGCGGCCGGCCGGCGTCCGCCAGCGCGGCGATCACCGTCAGCGCGTCGCGGACGGCGGTGTCGGTCAGGCCGCTGTTGTTCATCTCATCGCTGACCCGGGCGAAGAACCGGCCCATCTGGCCCAGCCGCTCGCCGATGGGCGTGCCGGCGCCGAAGAGCTCGATCCCGCGCCGCGCGGCCTCGGCGACCCTGGCGTGCGCCCCGGTGTCGGCCTGCCACACCCGGAGCCAGGTGTCGTCGTCGATGACGTAGCGCTCGCGCCGCCCGCCGGGGTCGGGGCGGCGGCCGACCAGCTCCATCGCCTCCAGGTAGCCGATGGCCTTGGACACCGAGGCCGGGCTGACCCGCAGCCCGCGTACGAGCTCGGCGGCCGTCAGGCTCCCCCGGCCGGAGGTGATCAGGCAGACGAAGACCCGGGAGGCCATCCGGGGCAGGCCGGTCCCGGCCAGCAGGGCGGCGAACTCCTCCACGTAGCCGCGCACCGACTCGGCCGTCCGCCCGTCGTCCGGCGGCTCCGTGGGCGGGGCGGGCCTGCGCCGCCGGGCGCGCCGCCCGGCGGCCTGCTGGGCCCGGTCGGGCAGGTAGTCGCCGCCCGCGGCGTTGCGGGCGACCTCGCGGCTGATCGTGGAGGTCGGGCGGCCCAGCCGGCGGGCGATCTCAGCGTACCCGAGCCCTTCGGCGAGCCAGGCCGCGATCCGCCGGCGGTCCTCGTGGGTCAGCCTGCCTCCGGGCATCGTCCGCCTCCTGTCCTGGTCCCGGTCCAGTGTGCGTTCATCGACAGCACATTGCAACGGCAGATTGCGTTTATCGACATTGTTGTTGCAACGATTTTCGGAGAACTGCCTGTTCAAAGGCTTACGTCTTTGATTTTTCGTTGACGATATATAAAACGCAACGTAGCCTTTTCGCGTCAGGAAACACGTTGCGTAAGGACACGACGATGCACGTCATGGCGATTTCCACGATCTCCGACGGAGACGGGTTCTGGGGCGCGCTGAAGCAGGCGTACGGCCGGCTGCCCAAGGGGGCGAAGTGGACCCTGGCGGTGTCCAGCACCGACGGCACCAGGGCGGTGAACGTCATCGTCCACGACTCGGTCGACGGCGTCAGGGGCTTCTTCGAGGAGCACGCCGGAGCCTTCGCCACCACGGAGTTCCTCGAGGCCGACGCCGCCAACGCGGTCGGCCTGCGCCAGGCGGGAGCCTCATGGACATAGAGCGGATCCGGGCCCGGACCGCCGAGCTCCTCCGCGAATACCGCATCCCCGGCGCCACCGTCGGAATCCTCCACGACGGCGAGATCACCGACCTGGCGGTCGGCGTCAAGGACGTCTCGACCGGCGAGCCCGCGACGACCGGCACCATCTACCAGTGCGGCTCGCTGAGCAAGACGTGGACCGCCCTCGCCTTCATGCAGCTCGTGGACGAGGGCAAGGTCGCGCTGGACGAGCCGGTGCGGACCTACCTGCCCGCTTTCCGGGTCGCCGACCCCGAGGTCACCGCCCGGGTCACGCCCCGCCACCTGCTCAACCACACCAACGGCATCGAGGAGGACTTCGGCGCCCCCGGCGAGGGCGACGACGTGTACGAGCGCATGGTCGACAACATCGCCGACGCGCCCCAGGTCCATCCCCTGGGGTACACCCACGGTTACAGCGCCGCCCTCGGCTACGCGATCCTCGCCCGCGTCATGGAGGTGATCGACGGCAAGGGCTGGGACGACATCATGCGGGACCGCCTGTTCGGTCCCCTGGGGCTGACCGGCACGAGCAGCCGTCCCGACCAGGTGGAGCCCGGCCGGGCCGCGACGGGTCACGTGATCCGGTCCCTCGACGAGGGGCCCGTCGCCTCGCCGCTGCCCCACCTGCCGCGCGCGTTCGGCCCCGGCGGGAACGTCAACTCGACGGCCCGGGAGGTGCTCGCGATGGCGCACGTCGTCCTCGGCGAGGGCAAGGCCGGGGACGGCACGCGGATCGTCTCGGCCGGGAGCGTCCGCGAGATGACGGGGTCGCGCGTTCCCGTGCCCGACCCGTACATGTTCGGGCCGGAGTGGGCCCTCGGGCTCATCGTGTGCGACTGGCACGGCGAGACCGTCTACGCGCACGACGGCAGCACCGTCGGCCAGAACGCCCGCCTGCGGATCCTGCCGGACTCCGGGCTCGCCCTCTCCCTGATGACGAACGGAGGGCCGCGCGAGAGCTTCTACAAGGAGGTGTTCAACGAGATCCTGGCCGAGCTCGGCGCGGTCACGATCCCGGAGCTGCCGGAGCCCGACCCGGCGCCGGCGCTCGACCTGTCCCGGTACGAGGGCGTCTACGAGCGGCCCGGGGCCCGGTACGAGGTGTCGGCCGACGGCGGGCGGCTTTCGCTCACGTTCGTCCTGGATCCCTGGCAAGCGAGCTTTCTCGGCAAGCCGGAGCGCATCCCGTACGAGCTGCTCCCGATCAGCGACACGCACTTCCTGATGCCGTCGGACGACCCGCTGGAGGACACGCAGACGGTCGCGATCTACGACTTCCGGGACGGGGCCGCGCAATAT
Organism: Nonomuraea sp. KM90; assembly: GCF_052246675.1. Lineage (NCBI taxonomy): Bacteria > Bacillati > Actinomycetota > Actinomycetes > Streptosporangiales > Streptosporangiaceae > Nonomuraea > Nonomuraea sp. KM90. The sequence goes on along the minus strand of NZ_JBQQCB010000118.1, from coordinate 12,239 downwards.
TTGCACACCAACTGCCGGGTGAACCCGAGAGCCCGCGAGGAGTAGGGACCGCAGGGTGGCCGGACACCGACGGGGGCGAGGTCGCGTGTCACCTGTACGGGACGGCCACCCGGCAACCGGCATCGCGATGCAGATTTCTTTACGGCGAAGACGTTTATGTCACCCATATCAAAACCTCCGGGTCCGCTGAGCCTGGTGGCGTTCCGGCCCTTCGCCACCGACGGCCGGATCGACCTCGCGCCGGACGGTCAAGATTCCTTGAACCTCATGGTGCGGGGTGGTTCGTGGCGCTGCGCTGTCCCCTGACTTACTTTTCCGCTGCAGATCACTTTCTGCGGGTAACCGAAGGGGGTTTCCATGTTGCGTCATACTCTGGCCGGCGGCCTCGTCATCGCCGCCGCCGGCTGCGTACTGGCCGGGGGGTCCGTCGCTCAGGCCGACATCTACGCGCCGTACGCGCGGGCGGCGGCGATCGTCGACACCGACGGGACGCTGAACAACTTCAAGAACGTCACCGCCTCCCGCCGGGTCGCCAAGGGCCACTACTGCGTGCGGATCGGCCATTCGGTGGACGTCACGGGCGGGCTCATCCAGATCACCCCGCGCGTCCCGAACAGGCTGCCGTACATCGCCTACCGGAACCCGTCGGCCCTCTGCGACAAGGCGGAGAACACTCTCGCCGTAGTCGTCTATGACCCCACGACCGGACACCTGGCTGACGGCGGCTTCGACGTCGCCGTCCTCTGACCGGGCCGAAAGGACACGTCCATGAAGAACATCAAGAGCCTCGCCGCGGGCGCGCTCACCGCGGCCGCCGTCCTCGCACCGACCGCCGTGGCGCAGGCCGACACGCCGTACGCGCAGGCCTCGGTCCGGGTCGCCTCGGACGGCCGGACGGTGGGGGCCGCCCTGAACGTGATCTCCACCTCCCGGCTGCGCACGGGCATCTACTGCGTGAACCTCAACGAGAACGTCATGCTGCGCGGCCCGGAGGCGATCCACGCCACTCCGGTCGGGGTGTATCCCGCCCCGCGCTGGCTGTCGATCATCAACGCCAAGGAGTGCGGCAAGCCGGACCGCGGCGTCACCATCGCCGTGCGGAGCATCAACCCGGAGGGCCAGACGCGCGACGTCGCCTTCTACTTCTCCGTCTCCTGACGGTGACCCCGGACCCGCCGCGGTCGTGAACCGCGGATCCCCCCGGGCCGGGTTCACTGGTGCACTGCAAGGGACATTGCGATCGTCCAGGCTGATGTCTTCTCTCAGGGGGTCAGCTGGGGGCGAGGATCGAGCTGGTGCGGTGGTGGGCGACCAGCTCGGCCAGGCCGGGCTCGAACTCGGCGACGATCTGCCTGACCCGGAACTCGGCGAGCGGGCCGAGGGTGTCGTAGATCTCCACGAAGACGTCCCTGGCCGCCGCCCGCGGCCAGCCGGCGGGCAGCAGCTCGGCCGGCAGGTCGGGATCGTGGCTGGGAAAGGTGCGCCAGGTGTCCATGATCCCGGTACGCGCCACCAGCGCCTCGGACGCGCCGACCGCGCCCTTGCGGACCCGGCTCAGCAGCGGGGAGTGCTGGGCGGTGAAGCCCTCGTAGGTGCGCCGCAGCTGGTCGAAGTCCCACGCCTCCTGCGGGGCGCGGGTGCCCGCCAGGTCCACAGCCCGGGCACGGAAGATCGTGGAGGTCGGCACCTCCAGCTCGACGAGCACCGCCGCCGCACCGTCGGCGTCCGCCGTCGGCGAGACCCACAGCCCGTCGTACAGCGGGGCGAAACCCAGCCAGCGCAGCCGCGTCCGCAGCGCGTGACGCAGATCGCGCTGCTCCTCGGAGATCGAGAACGCCGCCACCACCCAGGTCCCGTCCCACGCGCCCTGCTCCAGCCCGAACGACATGATCCGCTGCCGCCCCTCCGACAGCACCGCCGCGGCCCGGTCGGTCAGCCGGTAGTAGGTACGCCGCCCCACCTTCGACGACTCCAGCAGATCCCGCCGGGCCAGGCGAGAGAGCGCGGCTCTCGCCGCCACGGGCGACACGCCGAACTCCTCCGTCAACCGCACCAGCGCCGCCGACGGCAGCTGCTCTGGCCGGCTGATCCAGTAGTCGCCCAGCAGCGTCGTGATCAGGTGTTGCGGAGGCGCGCCCACCTGGAAGCGCGGAAGATCGACGTCTCCTGCCTCAGACCCTTCACCGTCAGTCACATCAGGAGTATATGGATGACGCTTGGACATACACACGTTATCGATCCGTCGTACGTGTAAGGCCTCCGCGCGGTGGAACCCGACGCCACGTAACGGCCGCGCTCTTGCCCGGGACGGCCCCGTGACCGTCCCGGGCAAGAGCGCGCGGTCAGAGCTCCAGGCGGGGCCAGCCGGCGGTGTCGCGGAGCAGCCGGCGGTCGTGGGTGGCCAGCACGACGGCGGCGCCGGTCTCGGCCAGCGCCTCGGGGACGGTCCCGGTCGTGGACCGGTAGGGAGATGGCGGTGAACATGCTTCCTCCGAGAACCGGATCCCGCGCAGGCCGGCAGAGCGGACGTGATGCGGGCGGGAATCCGTGAAAGACGAGACACGACGGCGAAGAGGCTCAGCCGCGCCCGCTGATGGGGCCCGAACAGGCGGCTGAGGCCGTCGTTTCTCAGAGGAAGTAATAATGCATGCCCCAACGGCAACAGATGGGGGTGATCGCCGGTCAGAGCCCGAGGTCGTCCAGTTCCTTGAGCAGCGCGGACCTGGGGCTCTGCTGCGGGGCGGCCGGCGCGGGGCGCTTGCGGTCGCGGAACAGCCAGCCGCCCACCAGGCCGCCCAGGAAGCCGAACAGGTGGCTCTGCCAGCCGATGCCCTCCTGGGGCAGCAGCCCCGCGAACTGGTAGGCGAAGCACAGGGCCATGACGACACCCACCACGATGTCGGTCAGATGCCGGTCGAACGCGCCGCGCACCAGTACGTAGCCGAAATAGCCGAAGACGACGCCGCTCGCACCGGCGTTCATGCTCATCGGGTCGCCGGTGAGCCAGGCGCCCACTCCGCTCACCAGGATGATGAATCCCGTCACGCCGAAGAACTTGGCGACGCCCCGGTAGGCGGACAGGAACCCGAAGATGAACAGCGGCCCCGAGTTGGCCTCGATGTGCGCCCAGCTCCAGTGCAGGAACGGGGAGGTGACGATGTCGGGCAGGCTCTCGGGGTTCCACGCCTGCCGCCCGAACTCGTAGCTCAGCGCGTAGCCCGTCGCCCAGTTGACGACCTGGAGGATCCAGATGACGGCCAGGAACCCGACCATCACCCATAACGCCTTGCGGGCTTCGGCGATCATGATCTCCGCCGTGGGGCCCTTGGTCTCCATCCGGTCCTCCCGTGCTCTTCCGTGTCGCACCAGTATCGGATTGAAAGATCACGGATTCGGCATCGGAACGCGGCTCGTCAAGGAAGCGTGACTATTGGCGCGCGGACCGTAGGAATCGTGTAGAGATGGCTCCATCCGGATGAGCGGGTGCCGCAGGCTGGGAGACGTCGTCCTCAGGAGGAGCCATGGTCGTTCATGTTCCGCAGCCCAGCGTGCCCCCCGATGCCGGGGAAGGCGTCGGTTCGGGGATGGAGCAGTTCCACCACCCCCGCCCGGTGCGCTGGGGCGCGACGATGACCCCCCAGCGGCGGCGGCTGATGGAGGGCCTGTCCGGACGGGTGCTGGAGATCGGCGCGGGCGACGGCGTCAAGCTGACCTGCTATCCCGCCGCCTGCGAGGAGATCGTCCTGGTCGAGTCCGACCCCTTCCTGCGCGCGGCGGCCCGCCTCGTCCTCGACGACGTCCCGATGCGGGTGCGGATCCTCGGCGGGAACGCCTCCCAGCTCCCCGTGGAACCCGGCACGTGCGACGCGGTGGTCTGCTCGCTCGCCCTGTGCTGCGCCCCGCACCTGGACACGGCGCTCGGCGAGATTCACCGCGTGCTGCGGCCGGGCGGCGAGCTGCGCTTCCACGAGCACCAGCGCTCGGTCAACCCGGCCATGGCGCTGGCCGAGGCGGTGGTCACCCCGGTATGGGCCCGCGTGTGCGGCGGCTGTCACCCGGCACGTGACATGGTCGCCGCCATCGAGCGGGCCGGATTCGTCATCGACCGGCTCGACCGCTTCGCCCGCTGGCACATCTCCCACGTCATCGGCAGCGCCCGCCCCGCCTCGACCTGAGCCGGCCGCGTGCCCGGCGGACCCTCGACCGGCCGCGGGACGCGTCAAGGATGCGTAGAGAACACCGCTCCGGCCGAGCTGTTACGGTATAGGCCGGTGTGCCGGGAAGCCTGGTCGGCAAGGGTCCTGTCGACGTTCCACCGGAGGCTTCCCCGATGGTCACCTTGCTCACGGCTTTCGCCGGAGTGCTGCTGCTCGCCGTGCTCGTGTCCAGCCTGGCGCATCGCACGATCCTGTCCACGGCGGCGCTGTTCCTGGCGGCGGGGTTCGTGCTGGGCGACGGCGTGCTCGGTGTGGTGTCCGTCCGTCCGGGCGACGAGCTGGTGGGCACGCTGGCCGAGCTGGCCCTGTTCACGGTGCTGTTCACCGACGGCATGCGGGTGGGCTGGAAGGACCTGCGCACCGCCTGGCGGCTGCCGGGCCGCGCCCTGGGCTGGGGGCTGCCGCTCACCCTGGTCGTCACCGCGGTCGGCGCGCACTACCTGGTCGGGCTCGGCTGGATCGAGTCGCTGCTGATCGGCGCGATCCTGGCGCCCACCGACCCGGTCTTCGCCGCCGCGCTGGTGGGCAACGAGAAGGTGCCGCCGCGGCTGCGGCAGCTGCTGAACGTCGAGTCCGGCGTCAACGACGGGCTGGCGCTGCCCTTCGTGATGGTGTTCCTGGCCGTCGCGGCCGGCTCCGACGACCTGCACCTGGGCGAGCTCGGTCTGGAGCTCGGGATGGGCGTGCTGATCGGCGTCGCCGTGCCGTGGCTGGCGATCAAGCTGGAGCAGACCCGCTGGTTCTCCGCCTCCACCCAGTACGAGCCGCTCAACGCCCTGGCCATCGGCCTGCTGGTACTGGCGCTGGGCAAGGTCACGCACGGCAACCTGTTCCTGGCCGCGTTCGCCGCGGGCATCACGGTGGCCACGTTCGGGGAGCGGCAGCGGGAGTCGTTCGAGCACTTCGGCGAGCTCATCGCGGAGCTGTTCAAGCTGGCCGCGCTGCTGCTGTTCGGCGCCCTCATCACCCCCGCCCTGCTCGGCGCGGTCGGCTGGCGGGGCTGGCTGTTCGCGATCCTGGCTCTGGTGCTGGCCCGCCCGATCGCGATCTGGCTGTCCTTCCTGCGCTCCGGCCTGTCGGTACGCGAGCAGGCGGCCGTGGCCTGGTTCGGCCCCAAGGGCTTCGCGTCCGTCGTGTACGGGCTGATCGTCCTGGCCTCCGGCATCGCCACCGCGCAGCAGGTCTTCCAGCTCGTCGCGGTCACCATCGTGCTGTCGATCCTGCTGCACTCCTCCACCGACATCGTGGTCGCCCGCGGGTTCGACGACGAGCGTGAGGTGCCGGCCTGGTTCAGCGGCGCCCGGCGGCGGCTGCGCGGGGACTGACCCGGCCCCCGCCCAACGGGCGTGCGCGTAGGGACCGCATCAAGAATCCGGCCGCGCCCGTATGGAACCCGTCAAGAAAGTCAAAACCACCCAAAAACCCGGATTGGCTGGGTCTACAGCCGCTCGCGAAGGGCGACTGGAACACCTGTCACGGAGTTGAGGAGTGGGGATGGCCGACGTCATCTTCGTCGCCCTGACGATCGCGGTCTTCGTGGTCCTGGGGTACGTCGTCAAGGCGGTGGAGCGGCTGTGAGCGCCGTCAACGCCATCGGGTTGGTCGTGGCCACCGGTCTGGTGATCTTCATGGTCGTGGCCCTGCTGTTCCCGGAGCGGTTCTGATGTCATCGACCATGGCCGGGATCCTGTTCATCGCATCCCTGCTGCTCGCCCTGGCCGTCTGTTACAGGCCGCTGGGCGACTACATGTACCGGGTCTACACCGGCACCAGGCACAACGCCGTGGAGCGGGTCACCTACCGGCTGCTCGGCGTCCAGCCGGACAGCGAGCAGCGGTGGGGCGTCTACGCGCGCGGCGTGCTGGCGTTCTCGGTGCTGTCCATCCTGTTCCTGTACGGGCTGCAGCGCCTGCAGAACCACCTGTTCCTGTCCCTCGGGATGGAGCCGGTGGAGCCGGCGCTGGCCTGGAACACCGCGGTCAGCTTCGTCACCAACACCAACTGGCAGGCGTACTCGGGCGAGGCCACCATGGGCCACGTCGTCCAGACGGCCGGCCTGGCGGTGCAGAACTTCGTCTCCGCGGCGGTCGGCATGGCGGTGGCCATCGCCCTGGTGCGCGGCTTCGCCCGCAGGAAGGCCGACACGCTCGGCAACTTCTGGGTGGACCTCGTACGCGGCACGCTCCGCATCCTGCTGCCGATCGCGTTCGTCGCGGCGATCGTGCTGGTCGCCGGCGGGGTGATCCAGACCTTCGCCGACCACAGCACGTGGACGACGCTGACCGGCGGCGAGCAGACGTTCACCCCGGCCGCGGCCGCCTCGCAGGAGGCGATCAAGGACCTGGGCACCAACGGCGGCGGCATCTTCAACGTCAACTCCGCCCACCCGTTCGAGAACCCCACGTCGTGGACGAACTGGGTGGAGATCTTCCTGCTGGTGGTGATCGCCGCCGCCCTGCCGCGCACGTTCGGCCGCATGGTCGGCGACAACCGCCAGGGCTACGCGATCGTGAGCGTGATGGCGATTATCGCCGTCATCAGCATCGGCGTCACGAACTGGGCCGAGCTGAGCGCGGGCGGCACCGTGCCGCAGGCGATCGGGCAGGCGATGGAGGGCCGCGAGTCGCGCTTCGGCGTGTCGAACTCCGGCATGTTCGCCTCCGCCACCACGCTGACCTCCACCGGATCGGTGAACTCCTTCCACGACTCCTACACCGCGCTCGGCGGCGGCATGCTGATCTTCAACATGCTGCTCGGCGAGGTGGCGCCGGGCGGCGTCGGCGCGGGCCTGTACGGCATGCTGATCCTGGCCGTCATCACCGTCTTCGTGGCGGGCCTGATGGTCGGCCGCACGCCGGAATACCTGGGCAAGAAGATCGGCGCCCGCGAGATCAAGCTCGCCTCGCTGTACTTCCTGGTCACCCCGGTGCTGGTGCTCATCGGCACGGCGCTGGCCATGGGCACCGAAGTGGGCCGCTCGGCCATGCTGAACTCCGGCCCGCACGGCCTGTCGGAGATCCTGTACGCCTACACCAGCGCCTCCAACAACAACGGCTCCGCCTTCGCCGGCGTCAGCGTGAACACCACCTTCCACAACACCACGCTCGGCCTGTGCATGGCCTTCGGCCGGTTCCTGCCGATCGTGCTGGCGCTGGCGCTGGCCGGCTCGCTGGCCCGGCAGGCGCCGGTGCCCGCCTCGGCCGGCACGCTGCCCACCCACCGGCCGCAGTTCGTCGGCATGGTGGTCGGCGTGACGATCATCCTGGTCGCCCTCACCTTCCTCCCGGCACTGGCGCTCGGACCCCTCGCAGAAGGACTTCTCTGACCATGTCAACGACCCCGAAGGAGAAGAGCCGGGTCGGCGGCGGCCTGCTCGACCCCGAGCAGATGTTCAGATCCCTGCCGGACGCGCTGAAGAAGCTCAACCCCCTGAGCCTGTGGCGCAACCCGGTGATGTTCATCGTCGAGATCGGCGCGGTGTTCACCACCGTGCTGGCGATCGCCGACCCGTCCTGGTTCGCCTGGGCCATCGTCGTGTGGCTGTGGCTGACCGTCGTCTTCGCCAACCTGGCCGAGGCCGTGGCCGAGGGCCGGGGCAAGGCCCAGGCCGCCACGCTGCGCGCCGCCAAGCGGGACACCACCGCGCGCCGGCTGAAGAGCCGCACGTCGCCGGAGTGGGACACGGTCGGCGCGCCCGAGCTGCGGCAGGGCGACTTCGTGGTCGTCGAGGCCGGGGAGACCATCCCCGGTGACGGCGACGTGGTCGACGGCATCGCGTCGGTGGACGAGTCGGCCATCACCGGCGAGTCCGCGCCCGTGATCCGCGAGTCCGGCGGCGACCGGTCGGCGGTGACCGGCGGCACCAAGGTGCTGTCCGACCGCATCATCGTGCGGATCACCCAGAAACCGGGCGAGAGCTTCGTGGACCGGATGATCGCCCTGGTCGAGGGCGCGAACCGGCAGCGGACGCCGAACGAGATCGCGCTCAACATCCTGCTGGCCGCGCTGACGATCATCTTCCTGGTCGCCACCGCCACGATGCAGCCGCTGGCCGTCTACGCCAAGTCCATCAACCCCGGGGTGCCCGACTCGCTCGCGCTGACCGCCGACGGCGTGACCGGGATCGTGCTGGTCTCGCTGATCGTGTGCCTGATCCCGACCACGATCGGGGCGCTGCTGTCGGCGATCGGCATCGCCGGCATGGACCGCCTCGTCCAGCGCAACGTGCTGGCGATGTCCGGGCGGGCGGTCGAGGCGGCCGGGGACGTGTCCACGCTGCTGCTGGACAAGACCGGCACGATCACCCTGGGCAACCGGCAGGCGGCCGAGTTCGTCCCGGTGGACGGCGTCACCGAGCAGGAGCTCGCCGAGGCGGCGCAGCTGTCGAGCCTGGCGGACGAGACGCCCGAGGGCCGCTCGATCGTGGTGTTCGCCAAGGAGCGGTACGGCCTGCGCGAGCGGGAGATCCACGGCGCCGAGTGGGTGCAGTTCACCGCCCAGACCCGCATGTCCGGGGTGAACCTGGCCGGCCGCGAGGTGCGCAAGGGAGCGGCCACGGCGGTGATGAAGTGGGTCCGCGACGCCGGTGGCCACCCCACCGACGGGATCGGCCACATCGTGGACGGCGTCTCGGCCTCCGGCGGGACCCCGCTGGTCGTGGCCGAGAAGGGCCGGGTGCTCGGCGTGATCCACCTCAAGGACGTGGTCAAGGCCGGCATGCGGGAGCGCTTCGACGAGATGCGCCGGATGGGCATCCGCACCGTCATGATCACCGGCGACAACCCGCTGACCGCCAAGGCCATCGCGGACGAGGCCGGGGTGGACGACTTCCTGGCCGAGGCCACTCCCGAGGACAAGCTGGAGCTGATCAGGAAGGAGCAGGAGGGCGGCCGGCTGGTCGCGATGACCGGCGACGGCACCAACGACGCCCCCGCCCTGGCCCAGTCCGACGTCGGCGTGGCCATGAACACCGGCACCTCCGCCGCCAAGGAGGCCGGGAACATGGTCGACCTCGACTCCAACCCGACCAAGCTCATCGAGATCGTCGAGATCGGCAAGCAGCTGCTCATCACCCGGGGCGCGCTGACCACGTTCTCCATCGCCAACGACATCGCGAAATACTTCGCGATCATCCCGGCCATGTTCGCCGCCGTCTACCCGGGCCTGGACGCGCTCAACATCATGCGCCTGTCCAGCCCGCAGTCGGCGATCCTGGCGGCGGTCGTCTTCAACGCGCTGGTCATCATCGCGCTGATCCCGCTGGCCCTGCGCGGGGTGCGCTACCGGCCCTCCAGCGCCGCCAAGCTGCTGTCCCGCAACCTCTACGTCTACGGCCTGGGCGGGATCGTGGCGCCGTTCATCGGCATCAAGATCATCGACCTCATCATCCAGTTCCTTCCGGGGATGTCATAAATGAACCGCATGCCCAGCTGGATCCGCCAGCACGTGGCCGCCCTGCGCGCGCTGCTCGTGCTCACGGTGGTCACCGGCGTCATCTACCCCCTGGCCGCCACCGGCGTGGCCCAGGCGCTGTTCAATGACCACGCCAACGGCTCGGTCATCGAGAAGGACGGCAAGGCCGTCGGCAGCTCGCTGATCGGCCAGTCCTTCACCGGCGCCGACGGCAACCCCGTCCGCAAGTACTTCCAGTCCCGCCCGTCGGCGGCCGGTGACGGCTACGACCCCACCTCCACCAGCGCCAGCAACCTCGGCCCCGAAGACGTCATCGACGTGCCGCCCCACGGCGCGGACGAGGGCAGGCTGTCGCTGCTCACCCAGGTGTGCGCCCGCTCCCGGGCGGTCGGCGAGCTGGAGGGCGTCAGCGGCGCCCGCCCGTACTGCACCCCCGACGGGGTCGGCGCGGTGCTGAAGGTCTTCCCCGACCGCGCCGTCAGCGTCAACCAGGCCTGCCCCGCCGCCCCGTTCCTCCCCACCTACCAGGGCCTGACGGTGGAGTGCGCGAAGCCGGGCGAGGACTACGCGGCCGGCCGCACCGTCCCGGTCCGCGGGAACTCCGGTACGCCCGCGGTCCCCGCGGACGCGGTCACCGCCAGCGGCTCCGGCCTCGACCCGCACATCTCCGTCGCCTACGCCGGCCTCCAGGCGCCCCGCGTCGCCAACGAGCGCGGGATGCCGGTCGAGCAGGTGAAGGCGCTGATCGACGAGCACACCACCGGCCGCGCCCTCGGCTTCATGGGCGAGCCCGCCGTCAACGTGCTCGAGCTCAACCTGGCGCTGGACCGGTCGTGAGGAGGGGCCGCCTGCGGGTCTACCTCGGGGCGGCCCCCGGGGTGGGCAAGACGTACGCGATGCTGAGCGAGGGCCGCCGCGCCCGCGAGCGCGGCCGGGACGTGGTCGTGGGCTTCGTCGAGACCCACGGCCGCCCCCGCACCGCCGCGCTGCTGGAGGGGATGGAGATGATCCCCCGCCGGACGCTGGTCCACCGCGGGGCCACCTTCACCGAGCTGGACGCCGAGGCCGTCATCGAGCGCGCGCCCACGGCGGCGCTGATCGACGAGCTGGCCCACACCAACGTGCCCGGCTCGAAGAACGCCAAGCGCTGGCAGGACATCGACGAGATCCTCGACGCCGGCATCGACGTGATCTCCACGGTGAACATCCAGCACCTGGAGTCCGTCAACGACGTCGTGCAGCAGATCACCGGCATCCCGCAGCGCGAGACCGTGCCGGACGAGGTGGTGCGCCGGGCCACCCAGGTCGAGCTGGTCGACATGTCGCCGGAGGCGCTGCGCCGCCGCATGGCACACGGCAACGTGTACGCGCCGGAGAAGGTCAGCGCGGCCATGTCGAACTACTTCCGCGTCGGCAACCTGACCGCGCTGCGCGAGCTGGCCCTGCTGTGGGTCGCCGGCAAGGTCGACGACCAGCTCGACCGCTACCGCGCCGACCACGGCATCGCCGGCACCTGGGAGACCCGCGAGCGGGTGGTCGTCGCCCTGACCGGCGGGCCGGAGGGTGACACCCTGGTCCGCCGGGCGGCCCGCATCGCCGCCCGTACCACGGGCGCGGACCTGCTGGCCGTCCACGTCACCAGCGCGGACGGGCTGGCCGGTGGCGATCCGGCCAACCTGGCCCGCCAGCGCACGCTGGTGGAGAGCATGGGCGGCACCTACCACCAGGTCGTGGGCGACGACATCCCGCGGGCGCTGCTCGACTTCGCCCGCGGCGTCAACGCCACCCAGCTCGTCCTCGGCGCCTCCCGGCGCGGCCGGTTCGCGCAGGTCCTCTCGCGCGGCGTCGGCGTGGAGACCACGGCACTGTCCGGGTCGATCGACGTCCACATGATCACGCACGAGGAGGCCAAGAAGGGGCGCCGGCATCACGACCGCTCCCGGGCGGCGCTGACGAGCAAGCGCCGGCTGGCCGGCTGGGCGGTCGCGACGGCCGGCCTGCCGCTGCTGACGGCCGCCCTCCTGCCCTTCCGCGACGTGATCTCGCTGCCCAGCGAGATCCTGCTGTTCCTGTGCCTGGTCGTCGGCGTCGCGCTGATCGGCGGGACCTGGCCGGCGATCACGGCGGCGGTCGGCGGGTCACTCCTGCTCAACTGGTTCTTCACGCCGCCGCTCGCCACCTGGACCATCGCCGATCCGGAGAACTTCCTCGCGCTCGTCGTGTTCTTGCTGGTGGCCGCCGCGGTCAGCGCGATCGTCGACCTGGCGGCCCGGCGTACCAGGGAGGCGGCCCGGGCCCGCGCGGACGCGGAGGCGCTGTCCACGCTGGCCGGGCACGTGCTGCGCGGCGAGGCCGCGCTGTCCTCGCTGCTCGGCCGCCTGCGCGAGACGTTCTCCCTCGACTCGGTCACGCTGCTCGAACGCACCGGCGAGCCCACCCCGGACGACCGGTCCCAGCCCGAGGCGTGGCGCATCGTGGCGACCACCGGCACGACCCCGTGCACCAGCCCCGGCGTGGCCGACACCGACGTGCGGATCGACGAGCGGCTGGTGCTCGCCGCGCGGGGCGGCCTGCTGAACGCCAGCGACCGGCGGGTGCTGGAGGCGTTCG
>NZ_JBQQCB010000117.1:0-32266 GCF_052246675.1 Nonomuraea sp. KM90 | reverse complement strand
CACCCGCGACCTGCACACCTTCATCACCGCGCTGGTCGGCGGCAAGCTCCTGCCCAGCGAGCTGCTGGCCGAGATGTGCACCCCGGAGGCCAAGGCCGGCTACGGCCTGGGCGTGTTCGTGCAGGAGGCACCCGGCGGCGGCACCATCATCACCCACAACGGCGGCATGGCCGGCCACGCCGCGCTCATGTACAGCACCCCCGACGGCAGCAAGACCCTCACCGCCGCACTCAACTACCCCGACGATGCCGCCATGTCCCTGGGAGCGGCCTTCCAGCAGGCCACGCAGCAGCTCGTCCAGGAGGTGTTCGGCAGCGGCCAGCCCGGGCCGACCCAGTAGGCAGGGCCGGACACCCCGCAAGGCTCAGTTGCCCACACCGAGGTCGGACATGAACGCGGACGGGTACCGGTCGCCCCGCGCCGCACCCGGTGGCACCGCCTTCTCGATGTCGGCGAGGTCGTCCGCGGTGAGACTCACGTCCATCGCGGGCAGCGCCTCGGCCAGCCGCTCGCGGGTGCGGGCGCCGGCCAGCGGCACGATGCCTTCACCCTGCGCGGCCACCCAGGCGATGGCCAGCTGGGCGACGGTGCAGCCCTTGGCCTCGGCGACCCGGCGCAGCGCGTCCACGAGGGCGAGGTTGTGCTCCAGGTTCCCGCCGGAGAACCGCGGGCTGAATCCGCGCATGTCGCCGGGGCCGGCGGTGCGGTCGGCGGCCCAGTGCCCGGAGATGAGGCCGCGGCCGAGGACGCCGTAGGCGGTCAGGCCGATGCCGAGCTCCCGCAGCGTGGGCAGGACGTCCGCCTCCACCGCCCGCGAGAGCAGCGAGTACTCGATCTGCAGGTCGGCGATCGGGTGCACGGCGTGCGCCCGGCGGATCGTGGCCGCGTCGACCTCCGACAGCCCGATGTGCCGTACGTACCCGGCGTCGACCATCTCCTTGATCGCGCCCACCGTCTCCTCGATCGGCACCGCCCGGTCCAGCCGGGCCGGACGGTAGATGTCGATGTGGTCGGTGCCCAGCCGGGTCAGCGAGTAGGCCAGGAAGTTCTTCACCGCCTCGGGGCGGCCGTCCTGCCCGCCGAGCTCGTGGCCCGGCCCCCGCATCTGCCCGAACTTGACGCTCAGCTGGTAGCTGTCCCGGTCCCGGCCGCGCAGCGCCTCGGCGAGCAGCAGCTCGTTGTGGCCCATGGCGTAGAAGTCGCCGGTGTCGATCAGCGTGACGCCGGCCTCCAGCGCGGCGTGCACAGTGGCGATGCTCTCCGCGCGATCGGTCGCGCCGTACCCGCCCGACATGCCCATCGCGCCCAGGCCCAGCGCGGAAACGGCCGGTCCGGTGCGGCCCAGGGTTCGTGTCTGCATGGTGTTCTCCCTCGTCGTCGATCTCGTCCCTCACTCTGGACGGCACGCCGGGGCGGGCGGAAGCGGAGCGTTCATCATGGGAGAGCCGCTCCCTGGCTCGGCTCGCCGGCCGCGAGGCAGGATGGAGCCATGGAACGTGAGCAGCTCGCCGACTTCCTGCGCCGCCGCCGCGAGGCGATCCGGTCGGCCGAGGTGGGCCTGGCCGACAGCCCCCGCCGCCGCACCAGCGGCCTGCGCCGGGAGGAGGTGGCGATGCTCGCCGGCATGTCGGTGGACTACGTCGTACGCCTGGAGCAGGGTCGCAGCAGCCAGCCGTCCACGCAGTTGCTCGGCGCGCTGGCGCGGGCGTTGCGCCTGTCCGACGACGAGCGCGACCATCTGTTCCACCTGGCCGGTCACCATCCTCCGCCCGCCGAAGGGGTGGCTCGCCTGGCCCGCGCCGGCCTGATGCGCATGCTCGACCTGCTCGGCGACACGCCGGCCGTGGTGCTGTCCGACCTGGGCGAGGTTCTCGCCCAGAACCGGGCGGCCCTCCTGGTGATGGGCGACCACACGCGCCTCTCCGGCGACCGGCGCTACGTCGTGTACCGCTGGTTCACCGACCCCGCGGCCCGCGCCGTCCACCCGCCCGAGGAGCAGGAGCATCAGGCCCGCCAGATCGTGGCCGACCTGCGCGCGGTCGCCGGGCGGCGGACCGGTGACCCGACGGTCACCGGGCTCATCGACCGGCTGCAGGCCGTGAGCGCCGACTTCCGGCGGCTGTGGGCCGAACACGAGGTGGCGGTACGGCGCGCCAACCGCAAGACCCTGCTGCACCCGCGGGTGGGCCCCCTGGTGATGGACTGCGAGACCCTGATCACGCCCGACCAGGGGCAGCAACTGCTGGTGTTCACCCCGGCGGACGACGAGACCCGCGAGCGGCTGGAGCTGCTACGGGTGCTCGGCATCGAAGAGTTCCCAGCAGGGGTCACCGGCAGGATCGAACGCTGAGGGCGAGGCCGCGCCGCGGAACGGCGACGACACGATGCCCGGTCGGGTCGCCGTCCGGCAGAGCGCGGAGCGGCCGGGACTGAGAAACTTGCACGATCTGGGGTCGGCTCCCGTAACGCGAAGTCTCGGGGTCAGGCGCTGCCGGTGGCGTAGCCGACCACCGCGTCGCCTTGGGAGGCGTCGGCGTCCAGGGCGAGCGCTGTCGAGATTCGGCCGAGCATGGTGTAGAAGCCGGTGACGATGAGCAGCTCCACGATCTGACGCGGCGACAGATGGCGGCGCAACCGGGCGAACGTCGTGTCGGAGGCCGAGCCGCGATGCAGGACCTCCGCGGTGAAGCTCACCGTCGCCTGCTCCGCCTCGGTCAGGCAGGGCGCGTCGAGACGGCCGTCGCGGATCGCGATCATTTTGGACCGCGCGGTGTGTTCGGCCTGGGCGGCGCTCACGTGCTGGGTCCATACGTACGTCGCGCCGAGGTCCACGGCGACCTGAAGAACAGCCAGCTCGCGAAGGTCCCCGGGCAGTGTCATGTCGGCGAGGACCGCGCGTGAGAAGCCCATGGCGGCGGGGAACACGGTCTGCGCGTGCGCGGCCATCCGGAAGATGTTGAGCGGCGGGAGCGCCTGCAGCAGTCGCCGGGCCTCCCCCGAGAGCTCGTCCGGGGTGGGGTACGGGATCCGCGCGGTCTGCTGGTGGGCGATCGGGCCGAACAGCCAGGTGCCCGGTACGTGGGGGTCGTCGCTGGAGTAGAACTCCTCGAAGGTCTCGGCGAGTTCCTGCGCTGAGACGGTGCCGCTGAAGTCGATGTCGAGGTGGCGGAAGGCCATGTCGGCGTCACGCTCGGCCAGGCCCCACCCGCCCAGGAAAGCGCGGAATTCCGCGGAGTCCAGCTCGCCGTCGCGGTCGGTGTCGCAGACCGCCACGACCGCCTCGGCCAGGCGCCCCAATGCCTCGCGCGGGACAGGGCGGGGCTGGTGGAAGCGTTCCCTGGTCACCGGGCCCGGCGGGTACAGCACGTCGAACAGTTCGGCGTGCCGGGAGCGGAGCTCGTCGCCGGCCGCCTCGCCGGCTTGGCAGCGCGCAGTGATGCGGTCGGCGGCGTTCTCGAAGTCCGCCTTGTCGATCTTGCTGTCGCCGTCGGTGTCGAGCAGGTGGAAAAGGTTATCGAGCTTGCTCCTGCTCAAGTCGTGCATCGATGGGTTCCTTTCCTGGGGCCTGTCTGGGGGCCGGTTCTGGGCGGTGGGCGATCGAGGCCGGGACGAGCTCCGTGACCCGGGCGGCGACCGTGCCGTCCGGCGACACCGACAGCAGGGCGGAGCCTTGCTCGACGAGGGCAAGCGGTCCTGCCGGCGCGACATCGAACAGCTCGACCCGGGCGGCGGTCTTGGGCACCACGATGTCGATCGGCCCCGGCGGCTGGAGCGTGGCCAGCTGGAACAGTCCGTCGAGCTGGACGACGGGCAGGGTGCTTTCCGGGAACCAGCGCGCGATCTCGGCGAGGTCCACGTGGAGCTCGGCGCGGCGCCCCTGCGGGTGGACCCGCGCATGGTGCATCCCGGCGAACAGCCCGGTCAGTTCGATCACGGGGGCGCCAGCCACACAGGGATTGACCAGTTCGCCGCCGGGCGCGTCCGGCCAGGGCTCCCAGCGCGGAGCCTGCGGCGGGTCATCACCGAGCAGGACGTCGAGGCAGGCGTGCAGCCGGTCGTGGACGAGGACGCGGCCGTCCGGGGCACGCACGTCCCCGCTCACCCGGACGTGGATCCTGTCGGGGGCGGTCAGCCTGCCGGTGACCTGGACCAGATGCGGCCGGTCGCGGGCGTGGACGTGCAGGAAGCTGTCGAGCCGGAGGTTCTCGAAGGCGACGGGGAAGCGCCCGGGGCACAGGAGTCGCGCCGCGTCCGCGGCGATGCCGATGTGGAAGGCGCCGGGCAGAGTCGGGAAGCCGCGCACCAGGTGCTGTTCGAGGTAGCCGTCCCTGTCCAGGTCGAACCGCCTGGTGAAGGTGATGGTGCCGGCTTCGAGCTCGTTGATCCGGCCGGCGAAGAAGGCGCCGTGGCACCAAGCGCGGTAGCCGGGTGCGGTGCGTTCGATGGCCTTGATCTCGCGGGGGCCGAGCAGCACCGTCGCCGGCGGCCGGTCTTGGGCCGCCAGCTCCCGCATGAAGTGCCGGACGCCTTCGTCGCTGCTCATGGCGGTCAGCAGGCCGCCCTGGTCGAAGTGGGCCTGCTGGAGCGCTGAGGCGGCGAGCCCGGTCTCTCGCCAGAGGCTGAATCCGATGGTGTGCTCGGCCGGGCTCTTCTCCGCCTGGTGGAAGAGATAGTCGTTGGTCGCCGCATAGTCGGAGTCGCCCGGAAGGGCGAAGAAGCCGGCGTAGGAGCCCACGTTGTACCAGAGCGCGGGCGGGTGGTCGGCGAACGCGCGGGTGAGGTTGCGGTGGACGTCCCGCTTGAAGTCGCGTACGTGCCGGAACTCCGCGAGGCTCTTGGTGGCGAGAGCGTGGTTGCGGTTGACCCCGGCGAGATTGAGCAGCAGATCCACTCGGGGCGAGCCGCGCAGGACATCAGCCATGACCCGGGCCACGGAATCCGCGTCGAGCAGATCGCAGACGTGGTGGACCACCCTGTTCTCGCCGCAGAGCGCGGTGAGTTCGGCGAGCGTGTCGCGGACCTGCATGGCCTGAACGTGCCGGTCGTAGGCGTGGCTCGCCTCGGCGGGCGACTGCCCGCGGGGACGGGCCTTGATGAACGCGGCGCGGCCCTGCCTCGCGGCTTCCGGGATGTCATGGGGCCGGCTGGTGCCGAGCACGACGATCCGCGGTGCGCTCGCCCGGGCTATGCCCTTGAGGAGTTCGGCGCCGATGCCGCGGCCCCCACCCGCGGCCACGACGAGCGAGTCGCGGGTCAGCGGCACGTCGGTGCCCACGGTCGGCCGCTGCTGTGCCCTCACCGCGAGGCGGCGGCCACCGCGGTAGTAGATGACGGGCAGCAGGTGCTGTTCGCCGCTCTCGCCGGCCGCGTCGGCCAGCGCCGCGGGAAGGTCCCCGTCGTGCACGACGGCCAGGACCTCGGATGCGGGGAACTCCAGGGCCAGCACCTTGACGAATCCGGTGTACAGACCGACCTGAGGGTCGTCTGCCGCGTGGTAGAGCAGGACGGTGACGGAGTTGCCGCCGCTGAACCGTCCCGCGCAGGCGCGTACGGCCAGGAACATCGCGTCGTGCAGCCGGCTCGTGGCCGGTCCGCGCAGGTCGACCAGGATGCGCAGGTGCTCGGGCCGCAGGCCCGAGCACAGTGACTCGTTCAGGGGCAGCGGGGTGGCGGTGCCGTCCTGGTGGAGGACGATGCGGTCGTCCTCGACGACGAGGAGCGCCTGGGATTCCGGGACGGCGACGGGGTCGTTGGTGATGACCAGCGTCCCGGGCGGGATGAAGGGCCGGGCGGGACGCTCGCGGCTCGGCTCCGACGGGGCGAGGGACAGGACGTGCCGGGCCAGCGCGTCCGCAGGCGCCGTTCTGCGGGTCAGGACAAGCTCGCGGCCGGTCGTCTCGTCCCCGCGGACGAGCCGCAGCTCGTCGTCGGTGCCCTGGAGGAAGTCGATGATCTCGCGTCCGCCCTCCGCGCCCGCCAGGGTCTCTCCGCGCCGGACCGGTGCGGCGGAGGTCGGGCGTGCGGACCGTACGGTCGCGAGAACGGGCAGGCCGGCGCTCTCGGCGATCTCCCGGCTGGTCACGGCGAACAGGAACGCGCCCTCGGCGAGCGACCTGCCGGGGAACAAGGCGGTGAACGCGGGAAGGCTGTTGCCGTGCGCGCCGCAGACCAGCGCCACCTCCAATGTGCCGTCGCCCACGTAGTGCGCCGCCACCTGGAAGGCCTCTATCAGGGACGCCTCCCCCTGGTCCACGCTCATGTTGAGGCCGCGCAGATCGAACCGGTTGGACAGCCGGCCGGCCGCCAGGTTCGGCATGCAACCCGGGTAGGAGTCCTCCGTGGGCGGCAAGGCCAGGCCCTCCAGCTCCGCACGCAGCCGGGAGGCGAACGCCTTCAGTTCGGGGTCGCCATCGGGAAGCAGGCCGTCCAGCTCGTCGGCGTGGGTGCGGGCCCGCAGCAGCATCGCCGTACGCGTCGGGCCGCAGTGGCCGACAATGACACCGCCGCGTTCGCTGCGGGCTTCGATGAACGATCGCACCTCGGCGGGCAGGCGGTGGACCCCTTGCACCAGCATCAGCTGGACCCGGTCCATGCGGCGGACGTTCGCCTGCGGAAGGGTGAGCTCCTCCAGCGGGGGCGGAGGGTAGTCGGCGCCGAACCCCGAGCCCTCCTGCGGGAGCACCGTGGAACACCCGACGATCACCATCTCCTGCGTGTCCGGTTCCGGGGCGGGAGGCGCGGCGGCGGGTCGATACTCCTGGATCACGACGTGCGCGTTGGTGCCGCCGAACCCGAACCCCGAGACCGCCCCGGCCCGTCCCCGGGTGCCCTCGGACGGCCAGGGCGTGTGCCTTGAGGGGATGTCGATCTCCGTACCCGAGAGCTGCGGGCCGCTCGAAAGCGGCTGTGCGGGGATCTCGCCGTGCCGCAGCGCAAGGAGGAGATGGATGACCGAGGCCGCCCCCGCCGCCCAGCCGGTGTGCCCGATCAGGGACTTGTTGGAGACGACGTGCAGCGGACGTCCCGTGGCGTAGCACTGGCGCAGGGCGGAGAGTTCCACGGCGTCGCCCCTCGGCGTCCCGGTCGCGTGTGCCACGATCAGGGACACATCCTCGGCGGGCAGTCCCGAGCAGGCGAGCGCCCTGGCGATCGCGCGCTGCTGCCCCGCCGCCGCCGGCTTGTAGATCGAGGTACCGCGGCCGTCGGCCGACAGCCCCACGCCGCTGATGATGCCGTGGACGGTGTCGCCGTCGGCCAGCGCACGGCCGAGCCGTTTGAGCACCACGACGGCCGCGCCGTCGGAGAACAGCACGCCGTCGGCATCCGATGACAGCGCGCGGACGGCGTCGCCGCGAGCCAGCCCGCCGTTCTTGGCGAACATCACCTGCAGCGTCGGCGTCAGCACGCTCGCGCCACCGCACACGGCCACGTCGGCCTGGCCGGCGAGCAGTTCTCGCCGCGCCAGGTCGAGCGCGTACAGCGAGGACGAGCACGCGGTGTCGACGAGATGGGTACGGGTCCCGGGCGGCAACAAGCCCTCGGCCACCGCGTGGACGAGCCGGTGCGGCAGATGGGACACTGCCGCACCGCGTCCGCCGTACCGGGCGTTGACCAGCTCTTCGAGCCGCGAGGACGGGGGCAGGCTCCTCGCCCGTGCGAGCACCTCGTCGCGGAACAGCGACTCCTCCTGGTGCTGGCTGCCGTCGGCGGTGTACCCCAGGCTGAGGGTGAAGCGATCTCCGGCGGTGGTGGCGACCCCTTTCAGCGCCTGGGACACGCTGTGCCGCAGCCAGCCCAGCGCGTGATCCTCGTCCGGGGCACCGTGGGCGTCGAGGAAGCCGCCCATCTGTGTGTAGGTCTTGTCGGGTTCGTCGCCGGTGACCGCCGCGAAGTCCGCCACTCTCCAGCGCTCGGCCGGCGGGTCGGACAGCTGGGGCTCGCCCGAGCGGAGCAGGCGCCAATAGTCGTCAGGCGATCGCGCGCCGGGGATCGCGAGTCCCATGCCGACCACGGCGATCGCGTCGGAGCCGGGCTCCGCGGGCCGGGGCGGTGGGGTGGCCGTCGTCGGGGCGGCGGTGTGGATGTGGGAGAGCCCTCCGTCGGCCAGCAGGGTCTGCCCGGTGACGAACGAGGCGTGCTCGCAGGCGAGCAGCAGGACCAGACTCGCCAGCTCCCGGGAAGCGGCCAGCCGGCCCATCGGGGTCGCCGCCTCCACCGCACTCCGGAACTGCTCGGCCTGCGGGAACAGGCGGCCGGTCGGGTTGTCGATCAGGCCGCTGGAGGCGGTGTTGACCCTGATCCCGTACGGTGCGAATTCGACGGCCAGGTAACGGGTGAGAGCCTCCAGCGCGGCTTTGGTCACGCCGGTCGGCAGGTAGTCGCGGACCGCGCGCTGGGCGCCGATCGATGAGACGTTCACGATCACGCCGCCGCGCGGCATGCGCGGGCGGGCCGCCCTGGCACACCACAGCGCGCCCTTGACGTTGGTGGCGAAGGCCCGGTCCAGGGCCTCTTCCGTGGTCGCCGCGTGGTCGGCGAACTGTCCCGTCGCCGCGTTGTTGACCAATAGGTCCAGCCGGTCGATCTCCGCGAACATGTGCTCGACCTGGGCGGGCTGGGCCACCGAGGCACGTACGGCCCGCACCCGCAGACCTTCGGCGGTGAGCCGGGCCGCCAGTTCCTTGCCGCGGTCATAGGAGTGGAAACAGTTGACGATCACCTCCGCGCCGGCCCGGGCGAGGTATTCGACAATGTGGCTGCCGACCTCCCCCGCACCCCCCGTGACCAGCGCTGTCTTGCCCGCGAAGCCGCCCCATTCCGGCTCACCTGCCACCGCTGGCCTCCAGCGAGGCGATCACCTGGCCGGCGATGTCGCCGAGGGTCTCGTGGTCCGCGATCCCGTTGACGGCGGAAGGCTCCAGCCCGAAGTGCCGGCCGACCCGGCCCAGCAACTGGATGCGTTTGACCGAATCCACGCCGAGTTCGGCCTCCAGATGGGCGTCGGCGGTGAGGACGTCCTCGGGATAGTCCAGGGCAGCCGCGTAGATCGCTCGAAGCTGCGCCATGACCTCCTCGTCCGTGGTGGACGGCTGGGGCGAGGGGACATCGACGGGCTCATCGGTGTCCTCGGTGTCCACGGCGGCCGGCTCGGTCAGGGCGGGCAGGATGACGACCTGGGGGTGTGCCGCCTTCACCAGACCGGTGAGCGTGCGACCGGCACCGACCTCCATGAAGACCCTCGCGCCTGCTTCGTGCAGCCGGGTGATCGTCGTGTCGAATCGAACGGGTGTCACCAGATGCATCCCGAGAATGTCCACCAGGTCGTCGTCGCCCCGGTAGCACCGGCCCAGGATGGGCGAGTAGACGGGCGTACGCGTCGGGGCGCACCGCACCCTTCCCAGCCGCTTGACCACCTCGGTCCTGACCCCGGACATCAGGTCGTTGTGGAAGGGGGCAGGGGCCGGGAGCCGGACCGCAGGGAGCCCGAGCGCGTCCGCCACCGCCCCGATCCTGGCCAACCCCTGCTCCGGGCCGGAGACGACCACCTGTGACCGGCCGTTCACGACGGCGACCACCACATGGGGCTCCGCCGCAAGGTCGAGGATCTGCTCCACCCGCCGGACGTCGCAGCTCAGGGAGAGCATGCCGCCGGAGGTGCCCGCGGTCGCCGCGATCCGGTGGCAGAGCATCTCGGCGCCCTGCGCGACGGTGAGCGCCCCACCGGCCACGAGCGCGGCGAACTCGCCCATGCTGTGCCCGACCAGCAGGCCGAACTCGACCTCACGGACCCGCAGCAGCTCGTACGTCGCGACGGACACGGTGTAGACGGCCAGCTGGAAAAGCTCTGGGCCTTCCGGAATCGCTGCCGCGGGCCCGAAGATCTGCGAACCGATGTCCGTGCCGAGGACACGTAGCGCGACCTCGTCGATCTCCGCCAGCACACCCCGCAGGACCGGGTCGCCCTCATCCCAGAAGGAGGCGAGCGCTCCCTTGCGGTAACCGCCCTGGCCGGGGAACAGGCCGACCAGGGCGTCGATGTCCAGGAAGGCCACGATCAGAGCACGCGCCCGAACAGCAGGCTTCCGGCCGACTCCGGATCGTCGCCGTAGTAGAAGTCCCGGATGGCGGCGAGCCACTCCTCGCTGCCGATCTCGCCGCTGCCGTCACGGTCCAGCCGCTCGAACAGGGCATCGGTCTCCTGCCTGGACAGACCGAAGGCGCTGCCGAGGCGGAAGAGCTCCTGGGGATCGACGACGTCGCTGCCGTCGTCGTCGATCGAGTCGAACAGGGCCATGCCGATGCGCCGGACCGATCCCTCGAATCGTGCCGGGTCCCTCTCAACGGCCGTTACGTACTCCTCCAGGGAGACCTTGCCGTCCTTGTCGGCGTCGGCGGAGCCGAGCAATGCCTTCCACAGCTCGTCGTAGGCGGTGGCGAACTCCGCACGCAGATCGGGCCGGTCCGCCGGAACGAGCCCATCACACAGGCGGGCGGCCATGGTCGCGAGATCGTCATGCTGGAGTTGCCCGTCGCCGTCGAAGTCGAGCTGGCTGAAGCGGCGGGCGAGCTTGTCGCGTCGGAAGCCGGTGAGCATGCGAGAACCTCCTCAATCGGATGACTACCGAAAGTATCGATCCTGTAGCTCTCCGGCGTAAATGCTGGTCAGAGGAGTATCACTCGGAGGGCATCCTTCACTCTGGCAACCCACATCACGATCGTGACGAAGTACAAGAAAAGCGGCGAAGAGGACGAAGAGGGTGAGCATTGTGGAGGCTGCTGTTGATCACTTCTTCCAGAATTTTCCATCGTGCGGGCAGAGACGGCCGGTGGCGGCACACTCGGTGCACGTCATCGACCCCGTAACGCTCCAAATGCTGCCTTTCCCCTTGCAGACATCACACTCATACGTTGCCCTGGAACATCTTTCGCACTGCATGGAGCGCCAACTCTCGGACATCGCTCGATGGGATACGCATAATGCGCGGCGAGCTTTTCCACGTCAAGCACCCGGAATCCGCCAGCAAAATGCGGCTATTGCGAAATATGCGGCATATATCCCGCATGAGAGGATCTCCGAGGAAACGAGAGTCTTTCAGTCTGTTCATGGACCGTTCCGCGATATACCATACTTTTCCGGCCCACCGGAGGGATCGCCATGACGGCATTCGTTATCCTGGCCATCTGGTTCATCGGTGCCGGCATCAGCGCGCGAATCTACTATCACCGAAGGTGCGGAGTGTGGCCCGCATCGGGAGAGGTGGGGGTGACGAGCGCGGTGTGGGCGAGCATGCTCTGGCCGATCACCTGGTTCGTCGACGGCTGGAGAAATCCGAAGCCATGCCGGCACCGACAGCATCTGGAATATCACCCGCCACCCCCAGCCCAAATGCCTCCATCACCGAAACAGAACGAATCCAGTTCACCGGAACACCAAGGATTCAGCGAGGGCGACCGGGTCCGGCTCGTCAAGCCCTTCTGGGGAGAAATCGATCCGTCCACCGGGGTGTTGATGAAGGACTGGGCAGGCCAGGACAAGGGATCGGAGCCCTTGTACGCCGCCGGCGCCAAGGGAACCATCATCTACCCGGACGACGCAGACCCTCGAACCATGCGCGCCGAGGGCAAGCACCTCGTCGCCATGGACGACGGCCGAAGGCTCTACTCCGCCGACCCGTTCCCCGGAGTCGAAGGCACCCCTCTCGAGCGGATCGCCGGCCGGTATCAAGTGGCTCACCACGACAAGAAGGTCTACCTCCGGCCGAAATTCGACACTGGCGACCGCGTGGCACTCAAGGAGACGTTCACCAGCCGGCAGAGCGGCATGCTTTTCGAGGCCGGCTGGACCGGAATGATCTGCCCCCTCACCGTCACCATGGCTGAGTGCTGGGCGAGCGGCAATTACCCTGTATCCCTCGATCCCGACCCGTTCGGCGCGGAACGCGGCATGGTCAACGTCCCCGCCGAAGCACTCGAGCTCATTGAAGACCGCAGAGATCGCTAAAGGCCGGATTCCAACCGCTCAGGTCGCTTATCGCATTCGGCGGGACTGTGAAACCAACGGCGAATTCGGCGATCACAGGAGACAGCCCTGAAGTCCGAGACCGCCGTGGAGTCTGCGCCTTGCCGGAAATTGGGCGCGATCCGGACGGTGCCGAAGATGGGTGGGCCCCGATCACCCTCCACAACAGCGCTGACCGAGGCGGGTTCGCAACGGTCGTCCTGGTCTACTGCTCGGGCTGGTAGACCAGGATGACCAGGCCGGAGCTGAACGTCCTGCTCTCCAGCAGCTTCAGCTTGGCCTTCGACTCACGCCTGAACAGCGGCTCACCCTCGCCGACGATGAGGGGGTGCACCCACAGGTGGTACTCGTCGAGCAGCCCGGCCTGCGACAGCGCGTCGGTCAGCTGCCCGTTGCCGTAGATGATGATGTCGCGGCCCGGCTGCCGCTTGAGCTTGGTGACCTCCTCGACGAGGTTCTCGCCCCTGATGATGGTGGAGGTGCCCCAGATGTCGGCCTTCTCCAGGGTGTCGCTGACCACGTAGTGGTGCATGCCGTTGATCCGGTCGGAGAACTCGTCGCTGGGCCTGGTCGGCCAGACCGACGCGAACCCCTCGTAGGTGGCCCGCCCCGACAGCAGGGCGTCCGACCTGCGCATCAGATCCAGGGCGTATTGGGTGGCATCGTCCGTCCGGTAGTCGAACGACCAGTTCTGCGGCTCGTCGATGTAGCCGTCGAGCGTGGTGTAGGTCGAAGCGATGACTTTCCTCATTGTTGCCTCCATTGGTGATCGTTTCTGGCGGCCCGCAGCGTACGGGCCCACCATGACAGCTGGTCAAGCGTGATTCCGGCCGCCGCATGGCAGCTCGCGCCCCGTTTGGGCCAGGAGCCGTCGGCGTCGAAGAGATCCCAGTAGCAGGGCAGGCTGACCGCCTCGGTGACGGCCACCGCCCGCAGCACGGCGAAGATCTCACGGAGCTGGGTGACCGCGTGCAGGCCGCCCGACTCCCTGCCGTACGACACGAAGGCGACCGGTTTGGCCTGCCACTCCGCGTAGTACCAGTCGATGGCGGTCTTGAGCGGCGCGGGGAAGCTGTGGTTGTACTCGGGGGTCACCACCACGAAGCCGTCCGCCGCGGCCAGCCGCGGAGCCAGCGCCCGCACCTCGGCAGGCAGCTCCTCGTCCTCGTCGGTGAGGACCTCGGGCAGCCGCGCCTCGGCCAGATCGACGACGTCGACCTCCAGCTCCCTTCGCCTGCGGGCCTGGGCGGCGAACCACTCGGCCACCGTCGGGCCGAACCTGCCGCTTCTGGTGCTACCGATGATCACCGCCACCCGCAGCCGTTCGTTGCTTGCCATGTGACTACTGTGCGGGGCGGCCCTTACCGGTTCCTTCCACCGCTCTTACCGCTCCGGCATAGGGTGACGGTCATGCGGTTTGGGGTGCTTGGCCCGCTGATGGTGTGGGACGCGGACGGCGCGCCCGTCACGATCCGTGGGCTGAAGGTCCGCGCGATCCTGGCCGACCTGCTCCTGCACGAGGGCCGCCCGGTGTCGGCCGACCGGCTGGTCGACGACCTGTGGGGAGACGACGCCCCCGCCAATCCGTCGGCCACGCTGCAGGTCAGGGTCTCGCAGCTGCGCAAGGCGCTGGGCGATCGGAAGCTGGTGGCGCACCGGCCCGCGGGCTACCTGCTGCAGGTGGAGGCGGACGCCGTGGACGCGCACCGGTTCACCGAGCTCACCAAGCAGGCCCAAGCGGCGAAAGACCCGGGAGCGCGGGCCGCGCTGCTGGCCGACGCGCTGGCCCTGTGGCGGGGCCCGGCGTTCGCCGATTTCGCCGACGAGGAGTTCGCCAGGGCGGCGATCGCCCGGCTGGAGGAGCAGCGCCTGACCGCGGTGGAAGCGTACGCCGAGGCCCGGCTGCAGCTGGGAGAACACGCCCTGCTCGCCGGGGAGCTGGCCGACCTGGTGGCGCGGCATCCGCTGCGTGAGCGGCTGCGTGCCGTACACCTGAAGGCCCTGTATCGGGCCGGACGGCAGAGCGAGGCGCTGGACAGCTACGCCGACCTGCGACAACGGCTCGGCGAGGAGCTCGGCCTGGACCCCGGCCCCGAGCTGGCCGAGTTGCAGCGAGCCATCCTCGCCCAGGACCCTGACCTCGCTCCGGCGGTACGGCACGCCACCAACCTGCCTGTTCCGCTCACCGAGCTGATCGGGCGGGACGGGTCATTGGCCGAGGTGTCCGCACAGCTCGGCACGAATCGGCTGGTGACGCTCTGCGGGTCCGGCGGGGTGGGCAAGACGCGGCTGGCCGTGGAGACGGCGAGCCGGCTGGTCTCCGCCCACTCCGACGGTGTCTGGCTGGTCGAGCTGGCCTCCATGCCCCGGTCCGGCGAGGTGGCCGAGCTCGTGATGGCGGTCATGGAGATCCGCGACCCGGGCGGCGAGCCGCGTACGGCACGCGACCGGCTGGCGCGTGCGCTGCGCAACCGGCGGGTGCTACTGGTGCTGGACAACTGCGAGCACGTCGTGGACCAGGTGGCGGACCTGGCGGAGGCGCTGCTGCGGGCCGCGCCGGAGCTCCGGATCCTGGCGACGAGCAGGGAGCCGCTGGCGCTGCCCGGCGAGGTGGTGTTGAACGTGCCGCCGCTGGAGCAGGACAGCGCCGTCCGGTTGTTCGCGGCCAGGGCGGCGGCCGCGCAGAGCGATTTCCGGCTCGACGACACGACCACCCCCGCCGTCTCGTTGCTGTGCAGGCGGCTGGACGGGATCCCGCTGGCGCTGGAGCTGGCCGCCACCAGGGTGCGGGCGCTGGGCGTGGACGGCCTGGTGGAGCGGCTGGACGACCGCTTCAGGCTGCTGGCGACCGGGCATCGGGGTGCGCCTCCCCGCCAGAAGACGCTGACCGCCATGATCGACTGGAGCTGGGAGCTGCTGACCGAGCAGGAGCGGCTCGTGCTGCGCCGCCTGGCCGTACACGCCGACGGGTGCGTCCTGGAGGCGGCCGAGGCCGTGTGCCCCGGCGACGGCGTGGCCGCCGAGGACGTCCTCGACCTGCTCGCCCGCCTCGTCGACAGGTCGCTGGTGGCCAGGGCGGGAAACCGCTTCCGCCTGCTGGAGTCCGTCGCCGCCTACTGCGTGGAACGCATGAGAGAGGCGGGCGACCTGAATGAGGTACGGCACCGCCACCATGCCTATTACACCGATCTCGCTGAACGAGCCGCCCCCCATCTCTACGGCCCCGGCCAGCGCCAGTGGCTCGGCCTGCTCGACGCGGAGGCCGCCAACCTCCGCGCCGTCGTGGACGGCGCTCACCCGGAGCTGACCCTCCGTCTCGTCAATGCCCTCACCTGGTACTGGTACCTCCGCGGCCGCCTGACCGAAGCCGGTCGCTCACTCGAAACCGCCCTCACCGCGGCGGGTGGCGGGGTGCGGTCCTTGGCGATGGCGTGGCTCGTGGGCGTCTCCGTGCTGAAGGGCGGGAGTGCCGAGTGGGTGGCCCGCCGGGAGCAGGCGGCGGAGGTGTTCGCCGGGGAGCTGGGCGAGCGGGCCAGGGCCGCGTGGTTCCTGGCCTTCGCGCTGGTGAACCTGGGTGAGATGGAAGCCGCCGAAGAGCTGCTCGGCAGGGCTCTGGAGGCCCTGCGCGCCGCGGGCGACCGGTGGGGCGAGGCGGCGGCGCTGAGCACTCGCGCCCAGTTCGCGCACGTACGCGGCGACCTGACCGTACTCGAGCGGGCGGCGACCAGAAGCGCGGAGCTGTTCGCCGAGCTCGGCGACCGATGGGGTCAGCTGCAGGCGTCGAGCTGGCTGGGCGGCCTGGCAGAGCTGACCGGCGACAACGACCGCGCCGCCAGGCGGCACGAGGAAGGCGTGCACATGGCGGAGGAGCTGGGCCTGTGGCCGGACGTCAGCGGTCAACTCGCCTGGCTCGGCTGGACCCACGTGCAACTGGGCGACTACGCGAAGGCCTGGAAGCTGTGCGAGCGCGCCTTCCGCCTCGCCACGGAACAGGACTACTCGGGGGGCGAGATCCTCGCCGAGATCGGCCTCGGCTGCGCCGCCCGCAGGCAGGGCGAGCTCGAACTCGCCGAGGAACACCTCGGCAACCTGGTACGGCGGGCGAAGTCAGGAGGCGGCGCCGAGCCCCTGTACCTCTCGATGGTCCTGGTCGAACTGGGCTTCACCGCCGAGGAACGCGGCGACGCCGAGACCGCCCGCGCCCTGCACCTGGAGGCGTACAGCGCGGCACGCAAGCTCGACGCCCCGCACGGCGTGATCTCCGCGGCGGAGGGCCTGGCCGGGGCCGCGGCCCTCGCGGGCGCCCACGCCCACGCCGCCCGGCTCCTCGGCGCGGCGGCTGCGTCCCGCGAGGCCACCGCCCTCCCGCCGTCCCCATCGGAACGTGCCGACGCCGACAGGATCGCCGCGACCTGTCGCCGGATCCTGGGCGAAGAGATCTTCACCACCGAATACACCGCCGGCCGCCACCAGACGCTGGACGAGACGATCACATAAGCACGTCGTGGTCCTGTACGGAAGATCCTGCCTGTACACCCGCTGCTGGGCCGCTGATGCGGCAAAGCCACGCCTGATGGCGAATCGCGCAGGACTGGCTGCCCCTGTCGGGAGCGGGTGTCACGGTCACCTTCGCCGCATCCAGACCCCCTGTGGCATCGAATGCGTCGATCTGCCGGTGGCTGGCCTGGAAACGATGCTCCGTGTTCACCTGCCGTTCCGAGAGGGGAGGTTCCGCTGGTAGGCCCGAGGCAGAAGATCAAGGCGCGTCCCCTGCGTAACGGACGGCACAGCCTCGTGGTGCGATTGAGAGGAATGCCCTCATGTCTGGATCCTTGTCCCGTCGGGCCTTACTCGCCGGCGTGCCCGTCGCCGGCCTGGCGGTCGCGCTGCCCGGCGCCGCTCAGGCGGCGGCGACGGCGTACGCGGCCTTCCGCGTCGTACGTAGCCGACCTGGCGAACCCGGCCGGCCCGAGGTCGTGCTGCCCGTCGGCTACGAGATCCTGCCCGGCGCGAACTACTCCGTGGCCTCACGTGCGGAGTACTACACGTTCGTGCGAGGCCCGCAGAACGCTGCCGGCATAGAGGTCACCGTCCGTTGGCCGGACACGCACATCGAGGCCGTCGTCCACCAGGACACCCGGCTGGCGCTGCGCCGCGTTCCCGGCGACAGGCACAGCTTCTCGTTCACGCTGCCGATGGCGCAGCCCTCGGCCGACGCGAACCAGCCGACGCTCCAGGTATGGAGCTTCCCCGACATCTCACCGGGAATGAACTGGCGGATCGAGCACAACGACCCTGACCGCGTCGCGGGCCCGTGGACGGCGGTGCCGTGGCCGGCCGGCCCGGTCAAATCGGTGGTGCACCAGCTCGTCGCGGCACACGCCATCCTCCGGGACTCCGGCCTGGTCGAGGTCGCCGCGGCGAAGGGACACAGGTTCGTGCTGATGGGCTTTGAGACCAACAACACCTTGCACGCCGACAATCCTCCCCACTGGCACATCTCCTACAACTCAGGCCCGAACTTCAGCTCGCCCACCCACAACCCGCATTTCTGGTTGGACTCGGCGGGCCGCAACTTCTACAACGGCATGGACGTCACCGGCATGGGCCGGCTGCGGTACTACGTGGGCGATCCCGCGCCTCTGTACGACTTCGTGGGCGACGCGAACAGCGGCCGTGGCAATCTCGTCGTCACCTTCACGCTTCGGCAGGACGGCGGCATCGACATCGCTGCGCCTGAAGGCCGTACGTACGCCATCGCGGCGGGGCCCGACGGCGATCTGGTGGAGGATGTCATCGCGCTGCGTGACGGTGAGCCCTGGCTCCGCGTCAGCACCGAGGACCGGGTTCAGCAAGGCGTGCTCGTGGTGCGGGTCAGGGGACTGCAGGACCACGCCGAGTCCAGCGTGCGTGTCCACCGCTACGACCGGTTGACGGGAGTGCTGAAGGACAAGCCGTAACGAGCGACGCCACGTGACGGGGCGTACGAGCACGGCGGACGCGCCAATCCACCGGCTGCTCCCCCTCAGCCACGGCGTGCGCTTCGTGCGGCCGTGACGAAGTCGGTGACGAGCCTGGACTGCCGGGTGCCGTCCCAGGCGAGGGCCACCCGGCCCGGCGGTACGTCGATCGCGGGGACGTAGGCGATGTCGGGGCGCGGGAACAGGGCCGCCACCGGCTCGGGGAGGAGGGCCACGCCGCGTCCTGCCCTGACGTAGCCGAGAAGTTCCTCTATGTCGCGGAAGGCGGGGCCTCGCACCGGCTGGGCGCCGTCGGGCGCGGGCCCGGCGCTCCAGACGGCCGCCCAGTCGGGCGCGGCGTCGGCGTACTGCAGGATCGGTTCGCCCGCGAGGTCGGCGACGCGAATCCCGGCCTCGCCGGACAGGGGGTGACGGGCGGGCAGGACGAGGCTGAGCCGCTCCGGGTACAGCGGCAGGACGTCCAGTCCGTCGGCGTCGACGGGCAGCCGGACGAAGCCGACGTCGACGGTGCCGTCGAGGAGCGGTCGCGCCTGATTCCACCAGCGGATGCGGACCAGTTCGATCGGCACGTCGGGGTGGCCGGCGGAGAACCCGCTCAGCGCTGCGGTGACGTCCGTGCCGAGCATGAAGCCGACGGTCAGGGTGTGCTCGCCGGCGTCGATGCGGCGGACGCGGTCCTGGGCGGCCTGCCCGGCGGCCAGCAGGGCGCGGGCGTCGTGCAGGAACTGCTCGCCGGCGGCGGTGAGGCTCACGTCCCTGCTGGTACGGCTGAAGAGCACGACCCCGAGGTCGCGCTCCAGCTGCCGGATCTGCCGGGACAGCGCGGGCTGGGTGACGTGCAGGGCGAGGGCCGCCTGGCCGAAGTGCAGGCGCTCGGCCACGGCCACGAAATATCGCAGCTTGCGCAGATCGAGGTCCATCGGGCCATCAAGCATTCCACAACCCCGGTCGCTCCCGCACCAATGCCCCCCGGTTATCGAACGCCCCAAAAGAGGCATTGGACCTGCCCTAAAAAACGCAGGATACTGGTGTGAGCATCTGGTCCCAGCGCGGCGAACGGGCGGCCGACACCTATGATCCGTCTCTCCCCGAGATTCCCTGCCGCCGGTCGCGTCGCCGGACCCGTTCCTTGGCGAGGGCTGACACGCCTCACGATCGCGGCGAGCGCCCTGCTCGCCTTGTTGATCGGTGTCGCGTTCGCCGTCCTGATGTGGGCGATCGCCGATGCGAACAGCTCCACCTCGGCGAGACGCGCTTCCCGTTCGGCCCTGGTCGAAGCCGGCAACCTGGAACAGCTGGTCCTCGACCTCGAGACGGGCCAGCGCGGCTTTGTGATCACCAGGCGCGAGGAGTTCCTGGAGCCGTGGCACCAGGCGCGCAAGGAGCTCCCCGAGCAGGAGCGGAGGTTCACCGAGACGGCCACGTCCTCCGGTCAGCGGCGCATCGCCGAACAGATCAGGCAGGGCGTCACCTCTTTGGTGAACGACTACTCGGTCCCTCTGGTGGAGGCCGTACGGCGGGGTGATGCCACCGCCTCCGGCCTGGCGGCGACGGCCGAGGGCAAGCAGCGCGTCGACGCCCTGCGGGCCCAGTTCGACCAGTACACGGCGGACGAGCGCGCCGAGCTCGCCGCGCGCGAGGACGCCGCGGGGGCCAACGGGCGGCGGGCGGTGATCGCGGCAGGTGTGGGGCTGGCGGCGTCGACCGCGCTCGTGGCCGGGTTCACGGTGCTCCAGCACCGCGCCGTCGTGCGGCCCGTACGCGGGGTGGCGGCCGCGGCGGAGCGGCTCGCCGGCGGCGATCTCGGCGTGCGGATCGTCCCCAGCAGGGTGGCGGAGATCGGTGCGCTGGGCACGTCCTTCAACACCATGGCCGCCTCGTTGCAGGACAGCCGCAGACGCATCATGGAAAGCGTCGAGGCGGTACACCGGCGTACGGCCCGGGACCTGCACGACGGGGCGCAGCAACGGCTCGTCAGCCTGATGATCGGGCTCAGGCTGGCGCGGGAGCTGGTCCCCGAGACGGAATCGTCCGCCACCGAGCTGCTGGACCAGTCGATCGCCAACGCGCAGACGGCCATCGACGAGCTGAGGGAGCTCGCGAGGGGCATCTACCCGCTCGTGCTGACGGTGAAGGGCCTGGTGGCGGCGGTGCAGGAATTGGCGTCCCGCTGCCCGGTACCGGCCGTGGTCGAGAGCAACCTCGGCGAGAGGGTTCCCGGCGCCGTCGAGTCGAACGCCTATTTCGTGGTGGCCGAGGCCGTGACGAACGCGGTCAAGCACGCCCAGGCGTCCAAGATCGACATCTCACTCGAGCTCGGGGAGACCCTGCAGATCCGGGTCGTCGACGACGGTGTCGGTGGTGTGGGCGCCACCACGGCAGGCAGTGGCCTCACCGGGCTGGCCGACCGCGTGGCCGCCTTCGACGGCACGTTGACCATCGAGTCGCCCCCCGGCGGCGGCACGACGATCCTGGCGCGGATCCCGATACCGGACTGAGTACTCTGGTGAACGTGGGGTTGGCCCCATGGCCTGCGAGTTGTCCCGTCGGAGAAGCTGGGTTCCGTGTCAGTCAACGTGGTGGTCGTCGACGACGACCCCGGATTCCGTCGCATCGCGAGGACCCTGCTGGCCGTACGAGGGCTGCAGGTCGTCGCCGAGTCGCCGGACGGCGCGTCGGCGGTCGCGGCGGTCCGGGAACACCGCCCTGACGGCGTGCTGCTCGATCTTCATCTTCCCGACGAGGACGGCCTCGCCGTCGCCCGGGCGCTCACGCGCGAGGTTCACCCGCTGCGGATCGTGCTGACCTCCACCGATCCCTGGGCATGGTCGGACGAGGAGCTCGCCGAGGCCGGAATCCTGCGCTTCGTGGCCAAGGACCGGCTGTTCGACACCGATCTGAGGGCCCTGTTCTCGCCTGCCGGATGAGGTGGCGCCGCGGCGCGACGTGGGGTTTTCCCGACGTACGGACTTGGGACGGCCCACCCGGGCCCTGCGGGCGGCTCTACAGCCGCCGGGGCGGCCCGTGACCAGACTGGAGGGCGTCCAAGGGGGTGCCTCGCGAAGTCCCCCGTTCAGCCCTCGCCCCTCGCGGAGGAGCATCATGTCCGAGACGTTCACCCCGGTCACACCCGTGCTGGAGGAGGCCGCGGCGGCGTTCGCCGAGGCTACGTCGCAGCCGCCGTTCCTCTACCAGCTGCCCCCGGCCGAGGGCCGCAGGACGGTCGACGAGGTCCAGTCGGGGGAGATCGCGAAGCCCGCCGTGGACGAGGAGTGGATCACCGTGCCGGGCGGGCCGACGGGCAGCGTCCGCGCCCGCGTCGTCAGGCCCGCCGGGGTCGCCGGCACGCTCCCGGTCGTGCTCTACATCCACGGCGCGGGCTGGGTGTTCGGCAACGCCCACACCCACGACCGGCTCGTCCGCGAGCTCGCCGTGGGCATCGGCGCCGCCGTGGTCTTCCCCGAGTACGACCTGTCACCCGAGGCGCGCTACCCGGTCGCCATCGAGCAGAACTACACGGTGGCCCGCTGGGTGGTCACCGACGGCGCCGGCAAGGGCCTGGACGCCTCCCGTCTGGCCGTGGCGGGCGACTCGGTCGGCGGCAACATGACGGCCGCGATGACGTTGATGGCCAAGGAGCGCGGCGATGTGCCGCTGACGTTCCAGGTGCTGTTCTACCCGGTCACCGACGCGAACTTCGACACCGGCTCCTACCACCAGTTCGCCGAGGGGTACTTCCTGACCCGCGAGGCCATGAAGTGGTTCTGGGACCAGTACACGACCGACGAGAAGGAGCGCGCCCGGATCACGGCATCGCCGCTGCGCGCCACCGTCGAGGAACTCGCCGGGCTGCCGCCGGCGCTCGTCATCACCGGCGAGGCGGACGTCCTGCGCGACGAGGGCGAGGCGTACGCCGGCAAGCTGCGCCAGGCGGGCGTTCCCGTGACCGCCGTCCGCTACCAGGGCATCATCCACGACTTCGTCATGCTGAACGCCCTGCGCGGCACCCGCGCCGCCGACGCGGCGATCGGCCAGGCCATCGCCGCTCTGCGCGAGGCACTGGCCGTCTGAGCGGAAGCCTGTGGCAGCGAGGACTCCTTCGCTGCCACAGGAGTTCAGCGTTCGCTGTCGAGGGTGGCCATGAGTGGAGCGGCGTAGCGCTCCCCCGCGGCGGAGCCGGCGGGCACGGCCGCTTCGATCTCGGCCCGGGACCCGGCGTCGAGCACGAGATCCACGACGCCGAGGGACTCGGCGAGCCGTTCCCTGCGACGGGCTCCGATCAGGGGCACGATGTCGTCGCCCTGCGCGGCCACCCAGGCGATGGCGACCTGGCCGGTGGTCGCGCCCAGCCGCTCGGCGACCCGCCCCAGTGCCTCGACCAGGCGCAGGTTGGCCCGCAGGTTCTCACCCTGGAAGCGGGGGCTGTGCGCGCGGAAGTCGCCGGCGTCCAGGTGCCGCGCGGCGGTCCAGTGGCCGCTGAGCAGACCACGGGAGAGCACGCCATAGGCGGTCAGGCCGATGCCGAGCTCGCGCAGGGCCGGGATGATCGAGGTCTCCGGGCCGCGGGACAGCAGGGAGTACTCGATCTGCAGGTCGCTGATGGGAGCGACGGCCGCGGCGCGGCGCAGGGTCCGCGCCCCGACCTCGGACAGGCCGATGTGCCGGATGAAGCCGGCCTGCCGCATCTCCTCCAACGCGCCGACGGTCTCCTCGACCGGGATGTCGGGGTTGAGGCGGGCCGGACGGTAGATGTCGATGTAGTCGGTGTTCAGGCGCCGCAGTGAGTAGGCCAGCCGGTCCTTGACGGCTGCCGGGGACACGTCGTAGGGAACGGGCTGGAAGCCGCCGTCGGGGGTGCGGCGGGAGCCGAACTTGACGCTCAGGACGATCTCGTCGCGCCTGCGCTCCTTCAGCGCACGTGCGATGAGCAGCTCGTTGGCGCCGGCGCCGTAGAAGTCGGCGGTGTCGACGAGGGTGAGACCGGCGTCGAACGCGGCGTGCAGGGTGGCGATGCTCTCGGCCTCGTCGGCCTGGCCGTACAGGTCCGACATGCCCATGGCGCCGAGGCCGATGAGCGATACCTCGGGGCCGGTGGTGCCGAGCTTGCGGGTACCGATGGTCATGGGATCCCTCCTGGGTTGAGGTGAAGGTGTCAGATGCGGTCGAGCAGGGCGGTGACGCCCATGCGGCGGGCCAGGCGGAGCCGCAGTTCCTCGGCGGCACCGTTGACGATCTCACCGCCGTGGTCGGACCCGTCGGCGACGGCGCGCCGGGTGGTGCCCGAGCCGATCCACAGCAGCGGCCGCGACTCCTGCCGGCGCATGACCGGCAGAACGGCCCGGTTCACCCGCAGGGCTCCGACGGCGTTGACGTCGAAGTCGCGCGACACCTCCTCGGGGCTGACCGCCTCGGTGACGCCGACCAGCAGGTGCGCGGCGTTGTGCACCACGACGTCCAGCCGCCGGCCCGCTTCTCGACGCGGGTGACCGCGTCCTGGGCGGACTGCTCCGGCAGCACGTCGAGCTCCACCACGGTCGGCGTCCCCGGTGCGGGCCAGGGAGATCGACGCGGGGGCCGCGATCCCGGTGCCGGCGCCGGTCAGCAGTACGCGGCTGAAAGATGTGGCGGTCATGGCTGAGCGTTTCAACGGGTGCCCTTCAACAGGTGCTCGTGGCGGTTGTCCACCCCACCAGGCTCTCCGGCCGCCACGGCACACGGAATTGAGGACGCACCACGAAAGGGTCTGGGGATCTCCCCGCCCTGTGTGGGGTCAGCCCCACACAGGGTGCGGGCACGCCACAGCGAACGGTGTGCAGCCTGCTCAATAGCGGGCGGGGCACCGTCACGAAAAACTCGGTACCAGTTGGCGCAGCGGCCGGAGCCACCACCGGGCTCGCCGTCTGGCCGCCGCCCTCCCACCTGCATCGAAAGGGTCAGATTGCCATGTCCCACCACCTCGACTCGCCCTTGGCGCGCCAGGATCCCCGTCTCGACATAACCGACCAGTACGTCTTCCGCGGCGAGACCGGCACCGTGTTCGTGATGAACGTGAGCCACTCGCTGGCCGGCAACGTCACCCGTGGTTTCCACCCCGAGGCGCGCTATGAGTTCAAGATCGACGGCAACGGGGACGCCGTCGAGGACGTCACCTACAGGTTCACGTTCGGCGACCGTGACGCGGATGGGGAGCAGGCGTTCGAGCTGCGGCGCATCACCGGACCCGCGGCCCGTGACCTGTTCGGTTCCGGTCCGGTCGTCGCGCGGGGCACGACCGGCACGACGGTGGACGGCGGGCAGGGCCTGCGCGTATGGGCGGGCATGGCCGGGGACCCGTTCTGGATCGAGCCCGACGTGCTGCACGCGGTCGGCGCCGCCTTCGAGCACGGCACCAAGGTAGACCTGTCGGGCTGGGACCCCGCGACCGCGGTCAACCTGTTCGCCGGCCACACCGTGTACTCCATCGTGCTGGAACTCCCCCATGGCGAGCTGCGCCCGGTCTGCGGGGACGACGGGCGCATCGGGGTCTGGTCGCTGACCACGCTGGCCACCGACGCGGGCGGCTGGCGGCCGGTCAACCGGGCCGGTCTGCCGATGATCCATCCGCTGTTCACGCAGCTCGACGAGCATCTGGGCGATCATCTCAACGAGGGCCACCCCTCGGAGGACCGGCAGGTACACGGCAAGGCCATCGCCGACAAGGTCACGGGCGTGGTCCGCGCCTACGGGACCGCGGAGGACCCCGCCGCCTACGGCAGGGCTGTCGCCGCCAAGGTCTTCCCCAACGTGCTGCCGTACACGCTGGACACCTCCGCCTCGTTCGGCTTCGCCGGGTGGAACGGCCGTTCGCTGACCGACAACGCCCCCGACGTGATGTTCTCCTTCGCCGCCAACACACCCGTCGCGCTCGGCATCACCAAGGAATCCGTCACCGCCGCACCCCGGCGGACCTTCCCCTACGTGCCCTCGGCCCGCTGAACCCACGAAAGGCGTTTATCCATGACTGACACCATCGGCCGCGTGGCCCTGGTCACCGGCGGCTCCGGCGGCATCGGCCGCGTCGTCGCCGAACGCCTGGCCAGGGACGGCATGGCGATCGGCCTGCACTACGCGGGCAACAAGGACAAAGCCGAGGAGGCGGCCGCCGCGATCACCGCCGCGGGCGGCAGGGCGATCACCGTCAACGGCGACGTCGCGGACGAGATCGCCATGTCCGCCGCGTTCGACGCGGTCGAGCGGGAGTTCGGTGGCATCGACGTGGTCGTCAACACGGCGGGCATCATGCTGCTGTCGCCGATCACGACGCTGGACCTCGGCGACCTGGACCGGATGCACCGCGCCAACATCCGCGGGACGTTCGTGGTGTCCCAGCAGGCCGCCCGCCGCCTGCGGCCGGGCGGCGCGATCATCAACTTCTCCACCTCGGTCACCCGCACCCAGTTCCCGGGCTACGGCGCCTACGCGGCGAGCAAGGCCGCGGTCGAGGGCATGACCCTGGTGCTGGCCCGCGAGCTGCGCGGCAGGGACATCACGGTCAACGCGGTCGCCCCCGGCCCGACCGCCACACCGCTGTTCCTCCAGGGCAAGGGCCAGGCCGAGATCGACGGCCTGGCCAAGGCCGCCCCGCTGGAGCGCCTGGGCACCCCCGACGACATCGCCGAATCCGTCGCCTTCCTCGCCGGCCCGGCCCGCTGGGTCAACGGCCAGGTCCTGTTCGCCAACGGCGGCCTCGCCTGACCTTCGCACACGTACGCAAAGGAGAACGTCATGAGCAACATCGTCCTGATCACCGGGGCCTCCAGCGGCTTCGGAGCCCTCACCGCCCGCGCTCTGGCCGACGCCGGCAACACCGTCTACGCCGGCATGCGGCAGACCGCCACCCGCAACGCGCCCCAGGTGGAGGCCGCCGCCGACTACGCCGTCCAGCACGACGTGGATCTGCGCGTCATCGAGCTCGACGTCAACTTCCAGGAATCCGTCAACGCCGCCGTCCATCAGGTCATCGCCACGCACGGCCGCATCGACGTCCTGATCCACAACGCCGGCCACATGGTCACCGGCCCGGCCGAGGCCTTCACCCCGGAACAGCTCGCCGAGCTGTACGACGTGAACGTGCTGTCGACCCAGCGGGTCAACCGCGCCGCGCTGCCCTACCTGCGCGCGGCCGGCAGGGGCCTGGTGATCTGGGTCTCCAGTTCCAGCGTCAAGGGCGGGACCCCGCCCTATCTGGCGCCCTACTTCGCGGCCAAAGCCGCGATGGACTCCCTGGCCGTCAGCTATTCCGCCGAGCTGGCCCGCTGGGGGGTGGAGACCTCGATCGTGGTTCCCGGCTCGTTCACCAGCGGCACCAACCACTTCGCCCACTCCGGCCGTCCCGCCGACGAGGCGGTCGAGGCCGAGTACGAACGGAAGTACCCGCACCTGGTCGAGCAGGTCTCCCAGAAGCTCGCCGCCCTCGCCCCCGCGGGTGCCGACGCGTCCCTGGTCTCCAAGGAGATCGCGCGCATCGTCGCGCTTCCCGCCGGGCAGCGTCCCTACCGGGTCCACATCGACCCGGCCGACGACGGCTCGGAAGAGGTCTCCGCGGTCGCCGACCGCATCCGCGGCCGGTTCCTGTCGCGTGTCGGCCTCGGCGACCTGCTCACCGTCCAGTCCACCGTGAACGTCTGACGCCTCCGCTCACAAGGCGGCCCCGGCGGATCGGGGCTCAGCGCCGGAGATACCGCAGCACCGCCAGGACCCGGCGGTGCTGCGTGGAGTCCGTCTGCTGGAGACCGAGCTTCATGAAGATGCCGGTTACGTGCCGCTCGACGGCGGGGACGGTGACGAAGAGCTTCGCCGCGATCCCCCCGTTCGAGTGGCCTTCGGCCATCAGGGCGAGCACGTCCTTCTCCCGGGGGGTGAGCTCGCTCAGCGGATCGGCCTTGCGCCGCCGCTTCACCAGGCTCGAGATGACATCGGGGTCGAGCGCGGAGCCGCCGCTCACCACGCGTTCGACCGCGTCGGTGAGCACCTGCGCGCTGGCCACCTTCTCCTTCAGCAGGTAGCCGACGCCGGCCGGATCGTCTCCCACGAGGTCGAGGGCGTAGGACGGGTCGAGGAACTGCGAGAGCACGATCACCGCCGTCTGCGGCCTCTCGGCCCTGATCTCGAGGGCGGCCCGCAGGCCGTCGTCGGTGAGCTGCGGCGGCATCCGGATGTCGGTGATGACGACGTCCGGCTGCTCGGCGGCGGCGGCCCGTACCAGCTCGACGGCGTCGCCCACGGACGCGACGACCTCGACGCCGGCCCGGGAGAGCATGGCGGCGACACCTTCGCGCACGATGGGTTGGTCTTCGCCGAGTACTGCCCGAAAACGTGCGCTCATGGGGGCATCCTAGCTACATGCCCCCGCATGTGCCCTTTTAGGCGGATACGGCGGGCCGTGGCCGACACCGTGCTCCACTTCCGATCGAACCGCATCCCGCGCGGGCCGAGATCGACTCGGCTTCTGCCGCCGCCGGACCATGGGTGACCCAGATCACACTCGTTCGCTGTCAGGGATCGCACGCCTGTCCGGTTCAGGAGGCGGAAGCAACCAGATAGGAGCGAGCCATGAAGCACCGCATCGTCGTCCTGGGAGCCGGGTACGCCGGAGCCAACACCGCCGGCCGCCTCGCCAGGCGGCTGCACCGCGACGACGTTGAGATCACCCTGGTCAACGGTGACCCGGAGTTCGTCGAACGGGTGCGCATGCACCAGCTCGCGAGCGGGCAGGACCTGCCGCCCCGCCCGCTGCGCGACCTCTACGCGGGCACCGGCGTACAGGTCCGGACCGCGCGGGTCACCGCTGTCGATGTGGAAGGCAAGACCGTCGATCTCGGCGGTGAGACCCTCGCCTATGACACCCTCGTGTACGCCCTGGGCAGCGCCATCGCCGATCACGGCGCCCCCGGTGTCGCGGAGCACGCCCACGACGTGGCCGGCAAGCAGTCCGCTCTCCGGCTGCGGGCGCGCCTGGGCGAGCTGGAGCCCGGTGGGACCGTACTGATCGTGGGCGGCGGCCTGACCGGCATCGAGACAGCCACCGAGATCGCCGAGGCCCACCCGGACCTGAAGGTCGCGATCGCCGCCCGCGGGCGCGTCGGCGGCTGGCTCAGCGACAAGGCGCAGCGTCACTTGCGCGGCGCCTTGGACCGGCTCGGCATCACGGTCCACGACCATGCCGACATCGCGCGCGTCGAAGCGAACGGCGTGGTCACCGGTGCCGGCGGGAAGATCGCGGCCCAGGTGACCGTGTGGACCGCGGGTTTCACCGTCCACCCGATCGCGGCCGCCACCACCCTTGAGGTGTCCGACAGCGGCCGGATCGTCGTCGACGCCGGCATGCGATCGGTCTCGCACCCCGACGTGTACGCCGTCGGCGACGCCGCCCTCGCCGAAGGAGCGGGTGGCCAGCCGCTGCGGATGTCCTGCGCCTCGGCGAACCCGATGGCGTGGCTGGCAGCCGACGTCATCGCCGCGCGCTTGACCGGTCGCGAGGTTCCTCAGACCACGATCGGCTACACCCTGCAGTGCATCAGCCTCGGACGCCGCGATGCCATCATCCAGCGCGTGACCCCCGACGATCAGGTCACGTCCACCGCCTTCACCGGCCGAACCGCCGCCCGCATCAAGGAGATGATCTGCGCCGGCGCGGCCTGGAGCGTCTCCCACCCGACCCTGATGATGCCGAGCCGCCGCCGCCACCTCGCGGCCACCGACGCGGTGGAGAGCCGACTGCTCACCCGGTCATGACGAGGAGCGTTGCCGTCGTGGAGGTGCCGGGCGAGCGTGGTCGCTGGCTCGCCCGGCCGTACGAGCGAACCGCTCGGGCCGTCCCCTGCCGCTGAGCCCCCTTGGTGATCAGTTGTCGCTGCGTACGCGTGTCCGGCCCTCGACACGGCGCACCCCCCGAGCCTCGATCCGCCCGGCGAGCTCCCGGAGGGTCCGCAGCGGGTCGCCTTCGCTGAAGGTGTGGTCCAGGTCGGGCCGTAGCGGCGGCGCGGGCGGAGACGGCAGGCGCCGGGTGACGGCGGAGGGCTCTACGGCCGGTGGGCAGCAGCGCGGCGACCTGCGGGGTCCGCCATA
Source organism: Nonomuraea sp. KM90 (assembly GCF_052246675.1). Lineage (NCBI taxonomy): Bacteria > Bacillati > Actinomycetota > Actinomycetes > Streptosporangiales > Streptosporangiaceae > Nonomuraea > Nonomuraea sp. KM90. Next base: position 3,160 of record NZ_JBQQCB010000117.1, on the reverse strand, counting down.
TCGATCAGGTTCGTACCCTCCTATCGGCGCGGGTCGATGTGGATCTTCGGGCCCGGCCCGGCGCCGGACGGCCGCCGTCCGGCCAGGACGTCGGCGGTCTCGGCGAGGCCGACCGTGGCGGCCACGAGGGGGCGGGCGTCGACCGCGGCTTCGGCGTAGGCGGCGATGGTTCCCGCCAGGCCGGCCGAGCCGCCCAGGATGCCGACGGCGGTGACGTCCTTGAGCGCCTGGTCGCGGGTGTCGATCGTGGACGGGGTGCCGGCCAGGCCGATGTAGACGACACGCCGGCCGGGTTCGACGAGGTCGAGCGCGAGGGCGGGCAGCCCGGGTGCGTTGGACGCGTCGATGACGGCATCCCAGGGCAGGGAAGGCAGTGACCCCCGGGTCCAGGCATCGGTGAAGCCCAGGCGTTCGGCCAGACGCAGGCCGTCGTTGTCGCGCCCCATCAAGTGGACCTCGGCTCCGTCGGCGCGAGCGAACAGGGCCGTGAGGAGGCCGATCGTGCCGGTGCCCAGGACCAGAAGCCGATCACCCGCCTCCAATCCCGCCGCGCGGACGGCCCGCAGAGCGTTACCCCCTGGTTCGACGAGTGCGCCGAGCGTGGGATCCACGGTGTCCGGGAGGTGGTGCAGGGCCGTGGCGGGCACCGCGATCTGCTCGGCCAGCGCGCCGGGGCGGCCCCGGCTGATGCCGATCTCGGCAAGCTCGGCGCACACGTGGTGACGGCCGGTCCGGCAGCGGTCGCAGTGACCGCAGCCGAGCATGGTGTCGCCGGTGACTCGCTGCCCGAGCCATGAAGGGCTCACGCCCTCGCTCACCGCGCTGACGCGCCCGCACCACTCGTGACCGGGACGGAGCGGGTACCAGGAGCGACCGGTGCGCAGGTAGCTCATCTCGCCGGTGAACAGCTCGACGTCCGTGCCGCACACGCCGACCCGCTCGATGTCCACGACCACTTCGCCCGGCGCGGCGACGGGCGCTTGGACCTCTTGGACCTCGGCTTCACCAGGGCCGGTCAGAACCAGGGCCCGCATCTATCGGGGTCCCACGACGTGCCGGCGCCCGCTGACGGCCTGGCCGGTCTCGCCGATGCGCATGAGATACACGGGTGCCTCTCTCAGGAGGGGTTGGAGCGGCAGACCACCGCGCCGCCGGACACGTTCCGAACGTTAGACCATCATTCCAGAAAACGGAAGTTTCCCGCTTTGGGTGGTTCCGCGGCGGTGGCCCGTGGTCTACCCTTCCTTCTGGGTTTCATGAATCGAATTAAAGTTCCAATAATTGGAAGATTGGTGGGCTCATGGCGAGGAGCCGGAGCGCTCAGTGGTACGCGGGGAGTGACCGCAACGCCTACATCCATCGCGCGTGGATGCGGCGCGGGCTGCCGTCCGACGCCTTCGACGGCCGTCCGCACATCGCGATCGCCAACACCGCCTCCGACCTCACTCCCTGCAACCTGCACCTCAACGAGGTCGCCGAGCATGTCAAGCGCGGCGTGTGGGAGGCGGGCGGCGTCCCGCTGAACCTGCCGGTGGTCTCCCTCGGCGAGACGAACGTCCGCCCCACCGCGATGCTCTGGCGCAACATGGCCGCGATGGCCGTCGAGGAGATGCTGCGGGCCAATCCCATCGACGGCGTGGTGCTGCTCGGCGGCTGCGACAAGACCATCCCCGCCCTGCTCATGGCCGCCGCCTCGGTCGATCTGCCCGCGGTCGTCGTCCCGGGTGGGCCGATGATCACCGGAACCTTCCGCGGCGCCCCACTCGGCTGCGGGACCGACGTGTGGAAACTGAGCGAGGAAGTCCGCGCCGGCGCGCTCAGTGGCGAGGCGTTCCTGCGCTCGGAGTCGTCGATGATCCGCGGCAAGGGCCACTGCAACACGATGGGCACCGCCTCCACCATGGGCCTGCTCGCCGAGGTGCTCGGCATGACCCTGCCCGGCCTGGCCGGCACCCCCGCCCCCGACAGCCGCCTGCTCGAAGGCGCCCACGAGACCGGCCGCCTCATCGTCGAGATGATCTCCACCGGCCGCCGCCCCTCGACCGTCATGACGCGCGGCTCGTTCCTCAACGCCATCGTCGCGCTGGCCGCGCTCGGCGGCTCCACCAATGCCGTCGTCCACCTGCTGGCCATCGCCGGACGGCTCGGCGTCGAGCTGACCCAGGACGACTTCGACCGCACCGGCTCCGGCGTACCCCTGCTGGTCGACCTGCAGCCCGCCGGCCGCTACCTGATGGACGACCTGTACCGGGCCGGCGGCCTGCACGCCGTCCTCAATGAGCTCGTGGACCTGCTCGACCCGGAAGCGATCACCGTCACCGGCCGCCCGCTGATCGACCACCTCCACGACGCGGCGGTCCACGACCGCGAGGTCATCCGGTCGCGGCACCAGCCGCTGCAGCGGGATGCCGGCATCGCCGTCCTCTACGGCGACCTCGCCCCCGACGGCGCCGTCATCAAACCCGCCGCCGCCTCGCCCCACCTGCTCCAGCACCGCGGGCCCGCCGTCGTGTTCGACTCCGTCGAGGACCTGCACTCCCGGCTCGACGACCCCGACCTGGAGGTGACCGCCGACTCGGTGCTGATCCTGCGCGGCTGCGGCCCCAAGGGCTACCCCGGCATGCCCGAGGTGTCCAACCTGCCGCTGCCGCCCAAGCTGCTCGCCCAGGGCGTACGCGACATGGTGCGCATCTGCGACGGACGGATGAGCGGCACCGCCTACGGCACCGTCGTCCTGCACGTCGCCCCCGAAGCCGCCGCCGGCGGACCCCTCGGGCTCGTGCGCACCGGCGACATGGTCATTCTGGACGTCGAGAACCGCCGCCTCGACATCGACCTCCCTGCCGACGAACTCGCCGCCCGCCGGCCGTCCCCGAAGATGGCCGAAGCGTTCGCCCGCCCCTCCCGCGGCTGGCAGCGCCTCTACGTCGAGACCGTACGCCAGGCCGACACCGGCGCCGACCTCGACTTCCTCGTCGGCTCCAGCGGCGACCACGTGCCGCGCGAATCCCACTGAAAGACATCCCAGGAGCTTTAGTTGTCAAGCAGCAAGCGATTCGGCGTGATGCGACCAGGCGGTTGCCTCGTCGTAGAGGGCGCCGGTCTTGAGGCAGCCGTGCAGGATGCCGACGAGCCGGTTGGCGACCTGGCGCAGGGCGGC
>NZ_JBQQCB010000116.1:0-33615 GCF_052246675.1 Nonomuraea sp. KM90 | reverse complement strand
AGTCGTTGCAGCGTCTGTCCCTCCTGATCGGACAACCGCCGTGCTCGCACAGGTTCGGCCATACGGATCCTCCTGCCGTCATCGTGCATGTCGATACGACACTGAAGCAGAATCCGGCGAAGCCTGCGCAAGCCGTCGGGTGTGTCCGCGGCCCGGTGAACCTATGTGGTCACCGCACTAGAGGTACGCCCGCCCTTGGCGGGACGGTACTGGCAGACGAATTCCAGCCAGGGCGGGGCCACCATCATGAAGTGCTCCCAGCTCCCCGGCGCCGCGTCGCCACGGCCGCCCTGGACTTCGCGGAGGAACGTCAGCAGGAAGCCCTCCCCGACGAGCCCGTTGACGATGCGGCTCAGCGTCTGCCGGTACTCCCGGGGCTCGACGATGCGCTGGCCGCCCGTGGTGCGGTCGTAGACCCACTCCTGGTCGGGATAGCTGGTCGCGGCCTCGTCCGTGTAGGGCTGCGCCAGCGTGTAGCCGTCCCCGTTCCAGGAGTCGTGGGTGAGCCCGGAGAAGAACGGGTTGGCGCACATCAGGTAGTAGTGGCCCCCTTCGCGCACGACCCTGGCGACCTCGCGGAAGACCACCCGGCAGTCCGGGACGAACGTCAGCGAGTACGGGTGCCAGACCAGGTCGTACGAGGAGCCGTCGAGCGCCGACAGATCCCGCATGTCCCCCTGGACCGTACGGACGCGCACGCCGTGGTGCCCGGCCGCCGAGCGGTCGCGCTCCAGTTGCCCGGAGGAGATGTCGAGAACCGTCACCTCGGCCCCCAGCAGCGCGAAGGCCACCGACTGCTGCCCGCCTCCACCCGCCAGGCAGAGCACCTTCCGGCCCGCCACGTCGCCGGAGATGCCCAGCTGCTCCAGCCCCAGATAAGCCCGCGCCTTGTCCTTGTCGAGGTCGAGCATGGGACGGGTGAACAAGGCGTCCGCCGCCACAAGGGCCTGCCAGCGTTCCTCGTTGTAACGGTAGACCTCGTCATGCACGGCAACCACCGTACATTCCGCTCGCCCGGCGGCGGGGCAGGCGGCACCCCGGATGCCCTGGCGACGTACGACGCCCGACCGGACGCGCTCCCCGGCTGCCGCAGGAGCCGCGGTTGGCTGCGTCGGGTCGGTTCCCCGACAGGAGCTAGGACGGATAACAGGCTGGACGTTGGTCAGCCTGTGCGAGCTACGTCACGGGATCGCCCGTTCATCCGGCTGGCCGGGATGCCGGGCTTTTACCTCGTACATGTAGCCTTCGGCTCCCGGGTCTCTTCCGGAATCGGCATGGGAAGTCCGAGTCGCTGCCAGGGCCACTGGTCGCCGGGACCGATCACCATGGCCGCCCCCAGTCACTACAGGGCCACACGAAGACCGCGACGGCGGGGGAGGGGAGTGGGTCCGCGCTCCCCGGGCGCCCGCAGGAGCCGGCGGCCCTCCCGCCGCACAACCCCCGCACGCCGCCCTTCCTTTACCCTGACCAGGAGACGATCAGGCGAAAGGGATGCAACGGTGAGCGAAGGCGCGGCCAAGATCGCACCCTCCGAGCTTTCAGCCGTACTCGAACGCATCACCTACGCCAACGAGGAGACCGGCTACACCATCGCCCGCGTCGCCACCGAACGCACCGGCGCCGACCTGCTCACCGTCGTCGGCCCCCTGCTCGGCGCCCAGGTCGGCGAGTCGCTGCGGCTGCTCGGCCGCTGGACCTCCCACCCCCGCTACGGCCGCCAGTTCGAGGTGTGGTCCTACACCACCGTGCTGCCGGCCACCGTCCAGGGCATCCGCCGCTACCTCGGCTCCGGCCTCATCAAGGGCATCGGCCCCAAGATGGCCGAGCGCATCGTCGACCACTTCGGCACCGACACCCTCGACATCATCGAGCAGCACCCCGAACGCCTCACCGAAGTGCCCGGCCTCGGCCCCAAACGCACCAAGATGATCGCCGCCGCCTGGGACGAACAGAAGATCATCAAAGAGGTGATGATCTTCCTGCAGGGCGTCGGCGTGTCCACCTCCATCGCCGTACGCATCTTCAAGCAGTACGGCGACACCTCCATCTCCGTCGTCAGGACCCAGCCCTACAAGCTCGCCGACGACGTGTGGGGGATCGGCTTCAAGACCGCCGACACCATCGCCCAGGCCGTCGGCATCCCCCACGACAGCCCCGAACGCGTCAAGGCCGGCCTGCGCTACACCCTGTCCCAGGCCGCCGACGACGGCCACTGCTACCTGCCCGCCCCCAACCTCGTCGCCGACGCCGTCAAGATCCTCGACGTGCCCGCCGAGCTCGCCACCGCGTGCCTGGAACAGCTCGTCGCCGACGAAGGCGTCGTCCGCGAGAGCGTCCCCGCCGGCGACAACCACGTACCCGCCGTCTACCTGCCGCCCTTCCACCGCGCCGAGATCTCCCTGGCCTCCGGCCTGCTGTCCCTGCTCAACGGCGGCCACGACCGCCTGAAGACCTTCGCCGACGTCGACTGGGAACGCGCCGAGACCTGGCTGCACGCCCAGACCGGCGCCGAACTGGCCACCGAGCAGCGCCAGGCCGTCCGCCTGGCCCTCACCGAGAAGGTCGCCGTCCTGACCGGCGGCCCCGGCTGCGGCAAGAGCTTCACCGTACGCTCCATCGTGCTGCTGGCCCGCGCCAAACGCGCCAAGGTCATCCTGGCCGCCCCCACCGGCCGCGCCGCCAAGCGCCTGGCCGAGCTGACCGGCCACGAGGCCACCACCGTGCACCGCCTGCTGCAGCTGCGCCCCGGCGGCGAGGCCACCTTCGACCGCGACAACCCCCTCGACGCCGACCTCGTCGTCGTCGACGAGGCCTCCATGCTCGACCTGCTGCTGGCCAACAAGCTCGTCAAAGCCGTCGCCCCCGGCGCCCACCTGCTGTTCGTCGGCGACGTCGACCAGCTGCCCTCCGTCGGCGCCGGCGAGGTCCTCAAAGACCTCCTGGCCGCCGACGACATCCCCCGCGTACGGCTGACCCAGATCTTCCGCCAGGCCCAGGAGTCCGGCGTCGTCGTCAACGCCCACCGCGTCAACACCGGCCGCCACCCCGTCCTTGAGGGCATGAAGGACTTCTTCCTGTTCCCCTGCGAGGAACCCGAGGAGATCGCCGCCCTCACCGTCGACGTCGTCGCCCGCCGCATCCCGCGCCGCTTCCGCCTCGACCCCCGCCGCGACGTCCAGGTCCTGGCCCCCATGCACCGCGGCGCCGCCGGCGCCGGCGCCCTCAACACCGCCCTGCAGGAAGCCCTCACCCCCGCCCGCGAGGGCATGCCCGAACGCCGCTACGGCGGCCGCGTCTTCCGCGTCGGCGACAAGGTCACCCAGCTGCGCAACAACTACGACAAGGGCGCCGCCGGCGTCTTCAACGGCACCGTCGGCATCGTCACCGACATCCGGCCCGACGAGCACAAGCTCACCGTCCTGACCGACGAGGACGAATCCGTCGAATACGCCTTCGACGAACTCGACGAGCTCGCCCACGCCTACGCCGTCTCCATCCACCGTTCCCAGGGCAGCGAATACCCCGCCGTCGTCATCCCCCTGGCCACCAGCGCCTGGATGATGCTGCAGCGCAACCTGCTCTACACCGCCATCACCCGGGCCAAGAAACTCGTCGTGATCGTCGGCTCGCGCCGGGCGCTGGCCCAGGCCGTACGCACCAGGGGAGCGGGCCGCCGCCACACCGGCCTGACCCACCGCCTGACCCGCAACTGACCTGCCCCCACGCTCCCATAAGTAATAGAAATGTGATCGAACTCTCCCAAACGATTCCGCGTCATACATGTGGGAGCATTAAGGTTTTTGGGGTGCCTTTTGGTGCCCGTGGGGAGAGGACGATCTTGAACGTTGCGCCCGCCTGGAGGACACCCGCCACCGCACTCGCGCTGCTCACGGCGGCTGCCCTGACGGCCTCATGCTCGAACGGCGGCACCGCGGCCCCCCGCACCGGCACCCCCGAAGGCACCACCGTGGCCACCCCCCAGGCCCCCACCGTCAAGATCACCCCCGGCGAAGGCACCACCAAGGTCAGCCCCGAGAAAAAGGTCGTCGTCGAAGCCGCCGGCGCCGCCCTCGACAACGTCACCGTCCAAGCCGACGGCGAACAACTCGACGGCAAATACAACACCGACAAGACCCGCTGGATCTCCAAGACGCCGCTGAAGCCCTCCACCAGCTACGACGTCTCCGCCACCGCCGGCGCCACCACCGCCACCAGCACCTTCACCACCGCCAAACCCCAGCGCGCCTTGCAGATCGCCGACGTCACCCCCAACGCCAAGGGCGAGACCCTCGGCGTCGGCGCCCCCATCATCGTCACCTTCAACCAGCCGGTCACCAGCAAGGCCACCATCGAACGGGCCCTGGAGGTCGAGGCGGAAAAGCCCGTCGAAGGCGCCTGGCGCTGGATCAACGACACCGTCGTCATCTACCGCACCGCCAAATACTGGCCCGCCCACCAGAAAGTCACCTTCAACGCCAACATCACCGGCATCAAAGGCGGCAAAGGCCTCTACGGCGTCAAGGACTACACCGCCAACCTCAAGATCGGCGCCAAGCAGATCAGCAAGGTCGACGTCGCCAAGCACATGATGTACGTCTACAAAGACGGCAAACGCGTCCAAACCATGCGCATCAGCGCCGGCATGGCCACCACCCGCGAATACACCACCACCTCCGGCGTCCACCTCACCATGGAACGCGGCAACCCCGTCCGCATGATCTCCCCAGGCCGCAAAAAAGGCGACCCCGGCTACTACGACGTCATGATCGACCACGCCGTCCGCATCTCCAACTCCGGCGAATACGTCCACGCCAAGGACAACGTCTGGGCCCAAGGCGTCCGCAACGTCAGCCACGGCTGCATCAACTCCCGCCCCGACCAGGCCAAATGGTTCTACGACAACTTCCAGCGCGGCGACGTCGTCGACATCAAGGGCACCAACCGCGAACTCGAATGGAACAACGGCTGGGGCTACTGGCAGATGTCGTTCACCCAGTGGAAAAAGGGCAGCGCCGTGAAGAACGACAACCGATGACCCCGCACATCCGCCCAGGACAAAACGGCGACATCCCCCTCGTCCTGGCCATGTTCGACAGCGCCGTCGCCTGGCTCACCACCCAAGGCCGCACCGGCCAATGGGGCACCCGCCCCTTCACCGGCGACCCCCGCCGCACCCAGCAGGTCACCACCTGGCTCCACGGCGGCGGCATGCGCATCGCCGAACTCGACGGCCACCCCGCCGGCTGCATCTCCGTCGGCCCCGCCCACGACTACGTCACCCCCGCCACCGAACCCGAGCTCTACGTCCAGGCCCTGGTCACCGACCGCCGCCACGCCGGCCACGGCGTCGGCCGCGCCCTGCTCGACTGGGCCGCCGACGAAGCCCGCACCCGCGGCGCCACCCTCCTGCGCGTCGACTGCTACGCCGGCGACGACGGCCGCCTGGTCGCCTACTACGAAAGCTGCGGCTTCACCCGCGCCACACCCTTCACCGTGGGGGAGTGGCCCGGCATGCTCCTGCACCGCCGCCCCTGACCCCCACCACCGTCACACCAGCGCCAGCTGCGCCGCCTCCGGCTCACCCCGCACCGCCACCGGCGCCCCGCACTCCATCCCGTACACCCGGCACAACGCCGCGATCTGCCCCGTGATCCGCCCCTCATACCCCGCCGCCGGCAACCCCGCACGGTCGTACAACTCCTCATACCGCTCCACCAACCGCGGATGCGCCTGCCCCAACCACTCCAGATACCACGCCCGCGTCCCCACCGGCAGCCGCAACACCACCGGCTCCACCACCCGAGCCCCCGCCGCCGCGATCCGCCGCACCGTCGCCCCCAGCTGATCAGCCGCGTCACTCAACAACGGCAACACCGGCGCCATCAGCACCCGGCAATCCACCCCCGCCTCCACCAGCGCCGACACCAACTCCAGCCGCGCCTGCGCCGTCGGCGCCCCCGGCTCCACCACCCGCCGGATCCGCTCGTCCACGAACGCGATCGACACCGCCACCCGCGCACCCGCCCGCGCCAGCAACCCCGCATCCCGCAACACCAGCGCACTCTTGGTGTACACCGTGAACGGCACCCCCGACCCCGCCAACGCCCCGACCACCCCAGGCATCAGCCGATACGTCTCCTCAGCCGCCTGGTAACAGTCACCGCTCACCCCCACCGCCAGCTCCTCGCCCTCCCAGCGCGCCAGCTCCACCCGCAACCGCTCCACCACATTCGGCCGCACCACGATCCGCGTGTCGAAATCACGCCCCGCATCCAGCCCCAGCCGCCGATGCCCGGCACGGGCACCACAGCCGCGGCAGGCATGGGCGCAGCCACGGTAGGGGGACACAGCCCACCGCTGGGCGATGCCCGCGGCCTGCGGCACCCGCTCGATCACCGTACGGGCCTGCATCTCGTAGAAATCCCCGCGCAGCACCGCCCGCCGCTCGATCAGCGGACGCTCATCGGCGGCGTCGTCGACCAGCGAAAGCGCGTCCCAACCCACGCCCACCAGTGGAACACGTATTCGACTCCCTTTTCAAGCGATTCCACCAACACAAGACCCCCACACCCGATCCAGCCGACCGAACACCACACCAGGCCCGGGGGAGCGGGGGACAGGCACCCCAATAAAATTGGCACACCCGTACCACTTCACGTCAGGGGAACCCCACCATGGCCTGGCTCCTGCTCGCCCTCGCCATCGCCTCAGAAGTCCTCGCCACCTCCGCACTCAAACTCAGCAACGGCTTCACCCACCTCGGCTGGACCATCGTCGTCGCCGCCGGCTACATCACCTCCTTCGCCCTCCTGGCCCGCGTCCTCAAACTCCACCTCGACATGGGCACCGCCTACGCCGTCTGGTCCGGAGCCGGCACCGCCGCCATCGCCCTCATCGGCGCCGCCTTCATGGGCGAAACCCTCACCCCCCTCAAGATCAGCGGCATCCTCCTCATCATCGGCGGCGTCGTCGTCCTCAACCTCGCAGGTGCCCATTGACCCCCCATCCCGCCGACAACCCCGCGCCCAACCCCACCACCCCAACCGCCCGACACCCCAACCCAGCCACCCCCACAACCACAGCCACCACCACCCCCGCCCAAGCACGCGGCAAACGCCGCCGCGCCACCCTCCTCACCGAAGGCGGATTCGCCGCCGTCACCCACCGAGCCGTCGCCCAGCGCGCCAACCTCCCCCTCGCCGCCACCACCTACTACTTCACCTCACGCGACCAGCTCCTCGCCGAAGCCTTCACCCAGCTCGTCGAAACCGAACTCGCCACCACCCGCACCCGGATCACCCACCACGGCCTCACCGCCATCACCGACCAGATCGCCACCACCGACCGCACCCGCCAACTCGGCCTGTGGGAGCTCTACGTCCACGCCGGCCGCGACCCCGCACTCCAGCACATCGCCCGCCGCTGGACCGACGGCTGCGTCCACCTCATCGCCACCGCCCTCGACCTCCCCGAAACCAACCCCCGCGTACGCCTCCTCCACACCACCATCTCCGCCCTCTGGCTCGAACAGCTCGTCGAACAACGCCCCCTCGACGAAGCCCGCACCCTCCTCACCCTCGCCCTCGAAAACGCGTTGCCACCCCCACCACCCCTCCCTACACTGCCCCAATGATCAAACCCGACTACCCCCTCACCACCCCCCGACTCCACCTGCGCCCCTTCACCCCCGACGACCTCGACGCCGTCAACGCCTACGAATCCCTGCCCCACGTCACCCGCTACCTCTACTGGGACGCCCGCGACCGCGACACCACCCGCACCCACCTCGACAAAAGAATCACCCGCACCGCCATCCACCACGAAGGCGACGCCATCGACCTGGCCATCACCCTGCCCACCACCGACCAAGTGATCGGCAACGCCCTGCTCATCTGGACCAGCGAACAACACCGCCAAGGCGAAATCGGCTACATCCTCCACCCCGACCACCACGGCCACGGCTACGCCACCGAAGCCGCCCGCGCCATGCTCCACCTCGGCTTCACCGAACTCGGCCTCCACCGCATCACCGGCCGCATCGACACCCGCAACACCGCCTCCGCCCGCGTCCTGGAAAAACTCCACATGCGCCGCGAAGCCACCCTCATCGACAACGAAATCGTCAAAGGCGAATGGACCAGCGAAACCATCTACGCCATCCTCGAAACCGAATGGACCCCATGACCATCCACCACCTCGCCCTGCACACCGACTGGCAAGCCGCCCAGAAAACAGGGGAGTACCGCATCTCCACCCTCGGCCGCACCCTCGACCAAGAAGGCTTCATCCACTGCAGCCGCGACCTCACCCAACTCCACGGCGTCCACCAAGCCTTCTACAGCCACCTCACCCAACCCCTCGTCATCCTCGACATCGACCCCACCGGCCTCGACATCCGCACCGAGAACGGCTACCCCCACCTGTACGGCCCCCTGCCCATCACCGCCGTCACCGCCACCCACCCCTACACACCCCACCACTGAACCCACCGAACCGGGGGAGAGGCACCCACCACACCACCACAATGGTCACCATGAACCCCCGAACCGCCGCCCAACGCTTCGCCGACACCTGGCAACACGGCTGGACCCACCACGACACCGCCGCCATCACCGCCCTCTACCACGACGACGCCGTCCACACCAGCATGCCCTTCCGCCCCCCGCACCACGGCAAGCAAGCCATCGCCGACTACATCACCTGGTCCTTCACCGGCGAAAGCAACCCCCACGTCACCTTCGCCACCCCCATCGTCGACGGAGACCAGGCCGCCATCGAATTCCGGGTCCACACCCACGACAACGGCCGCCCCATCACCCTCGCCGGCTGCGTCTTCGCCCGCTTCGACCCCGACGGCCTCGCCACCCAGACCCGCGACTACTGGCACACCACCGACGGCCACCAATAACCCACCGCCGGCACACCCCGAAAACCGGCCCGCCCACCGGCCGGACCCAGGCACCCCGAAGAACACCGGCACCCGGAAAACCCGGGCGCCCGGACAAACCCGGGCACCACCAAAGATCAGCGCACCACCCGCAACGGCGCATGCCCCGCACCCACCGCCGGAGCCACCGGAACCGGCGCCGCAACCGGAGGAGCAGCGGGGGAGGACTGCGGACGCGCCATCTGCTGCGTCTGCTCCTGCGCCTGCCGGTCGGCCTGCCGCCGGCCCTGATCCGCCATCCCGGCGCACCCACCCGCGCAGTACCCGTTCGTCACGATCAACCGCCCCCGCAGCGGCGTGTACGACTCCTTACCGGAAGCGGGCAGGACCCCCTGACACACCGGGCATAACACCGAGTTCCCCACGTGCTGCTCCTCTCGCGGCGCGTATAGCAGGAGCTCCACCCTAAAACCACAGATCCCGCCAAGGACAGCGAATCAACGAAGCGTCAAACCCGCCGTCAACGCACGGGAAGACCCCGCCGCAGCACCGTACGAGAGCGCGAAACCCCCGCTCAGCACCCCCGCACCACCGGCAACGCCACCCCCGCGGGACGCCACGGGGCACGCAAAAAATCTTCCCGGAGAACCCACCGGCCCCACCTGTCCAGGCGAGCGCAACCCCTGCTCAGAAGCGCTACTTGACATAATGTTCATTATCAAGCAACCACCGAAGCGCTGAATAAACCACCCGAACCCGGGCAGACGCCCCACCATGGCCGCCCTCGAGACCACCCCCAGCCTCATCGCGCTCACCGCCGTCATCACCGCCGCCGCCATCTGGCTGATCATCCTCGCGGCCCGGCTGACCCGCCGCCCGCGCAACCGGCCCAGCGTCAGCGTCGACCTCGTCGATCAAGCACGCGAGCTCAAGGCACTCGGCCAGATCCGCGACGCCGTCTTCCTCGTACGCGGCGAGACCGGCATGAGCCAGCGCGCCGCCGCCCGCTTCGTCAACCGCCTGTGACCCCCTACCGAGCCCAAAAGCGACAGATAATGCCAAACCAGACAGAAGGTGGATTCTGTCTGGTATAGCTCGTAGTCGCGACGACGGCCATGAACCCGGCGAAGAACGCAAGGACGCAAGGCTGCAACGCCATCGCCAGCCCAGCCCGACTCCCCCGGGCTCCCGTCACCGGCAGACGATCTTGCGGAACCCAGCGGTGACGGTGGCGCCTGTCGGCGAGCTCGTGCTCGGCGGCGACAGGCGATACGCGTGGCGGCCTCCTCCCCCACGCGGCTGCGGTCGATGTCGTGGAGTCCGTCGAATGTGTGGCATGCCGCTGTCAGTCTCGCTTCCGGAGGGTGCGCAGGCTGGGCCACAGGTCGGCTTCGAGGTGGGGGAACTCCTGGAGCAGGCGGGTGGTGTCGGGGGCGATCGCGTGCAGGAAGGCTTTCGTGGTCGCGCTGGTGAGTGTGGGGCGGGGGTAGGTGCGTCCGACTTTTTCGGTGAGTTCGCGGCCCGGTTGCCAGTGGGTGGTGTCCAGGCCGAGGAAGGCGAAGGTGCGGCGGGCTTGGCCGGCGGGGTCGGTGACGCATTGTTCGTACTGCAGGACGAGGAGTTGCTCGCGGGGGAAGTGGGTGGTCAGCCAGCGGAGTTGGCGCCAGTAGAAGGATCGGTGGAACTGGTGCTGCATGATCACGGCGAGTGGTGCGGAGGGGAACCATTGTTGTTGGGCGGCCAGGGCTGACAGGAGGCGTTGGAGGGGGTCGCGGAGGAGGACGAGCAGTTTGGTGTCGGGTGCGGCGGTGTGCAGCATTGGGGGTGTCCAGAGGTCGTACATGTAGCGGGGGGTCCATTCGCCGACCAGGTGGCCGGGTGGGCGTGGGAAGTAGTGGTGGTAGGTGGCCGGGTCGAATTCGGCTATTTGTCCGTAGTGGTCGAAGAAGTGCACTTCTTTGTGGCCGTAGGGCGGCCGGAGTGGTGTGGCGGGTGTCCGGCCGGTCGCGTCGGCCGGCTGTTGTCGCGGTGTCGCGACCGCGGGGTGTCCGGCCAGCACGGCCCACCACCACGATGTTCCCGACTTCATGGAACCGACGCCCACGAAGTCGGGCGGCCCTGTCTGCCAGCCCGGGGGGATGGGCGGTGGCGGGGCGGGCCGCAGCACGTTGTTCAGCATGGCGCGGGCCTTCGTGCGGCCGGCGTGTGCGGCCGGTGGGGGTTCGGCGGCTGAGCCGTCATGTTCCCTCCTCCCCCGCGGCGATCTCCGCGGGATGCGCCTCACGAATACTACTCATAGTAGTCATTACATTACTATCTGTAGTGCTATAGTCTTCTGCTCGCCCTTTACGGAGAGCAATGGATCAATCACATTAGGTCGCGTGGAGATGAAGCGACGACAGATTCAGATCAGCTGGGCCGAGCTCGGCATCACGGTGACCGTGGACCTGGACGGGCGTAACGCCGCGCTGACGCAGGCGCTGTGGGAGGCGTTGCCGTATCGCAGCATTCAGGGCCATGCCCTCATCGCCGGCCACCACCTGTACCACCTCGCCCCGGCCCCGGAGTTGCTGCACGCGCCCGCCACGTACAGGGTGGACGATCGGCGCGACGCGCCGGACGGCACGATCTTCTGCTCCCGGCTGCAGCACCTGGGGATCAAGTACGGGCCTTTGAGCGAGCCGATGCCGGCCACCCCGATCGGCCGTGTCCTGCCGCAGGACCTGGCCGCGCTGGCCGAGGCGGGACGGGCGGTGTGGCAGGCGGTGTACGCCTCTGACCGTCCGGTGACCGTCGAGGTGCGGCGGGCCGGTGGGCGGGGCGGTCACGCTCTGCCGCGCCTGCCCGCCCACGACCCCGCCGTGGCCGAGCTGGTGCGCGAGGTGCACGCCGAGACCGAGAGCATCTGGCTCCGGCCTCCTGGGGAACTGGTGGACCTGCATGCGAGGCGTATCGCGTCCGGGGCGGGCAGCTACGGGACGGTGCTGACGACGTTGTTGTTCGTCAACGGTGAGACCCGGCCTCTGGGCTACAACTGCTTCGGCAATCTGGTGCGGGCGGCGGCCGAGGGCATGCCGATGGACAGCCTGCGGCGGATGGCCCGTCTCCTGGCCGCCACGCCCGCGCAGTTCCTCGGCTACTGCGGGTTGCTGACCTTGCGCGATTTGACGGAGCGGGCGCTGGACTGCACCGATCGCATCGACCGGCACGAGGACTTCGTCGCGCTGATGGCGCACATGGCCCTGTACGTCAACTGCCTGGGTGCCTGGAACCTGCAGCTCTTTCCGTGGGACGTGGGCGACCACCTGCGTCAGGAGGCGGCGTGAGGCTCCCCGGTGAGGCCGAGGCGGTGGTCATCGGGGGTGGGGTGGTCGGGTTGTCGATCGCGGCCCGGCTGGCCGAGGCGGGCGTGGAGACGGTGCTGCTGGAACGCGGCCGGCTGGGCTCGGGCGCGTCGCGGGCCACCGCGGACGTGCTGCGGGCCTACTTCGCGGGCGATCCGGCGGGTTCCGCGCTGGCCGTACGCAGCCTGGCGGCCTACCGGCGCCTGCCCGGCGGACCGCCCATGCGTCAGGTCGGTTACCTGGTGCTGTTCACCGAGCCCGGGCAGGTGGCCGCGTTCGAGGCCGAGCTGCCCGGGCAGCGGGCCGCGGGCGTGCGGCTGGAGCTGATCGGTGCCGAGGAGGCCAGGCGGCGCAACCCGCTGGTCGATGAGCCGTCCCTGCTGGGGGCTGCGTGGTCGCCGCAGGCCTACGTCAGCGACACCGCGGCCATCGTGCGGAGTCTGGCCGGGGCCGCGGTGCGGGCGGGCGCGGCCCTGCACGTTCACTGCCCGGTCACCGCGGTGGACGCCGACACGGGCCGGGTGGAGACGTCGGCGGGCACCGTCACAGCGCGGGCGATCGTGTGCGCGGCCGGGGCCTGGTCGTCGTGGATGATCGCGGCGGCCGGTGTGGACCTGCCGTTGAGCGGTCCGGCGGTGCAGGAACTGCTCACCACCGGCCCACTGCCCGGCATTCCCGACATCCCGGTCACTTTGCATGCTGCCAGTGGCCTGCTGCTGCGTAAGCGCGACGGCGGGCTCCTGATCGGCATGGGGTTTCCCGGTCCCGGCCGGGAGGCGTGGCTCGCGGGCGTCAGGAACCGGCTGGCCGCCATCTATCCCGGGGTGGATCTCAGCGGCCTGCGCACCGCGGTGACCGGGCCGAGAGACGCCGGCCCGTCCCGCACGGCCTGTATCGGCCGCCGCCGCGGGCCCGTGCCGTTCCTGTACGCCACCGGCTTCTCCGGCCACGGGCTGTGCCAGGCCCCGGCCGCCGGCGAGCTCGTCCGCGACCTTTACCTCGGTCACGACCCCGAGGAGGTGTCCTGATGGACGGCCGGCCCGCTGTCGTCATCGACGCCGGCATGCGCGACCTGCACGGCCAGGGCGAGCGCCTGCGCCGGGCGGGGCCGCTGGTGCCGGTGGAGCTGCCCGGCCCGGTTCGCGCCTGGGCGGCCACCCGTCACGACACCCTGCGGACCGTGCTCGGGCATCCCGCGCTGTCCAAGGAGCTGCGTCACTGGGCGGACTGGAGGCGGGGTGCGGTGCCTGGTGACTGGCCGCTCAGCAACATCGTCGCCGCCGAATCCCTGATCGCCAAGGAGGGTGGCGCGCACCGGCGGCTGCGCCGCCTGGCCGGCAAGGCGTTCACCGCCCGGCGCGTGCTGCGGTTGCGGCCGCGCATCGAGGAGCACGCCCGGGAACTGCTCGACGGCCTTGCCGCCCTCGCGCCGGGCCCGGCCGACCTGCGCCTTCGCTACGCCTACCCGCTGCCGAGGAACGTCATCTGCGAGCTGGTGGGCATGCCCCGCGCGTGGCACGCCGACCTGGGCAGGCTCACCGACGCGCTGGTCCGCGTCACCGACGCCCCCGACTACGCCGCGGCCCGGATGCGGGTGCTGCGCGAGCTGTTCGCCGAGGTGATCGCCCTGCGGCGCAGGGAGCCGGGCGACGACCTGACCAGCGCGCTGATCGCCGTACGGGACGAGGACGGTGGCGCTCTCACCGGGACCGAGCTGCACGACATGGTCATGACGCTGTTCATCGCCGGCCACGAGACCACGATCAACCTGATCACCAACGCCGTCCGGTCCCTGCTGTCCCATCCCGGCCAGCTGGCGCTGCTTCGCGGCGGCGCGATGCCGTGGAAGGCGGCCGTGGAGGAGACGCTGCGCTGGGACTCGCCGGTGGCCTACTTTCCGATGCGCTACCTGGTGCGCGACGCCGAGATCGACGGGGTCCGCCTGCGTGCCGGGCAGGCGGTGCTGGCGTGCTACGCCGCCGCCGGCCGCGATCCCGGCCGCTACGGCGCGCGGGCGGCCCGTTTCGAACTGTCCGACCCGCCCCTCGACCATCTGTCCTTCGGTCAGGGCGAGCACTTCTGCTTGGGCGCCGCGCTGGCCAGGATGGAGGCGGAGATCGCCTTGTCCGCCCTGTTCGAGACCTTTCCCGGCCTCGCTCTGGCCACCCCGGCGGAGGAGCTGGAACCGCTCGCCACGCCCCTGAGCAACAGCAGCAGAGTCCTTCCCGTCCTGCTCGGCTCCCCGGCCGTGCCGAAGGGCGGCCGGGGATGATCGCTACCGTCTGGACGTGCGGGAGGCGTGTTGGAACGCATCAGTGAGACGGCGCGGTGGGTCGCGTGGGCGCGCGCTGAGGAGTCGCTCAGGCCGGACGCCCTGTTCGTCGACGAGCTGGCGGTGGAGGTGCGCCGCAGGTATCCCGCCGACCGGCCCGTGCCGGGCAGGGCGCGTGCGCTGTTCGTGATCAGAACGCGGTTCTTCGACGACTACCTGACGGCGATGGCCGAGGCGGGCCTGGCGCAGATCGTGCTGCTGGCGGCGGGCCTCGATGCCAGGGCCTTCCGCCTGGCCTGGCCGGACGGCACCCGGCTGTTCGAGGTCGACCTGCCGGGCCTGTTCGAGGAGAAGGAGGAGGTCGTCCGGGTGGCGGGCATCCGGCCTCGATGCTCGCGCGTGATCGTGCCGGCCGATCTGACGGGGGCCTCCTGGACCCGCGAGCTGGCTGCGGCGGGATTCGATTGCGGGGTGCCGACGGCCTGGCTCGCTGAGGGCCTGCTGTTCTACCTGGCCGAGCGGCAGTCCGGGCGGCTGCTGTCCGCCCTGGGCCGGCTGTCGGCGCCCGGGAGCGCGCTCGGCTTGGACCACGTCAACACCGCGGTGTTCGTCAACGCCCGTTCGCGGCAGTGGCTGGCCACGATGGAAAGGAGCGGCCGCGGGTGGCGCTCGGCGACCGACGAGCCGCAACGCTGGCTGGCGCGGCACGGCTGGCGGGCGGACGTACGCGAACCCGCCGATGCGGACGTCTGCCACGGCCGCGAGTTCGCCCCCGCCTTCCTGCCGGGCGAGTCGAGGCCGCGACGCTGGCTGATCACCGCCCGCCTGCCGGACGCGCCCGGCGAACAGCCGCCGCTCCCCCACGAGGTGCCGAAAGCATAGGAGTCGACAGTGCGAGCCATGATCACGGCAACCTGGGCGAAATCGGATTTTCGTACGATGCTGGTCATGGCCTCGACGCTGGCCGCCGCCGGTCACGAGGTCGTGGCCGCGATGCCGCCGCGTTTCGCGGGCCTGGTCGCGACCGATGGCGTCACCGTGTCGGCGGTCGCCTCCGACCCCGTCGAGCACTGGCGCCGCCACCATCTCGGGGGCGGACCGGAGGCTCGTCACTGGTCCGCGGTCTTCACCGGCGGCGCCGTCGCCGACAATTTCCGGGCCCTGCGGCCGGTCGTCGACGACTTCAAGCCGGACGTGATCGTGCGTGACGGCAGCGACTTCGCCTCCTGCCTCCTGGCGGAGACCTTCGGGCTGCGGCAGGTGGTGGCGCCCTCCGGTGTCAGCAACCGGCTGGATCCGGCGGACGTGCTGGTCGCGCTCAACGAGCATCGCACGCGGCTCGGGCTGCGCCCGGCCGGCGATCCGTACCGCGTCTTCGGCTCCGGCCTGATCGATTTCATGCCGCCGGCGTACTCCTTCCGCGCCTATCCCGCCAGGCGGATGTTGTTCTACCGGCAACCCGCGATCGTCGACCCCGCCGACCCCTCGCTCACCCGCTGGAGACCGCTGCTGAACTCCGGCCGCCCGCTGGTGATGGCCGCGCTGGGCACGGTCGTGCCCGAGATGGCAGCGCTGCGGCGCGCGGGCGGGCGCATCCCGGAGCGGATGGCGGCCAGGTACGACGCCAGTGTCCTGCTCCAGGACATCGTCACCGCGCTGGCGGGGCTCGACTGCACCGCGCTGGTGGCGACCGGAGGCATCCCGGTCACGCCGCCCCGTGGGGCGGACGTCCACGTGGTCGAGCACTTCCCGCAGCCCGCGCTGCTGCCGCACGCGCGTCTCTTCCTCACCCACGGGGGCTACAACAGCATCCGGGAGGCCGTGCTGGCGGGCGTGCCCATGGTGGTCGTCCCGCGTTTCGGTGACCAGCCGGCCAACGCCGAGCGCGTACGGCGGCTCGGCCTGGGCACGAGCGTGCCGCACCCGGACGCCGGCACCATCGAGGCCGCCGCCCGGCGGCTGCTGGACGATCGCGAGGTCCTCGGCAGGGCCCGCGCGGCCCGGCGGGCGATGCTGGACCTGCCGCCGCTGGAGACCTTGCCCCGCGATCTGGAGCGGCTGACGGGTTCGTAGCCGGCACGGAGCCCCGGCCCGCCCGTCAGGAGGGGTCCGGCCGCACTTGGCTGATCTTCGCCCGCAGCTGCTCCTCGAGCCTGTCCTGGAAGCGGCCGCTCTCGTTGAGGTGCGGGTACGGCTCCCGCGGGGCGGGCAGGCCCAGGAACGAGCAGAGCGGCTCCCAGCTCGTGCCCGGCCGCATGACCAGCAGGCGTGCGGGCGGTATCTCGCGCTGCACGGCGGCGTTGTGCTCGGTGTAGACGCCGATCGCGTGCTCGCGGTCGGCGAAGCGGCCGGCGAAGAACCTGTCCCAGACCACCTCCCTCATGAACGCCCCCAGCTCCGCCATGCCGGGTACCACCCGCGCCGCCTCGTCCACCACCTGGTTGCGGCTGCTGTGGTCATAGGCCCGGAAGATCGTGTCGGCCATGCTGTCGTACCACCTGTGCGGGTCACGCACGGTCAGGATGACCTTCGCGTCGGGGAAGGCGGCCGTCAGCTCCCGCCAGAACGCCGCCGACGGCCAGTCCACCGTGGCGTCGTAGCCGGCGAACAGCCGCCGCCACGCCTCGGCGGATCCCTGTTCCGCCGCCGCGCGCCACAGCGGCAGCAGGTGCAGTGTCTCGTGCAGGTGCCGTCCGTGGAAACACGGCGCGAATCCCAGGTGCTCCAGCGCCGCCTGCAGGGACAGGGTGCCGGTACGTCCCAATCCTGCCCCGATGACCCTCACCGTGTTCTACCGCCCGGCGCGGAGTTGACGCGTCATGCCTTCTCCTTACCCTGCGGTGGCGCGTTCTAGCAGGTGAGCGGGGTCGCGGTGTGCAGTTGCTGAGGTGTACGGGTGGGGGCCTGTCCCCCGCCGGGTCGGCCAGGGTGGCGTGAAGGCGGGGTCAAGGGGTCTTGGGGTGGTGGGCGGGGTGCGGGAAGACGGGGTGGGGCCGGGGGTTTGGATCGCCGTTGCGGGGGGCTGGTCAAAGGGGCTGTCGGGCAGTCCTGCCCTGGGCGTGACCTCGGGGCGTGGCCTGCCGGGTGATGCTGGGGCTGTGTGGCGGTCGGGGCCCGGGTGCGGGCCGGGCCGTCGCTGAGGGGCTCGGGCCGCCTCCCTCGCCCGGGCCCCCCTTTTTCGCTCGGCCGCCGGGTCTGCCCCAGAGGGCGGGTGCGGGGGTATTGCGGCGGGCGCGGAGGTTTTCGGGCGGGTGCCCGGTGGGCGGAGGGTGGGTGGAGGGTGGCGCCCGCACAGGGGATCTTTTCGGGCAAAGCGGGTCAATTGGGGCTGGTCAGGGCGGGTTTTTGCGGGGAATCGTCACCGCCAGTCGAAGTTTCATGTCAACATCAATGGCATGTTTGGGCCATATGGGACTGCCGTAAACGTCTGCGACGGGTGTGTTCATCCCCTGTCCGCCCGGTAGCCCGCCCGCCCTGGTGCCGTACTCTCCCCCGCCCGGAAAGAAGTCCCGCGTTGCGTATCTTGCTGCTCTGCTCCTCCTTCAACGGCCTGACCCAGCGCGCCTGGCTGGAGTTGCGCCGGGCCGGTCACGACGTGAGCGTCGAGCTGGCCGTCTCACCGGAGGCGATGGTGGAGGCGGCCGAGCTGGCCAAGCCGGATCTCGTCATCTGCCCGTTCCTGAAGGAACGGGTGCCGTCGGCGTTGTGGCGCGCCCACCGTACGGTGATCATCCATCCGGGGCCGCCCGGGGACCGGGGGCCGTCCTCGCTGGACTGGGCGATCGCCGAGGCCGAGCCGGAATGGGGCGTGACGGCGCTGCAGGCGGTGGAGGAGATGGACGCGGGCCCCATCTGGGGCTACCGGACCTTCCCGGTGCCGGCCCCGATCGACGGGGAGCCGCCGCGCAAGTCGGCGCTGTACAACGGGCCGGTGGCCGACGCGGCGGTGGAGCTGGTGGCGGAGGTGGCGGCCAAGGCGGGCGACGCGTCGTTCGCGCCGGCGCCGCTGGACTACCGCTCCCCCGAGGTGCGGGGGCGGTTGCGGCGGGCGATGCGGCACGGCGACCGGGAGTTCTCCTGGCTGGAGCCGACCGCCGACATCGTCCGGCGGGTGCGCGCGGCCGACGGGGCGCCGGGCGGGCGCACCCGGCTGTGCGACCTGCCGGTGCGGGTGTTCGACGTCTACCGGGGACCGGAGCTCGCGGGCCCGGCCGGGCAGGTGGTCGCGCGGCGGGAGGGCGCGGTGCTGGTGCACACCGGTGACGGCACCGTGTGGGTGGGGCACCTGCGGCTGGAGCAGGAGGGCGCGATCAAGCTGCCGGCCGCGATGGCGCTGGGCGAGCTGGTGGCCGGCGTGCCGGAGCGGCCGGGCTACAGCGAGATCACCTACGACCGCAGCGAAGGGGTGGGGGTGGTGAGCTTCGACTTCTACAACGGGGCGATGTCGACCGAGCAGTGCCGGCGGCTGGCCTCGGCGCTGCGGTACGCGGTGGCGCAGGACACCCGGGTGGTGGTGGTGCGCGGCGGGGAGGTGTTCTCCAACGGCATCCACCTGAACGTGATCGAGGCGGCCCGCCATCCGGAGCTGGAGGCGTGGATGAACATCAACGCGATCAACGCGGTGTGCCGGGAGATCGTCGGCTGCATGGGGCAGCTGGTGGTGACGTCCATCGGCGGGAACGCGGGCGCGGGCGGGGTGATGATGGGGCTGGGCGCCGACCGGGTGATCGTGCGCGACTCGGTGGTGCTCAACCCGCACTACCGCACGATGGGGCTGTTCGGCAGCGAGTACTGGACGTACGTGCTGCCGCGCCGGGTGGGCGCCGAGCGGGCCCGGCAGCTGACCGGGCAGGCGCTGCCGATCGGCGCGGCCGAGGCGGTGGAGTACGGGCTGGCCGACAGGTCGCTGCCCGGGCCGCGGCTGGACTTCGAGCGGCGGGTTCTGGAGTACGCCGAGCGGCTGGCGGCCGATCCGGGATACGATCGGCTGCTGGCGGGACGCCGGCAGGTGCGGGAGGTCGACGAGCGGCGCAAGCCGCTGGACGCCTACCGGGCCGAGGAGTTGGCCGAGATGAGCCGCGACATGTTCGACGACCGGAACGGGTTCCGGCAGGCGCGGCGGGCGTTCGTGCACAAGGCGCGGGCGCAGGCGACACCGGAGCATCTGGCGCGTCACCGGGAGTTGTCCGGCGCGTCGGCCACTGCGGGCGCAGACGCATCTCATATGTGAGATATGGTCTCGTGTTGTGGCAGATGATTACCTTGTGCGGATCGGCCGGCTGATCCGGGACGCGCGCCAGCATCGTGGTTGGACACAGCTGCAGCTGGCCGACGCCCTGGCGACGAGTCAGAGCGCGGTCAACCGGATCGAGCGTGGCAACCAGAACATCAGTCTTGAGATGATCGCCCGGATTGGTGAGGCTCTCGACAGTGAGATCGTCTCGCTCGGCTACGCGGGGCCGATGCATCTGCGGGTGGTGGGCGGCCGCCGGCTGTCGGGCAGCATCGACGTCAAGACGTCGAAGAACGCGTGCGTGGCGCTGCTGTGCGCGTCGCTGCTGAACTCCGGCCGCACGATCTTGCGGAAGGTGGCGCGGATCGAGGAGGTCTACCGGATCCTGGAGGTGCTGGCCTCGATCGGGGTGCGCGCCCGGTGGATCAACGAGGGCAGCGACCTGGAGATCGTGCCGCCGGCCCGGCTGGAGCTGGAGGCGATGGACACCGAGGCGGCCCGCCGTACCCGGAGCGTGATCATGTTCCTGGGGCCGCTGATGCACCGTACCGAGCAGTTCCAGATCCCGTACGCCGGCGGCTGCGACCTCGGCACCCGCACCGTGCAGCCGCACATGTCGGCGCTGCGCCACTTCGGGCTCGACATCACCGCGACCGGCGGCTTCTACCACGCGCGCGTCGACCGCGGGGCGGCGCCGACACGGCCGATCGTGCTGACCGAGCGCGGCGACACCGTGACGGAGAACGCGCTGCTGGCCGCCGCGCGGCACGACGGCGTCACCGTGATCCGCAACGCCTCCTCCAACTACATGGTGCAGGACCTGTGCTTCTTCCTGGAGCAGCTCGGCGTGCGGGTGGACGGCATCGGCACCACCACGCTCACGGTGCACGGCCTGCCGTTCATCGAGCGTGACGTGGACTACTCGCCGTCGGAGGACCCGGTGGAGGCCATGAGCCTGCTGGCGGCGGCCGTGGTGACCTCCTCGGAGCTGACGATCTGCCGGGTGCCGGTGGAGTTCCTGGAGATCGAGCTCGCGGTGCTGGAGGAGATGGGCCTCGACCACGACCGGACCGGCGAATACCCGGCGGCCAACGGCCGC
This sequence comes from Nonomuraea sp. KM90, assembly GCF_052246675.1. Classification (NCBI taxonomy): domain Bacteria; kingdom Bacillati; phylum Actinomycetota; class Actinomycetes; order Streptosporangiales; family Streptosporangiaceae; genus Nonomuraea; species Nonomuraea sp. KM90. The sequence continues at coordinate 12,780 of NZ_JBQQCB010000116.1, read as the reverse complement.
ACCCGGCTGGTGGACCTGACGGTGCGGCCGTCGAAGCTGGTCTCCCCCATCGACAAGATCCACCCGATGCCGTTCCCCGGCCTCAACATCGACAACGTGCCCTTCTTCGCCGCGATCGCCGCCTCCGCGCAGGGCTCCACGCTCATCCACGACTGGGTCTACGACAACCGCGCCATCTACCTGACGGAGCTGACCCGGCTGGGCGCGTCGGTGAAGCTGCTGGACCCGCACCGGGTCCTGGTGGAGGGGCCGACGCGGTGGCGCAGCGCGGAGATGATGTGCCCGCCGGCGCTGCGGCCGGCGGTGGTGGTGCTGCTGGCCATGATGGCCGCCGAGGGCACCTCGGTGCTGCGCAACGTCTACGTCATCAACCGCGGCTACGAGGACCTGGCCGAACGGCTGAACGCGCTGGGCGCCCGCATCGAGACCTTCCGCGACATCTGACGTTCTGTCGGTGGGGGCCGCTACCGTCGTCCCTGGATCTTCGTGACGCGAGGTGAGAGGGGTGGCCGGTGCGGCCTGCGGAGCTCGACCGGTTGACGGTGGCGGAGGCGGCGGACCGCTATGTGGAGCTGGTGCGGGCCAGGACGCTGACGGGGGCGCTGTCGCCCTCGACGGCGGAGGTCTACGCGCGTGACGTGGCCACGCTGGTGGAGCTGGCCGGTGAGGCGACGGTCCTGGACGACCTGACCGGGGCCGACGTCGACGCCATCCTGCTGGCCTTCGCCCGCAAACCCGACGGCCGCTCCTCCCGTGCCGAGCAGTCCCCGGCCGACGGGGCGAGGCAGTCGCCCTCGTCGCAGGCGCGGTTCCGCCGCTCGGTCTCGGCGCTGTTCAAGCACGCCACCCTCGCCGGGTGGGTGCAGATCAACCCGATGACGCAGTCGACGGTGACGGCCAAGGAGCGGGGCGGGCTGCGGCCCGAGCGGCGCGCCCTGACCCGCGAGCAGGCCCAGGGGCTCATCGGCGCCGCCCAGGCGCTGCAGGAGACACCCCCAGAGCCGGGCAAGCGGCGCGACCAGCGCATGGAGCTGCGCGACGCGGTGATCGTGCTGCTGCTGGCCACGGTCGGGCCGCGGGTGTCGGAGCTGGTGCGCGCCAACGTGGAGGACTTCTACACCAACGACGGGGTGCGCTACTGGCGCATCTTCGGCAAGGGCGGCCGCACCCGTGACGTGCCGCTGCCCGGCGACGTGGCGCTGGTGCTGCAGGCCTACCTGACCCGCGGCCGGCCGGCGGCGCAGGACAAGGCGCTGCTGCTGTCGTGGCGGGGGCGGCGGCTGGCCCGCGGTGACGTACAGGCCGTCATCGACCGGGTGCAGCGGCGCGTCGACCCCGACCAGCGCCGCTCGGTGACCCCGCACGGGCTGCGGCACACCACGGCCACCCATCTGCTGGCCGACGCGGTCGACATGGACGCGGTCCGCCGGGTGCTGGGGCACAGCGACCTGTCGACCCTGGGGCGCTACCGCGACGAGCTGCCGGGCGAGCTGGAGGTGGCCATGCGCACCCACCCGCTGCTGCGCGAGCGCCCCGCACCATGAGCGGCTCCCCCGCGCGGGCCTCCCGCGCCGACGCCCGTTCAGCTCGCGGGTATACAGTGAAGGCATGGTACGACCTCCGCTGACCCCCGAAGAGCGGCTCCGTGGCGAGCAGCTCGGCCTGGTGCTGCGCCGGGCCCGAGGCGAGCGCAGCATCGTCGAGGTCGCCGCCGCCGCCGGGATGTCCGCCGAGACGCTGCGCAAGATCGAGACCGGCCGCATCGCCACGCCGGCGTTCTTCACCATCGCGGCTCTGGCCGGCGTGCTCGGCATCTCGCTGGACCAGCTCGCCGACCGCTCCACCCCCGCCGCCGCCCCCTGACGGCGGCCGCGGCCGGGCCTGTGAGCACCGGGGCCCTGAAGACGGTGTTCCACGACGACTGCCGCCCGTGCTGGTGCTGCTGTCCGAGCACGCCCCTCGGCACCGGCGCCGTTCCCAGGACCGCCGGGCCCGCGAGGTGACGCCTGTCGCCGCGGCGAGGCGGCAGGTCTTCCCGGTCGCGTAGCCGCAACCTGCCAGGCCCCGCCCCGGGCGGGCTGACGGCCGCCCAGGGCGCTCATGCCCAGCCGCGTTCCCCAGGCACCACGTACGCCCTCAACAGGTACCCATATGGGGATTTACCCCCTCTCCCTGGTCGCGGAGACAGGCACATCCTGGAGACCTGGCGCCCAACCCCGAAGGGGGAAGGAACGACGTGCGAACCACCACTCAGCGGCACCACGACACCCCGCACGGGCCCGCCCTGCGGGTGCCGTCCTGGAACGCGCTCCTGGCCATCGCCAGTGGCCTGGCCGCCCGCACCGGACGGGCCGGCCAGGGCCGCGAGGTGTCCTGGATGCTGTCGGCCCGCCCGTCCGCGGTCCCCAGCGCCCGCCGGATGACCGCGGCCCGCCTGACGGCCTGGGGGCTGCGCGAGCATGCCGCCACCGTCCAGCTGCTCGTCGGCGAACTCGTCTGTGACACCCTCGGCCGCGGCGCCACCACCATCAGGCTCGCGCTCGGCCTGGAGGAGGGGCTGCTGCGCGTCGAGGTCGAAGGCGGCGGCCTCCAGCCGGGCCCGGACCCGTACCAGCCGGTGCTGGCGCGCCTGGCCTGCTGCTGGGGCGTGGCCGGCCAGGTGGCCTGGTTCGAGCTGCCCACCAGCGGCCCCTGCGCACCGCACTGACACCCCGCACTGACACCCCGCACAGACACCCCGCACAGAGCCCATGGAGAACCCCAGACCCCCCACCGGTGCCCGGGGCCGGCGGCCACCATCCAAGCCGGCTCCGGGCCACCACCCAGCACCCCCCGGGCCGGGACGGTCCTGCCCCGGTCCCGGCCCGGGGACCACCCTCAGTCCCCCGGCTCCCGCTCCGCCGGCCCCCCGTCGCGGGCCCGGTCCCCCACCCACACCGCGATCTGCGCCCGCGAGTTGAACCCCAGCTTGGCCAGAATGTGCTCGATGTGCCCCTCCGCGGTCCGCTGCGCGATCACCAGCGACGCCGCGATCTCCTTGTTGGTCATCCCCTGCGCCACGAGCCCGGCGATCTCGCTCTCGCGGCGCGTCAGCACCGGATCCCCCTTGCCGCCGTCCAGATCGGGGGACGCGTCCCGGCGCACGTCCTCCTGCAGCGCGTACGCCACCGCCTCCTCCCGGCCCAGCCCGGCCCCGCGCCGCACCTGCGCCTCGAAGGCCGCCTCCCCCAGCGCCGCACGCGTACGCGCCTCACACTGCTCGTGATAGCCCGCCAGATGCCCGTACCCCGACAGCGGCGCCCCGAGCGCCCCCCACACCGTCCGCAGCACCCCCAGCAGCCGCGCGGCCCGCCGATGATCCCCCTGCGCGGCCGCGATCCACGCCAGCACCTCGATCGTGACCCCCACGCCCAGCAGATCCCCCATCGACCGGTCGAACGCCAGCCCTTCCCGCTCCAGCTCCGTCGCCCCCGCCAGGTCCCCCTGCCGCCACAGCTCCACGCCCAGCGCCATCATCATGTACGCCCGGTGCCAGCCCTCCCCGTGCGCCTCGCACACCGCCAGGCACTCCCGCCCCGCCTCGACGGCCTCCTGCGGCCGCCCCAGGAACGAATACGCCAGCGACAGCCGGATCAGCGCCAGCGCCACCCCGACCATGTCACCCGTGCGGCGGTGCCGCTCCAGCGCCTCCCGGTAATGCCCGACCGCGTCCCCGGCACGGCCCTCGAACATGTCGACCATGCCGCGAAACAGCGCCACGTAGGCCAGGATCGGCTCCTCACGCACCTGCTCACCGATCCGGTGCCCCTCCCGCAGCATCGCCGTGGCGGCCGGCAGATCGGCCTGGATGATCGCCAGCCAGGCAGCGGCCCACAACGCGTGGCCGCGCACCCGCAGATCCTCCCGGCCCGGGCCGGGGCCGGCGGCCAGTCCCCGCTCCAGCCAGCCCCGTCCCTCACCCAGGTAATAACTGGTGATCCAGTGATACAGCAGATCGGTGGCCATGCTCAGGCCGCCCGCGCAGCCGTCCGGCGTGGCCGGCCACGACTCCAGGGCGGCGCGCAGGTTGGCATGCTCGGCCCGCAGCCGCCGGAACCACCACACCTGCCCCGGCCCGAACAGCTCCGCCCGCGCCAGCGCCGCCAGATCGCGGTAATAACCGCGATGCCGCCGCCGCAGCGCCTCCCGCTCGCCGCACGCCTCCAGCTGCTCGGCGCCGTAGGCGCGCAGGGTCTCCAGCATCGCGTAGCGTACGCCGTCCTGGTGGTCTTCCCGCGCCAGCACGCACTTGTCCACCAGGCCGATCACCAGGTCGACGACGTCCTCGCGGGCGATGCCGTCCCCCGAGCAGACCGTCTCGGCCGCCTCCAGGTCCATCCCCCCGGCGAACACCGACGCGCGCCGCCACAGCAGCCGTTCCTCTTCCGAACATAGGGCGTAACTCCAGTCGATCAGCGCCCGCAGCGTCTGGTGCCGGGGCAGCACGGCCCTGGACCCGGCGCTGAGCAGGCGGAAACGGTCATCGAGCCGCTCCAGCAGCTGCTGGACCGACAGGGCGCGCAACCGGACGGCCGCCAGCTCGATCGCCAGCGGCAGCCCGTCGAGCCGGCGCACGATACGGCAGACGACGTCACGGTTGTCCTCGGTGACGGCGAAGCCCGGAAAGGCGGCGCTGGCCCGCTCGGCGAACAGCCGCACGGCCTCGCCCTGCGCGAACGCCTCCAGCGACGGCTGCCGCGTCTCGCACTCCGGCAGCGTCAGCGGCGGCACCGGCACGGACTGCTCCCCGGCGATGCCGAGCGCCTGCCTGCTGGTGGCCAGGATGCGCACCTCGGGCGCGGCCCGCAGGAGGGTGTCGGCCAGCACGGCGCAGGCGTCCAACAGGTGCTCGCAGTTGTCGAGGATCACCAGGGCCTGCCTGCCGCGCAGGTGCTCGGTCAGCACCGCCAACGGCGGCGCCGCGCTGCGCGTGCGGATCTCCAGCGCCTCGGCCACCACACGGGCCAGCAGCCCCGGATCGCTCAGCGCGGCCAACTCCACCAGCCACACCCCGTCGCGGAAGGCCCGCCGCACCTCCTGGCCGGCCCGCACCGCCAGCCGGGTCTTGCCCACGCCCCCCGTGCCGGTCAGCGTCACCGCCCTGGAGGCGCCCAGCAGTCGCCGGACCTCGGCCACCTCGTGCCGACGCCCGACGAAACTCGTCACCTCCGACGGCAGCCCGCCATTGTGGCGGCCCCGGGAGGCTGTGGTCGTCACCGCTGTCATGGTGCCTCTCGACGACGCGGGCGGCGGGTCACCATGGCGCCGCGACCCCATCGTCGCCACCAGGTTATGTCCCACCCGCCGCCCAAGGGTGCCCTGGTCAAGAAGCCACAGGAAGATTTGACCATGTCATGGTGACGCGGCGGCCCGTGCTTGACGGACCGCCGCGCCAGGGGAGCGCGGCCGGCAAGAGGCGGGTCCGGCCGCTAGCCCGGCACGGCGACCAGCCGTACCGGGGGGAGGAGACCGCTGTCCAGGCCGGATGACGACCGGGACACCGGGGCGGGCAGCTCGAACCACACGACCTTGCCCCGGCGCGTACGGGTGCTGCCCCACGCCGAGGCCAGCGCCGCCACCAGCGCCAGCCCCCGCGACCCCTCGTCGTCAGGGGTGGCCGGCCGCGGGCGGGGCAGCCCCGGCCCGCCGTCGCCGACCTCGCAGCGCAGCACGCCGTCGGCGGCCGACAGGCGCAGCCGCACCGGCCCCCCGGCGTGCTGGACCGCGTTCGTGACCAGCTCGCTGACCAGCAGGTCGGCCGGCTCGTCCGGCACGCCCCAGTCGCGCAGCGTGGCGCGCGTCAGGCGGCGCGCCACAGGCACCGAGACCGCGCACGGCGCCAGCGTCCACGACGCCGACATGCGGTTCACGCGGCTTGTCCCGTCTGGCCGCGGTGGGCGGGCAGACCCCGCCCGGCGGGGCGCGGGTGCGCCGGCGCGATGCTGCGGCCGTCCGGCAGCAGGTCGCCCGTGTCCTCGAAGCAGACCACCCCGTTGCACAGCAGCCCCCACCCCTGCTCGGGATGGTAGGCCACCAGACGCGCCGCCTCGCGGTCGGCCGCGTCCGGGGACGGGCAGGGGGGCTGGTGGTGGCACATGGTGTTCGTTCCTCGTTCCCCGCTTCCAGCGGATCGCGCTTCCCCTTCACCCTTGCCGCCGCACACCACCCCGGAAAAGGCGAGAACTCCCCGTTCGGGTACCTGTTTCGCGAACCTAGGTACCCGGACGCACCGGCCGCCGCGCGGCACCGTACGCGGCCACGGATCGTCCAGCGCCGTCGGATACACCTCATGGCCGGCTCAGGACTCGTCGCTCTCCTCCAGACGGACCATCAGATGCGTCACCAACTCCTCCGGCGAGGTCACGGCCGGATCCGACACGTACACCTCCCGGAGCGGACCCCGCACCACGTGCCGCCGCTCGGCACACCACGCCAGCACGGCATGCGCGGTCAGCGAAATGTGCTCATAAGGCCCCACATGCGTCGCGCAGGCGAACGTCCCGCCCGGCAACACCCGCAACTCCAGCCCACCCCCCCTCGGCGGGCAGTCGTCCTCCAGCACCAGCGCGACCGACACCTCCACGAGCTCCCCCAGATCCACCGGGAACAACCCGACCAACCGCACCGGCCCCGCCACCCCGCCGGCCGCTCTGCCCGGCACCCCGCCGGACACTCTGCCCGCCGTCACCACCTCCAGCAACCGCCCCACCGCCACCGACGTCGCCCGCCCGATGTCCTCCGTCCCCGACGCCCGCTCCCGCACCACCCCCACCCGCCGCGCCGGCTCCGCCACCACCCGCACCCGCGCCGCCGGCAACCCCTCCGCCATCACCCGCTCCAGGCACGACAACGTCCGCCGCCGCCGCGCCAGCTCCTCCTCCAGCGACTCCCGCACCCCCTCCAACGCCGCCGGCACACCCGACAACACCTCACCCACCACCGCCAGCGGCACATCCAGCGAACGCAGCAACCAGATCGCCAACGCCACCCGCGCCTGCGACGCCCGGTAATAGCGGTAACCCGTCTCCCCGTCCACATACGCCGGCCGCAGCAACCCCAGCTCGTCGTAATGCCGCAACTGCTTCACACTCAACCGCCCCAACCGGGCGAACTGCCCGATCGGCAGCAACTCCTCGTCGTCCACACCCACCAGCATGAGCCCTCCCGCCGGGGGAGAGTCCAACCCGGCTTGACCCTCACGCAACGTCACCCGGCAAGCTGTCACCATGAGCTTCTCCGTGGGCCAGGTCGCCAGACTCGCCGGCATCACCGTGCGCACCCTGCACCACTACGACGAGATCGGCCTGCTCACCCCCGGCGAGCGCACCACCGCCGGCTACCGGCGCTACACCGACGCCGACCTCACCCGCCTGCAGCAGATCCTCCTCTACCGCGAGCTCGGCTTCCCCCTCGAAGAGATCGCCGTCATCCTCGACGAGCCCGCCACCGACGACCTCACCCACCTGCGCCGCCAGCACGAGTTCCTCACCCGCAAGGCCGAGCGCCTCCACGAGGTCATCACCGCCGTCGAGCGCGCCATGCAGGCCCGCACCAGCGGCATCACCCTCACCCCCGAAGAACGCTTCGAGATCTTCGGCCACTTCCGCCCCGAAGACCACGACCCCGAGGTCGAACGCCGCTGGGGAAACACCCCCCGCTACACCGAAAGCCGCCGCCGCGTCGCCGGCTACACCAAGGCCGACTGGCTCCAGCTCAAAGCCGAAGCCGCCACCATCAACGACGACCTCGTCGCCGCCTACAAATCCGGCCTGCCCGCCGACGGCGCCCACGCCATGGACCTCGCCGAGCGCCACCGCGGCCACATCACCCGCTGGTTCTACGACTGCCCCCACGACATCCACACCTGCCTGGGCGACCTCTACGTCCAAGACCCCCGCTTCACCGCCACCTTCGACGCCCTCACCCCCGGCCTGGCCACCTACTTCCGCCAGGCCATCCACGCCAACGCCCGCCGCGTCACCCCCTGACCCCCATACATGCAGTTGCGGGCATATAACCCGCCCGGTATATTCACGGCCATGCCTTTCGACGTGTTAGCCGAACCCACCCGACGCCACATCCTCGACCTCCTCCTCCAACGCCCCCACCTCGTCGGCGAACTCAGCGACCACCTCGGCCTCACCCAACCGGGCACCTCCAAACACCTGCGCGCCCTACGCCAAGCCGGCCTCGTCACCGTCCGCAAAGACGCCCAACGCCGCTGGTACGAACTCCGCCCCCAACCCCTCGCCGAGATCGACGCCTGGCTCACCCCCTACCGCAGACTCTGGAACACCACCCTCGACCGCCTCGAACACCACCTCGACACCATGGAAGACCACACCCCATGAACGAGACCCTCACCCTGCACCCCGACGGCCGCACCACCCTGCGCCTCCAGCGCCGCCTGCCCCACCCCCCGGCCAAGGTCTGGCGCGCCATCACCCAACCCGAACACCTCGCCGCCTGGTTCCCCGCCGAGGTCACCATCGACGGCGACCGCATCAGCTACGGCTTCGGCCCCGACGGCACCATCACCGAGAACGACCCACCCCACACCTTCGCCCACACCTGGGGCGGCGACGAACTGCGCTGGCACCTCCAGCCCGACGGCGCCGGCACCCTGCTCACCTTCACCCACACCTTCACCGACCGCCACGGCGCCGCCAGCTTCGCAGCCGGCTGGCACACCTGCATCCAGGCCATGTTCGCCCACCTCGACGGACGCGCCCTCCACCAGCCCGCCGAACCCGACCCCGCCGACTCCCGCCGCCTCCACGAGGACTACATCGCCATCCTCGGCCTGCCCTCCACCACCGCCGACAACGGCAACGTCCGCGTCGAACGCCAGCTCACCCGCCCCGCCGAAGACGTCTGGCACCTGCTCGACGGCCCCGCCGCCACCCCCGGCGACCCGCCACCGGCCCCCTTCACCGTCCCCGGCCTCCAGCCCGGCCCCGTCACCCGCGCCGAGACCGCCAAACTCCTGGAGTACGACACCCCCGGCGGCAGCGTCCGCTGGGAGCTCACCGAGGGCACCGGCCAGGGCCCCCGCCTCATCGTCACCCACGCCGGCGACACGGCCCTCCTCGACGCCTGGCGCATCCGCGTCGAGGACCTCGCGGCCTCCCTGGTCGCCTGAGGGGTTGGATAAAGGGCGAAGAATGAGCTCTCTTAACCCTCGCCCTTTACAAAGTAGATCATTATGCGGTGAGACCCAGCACAGCAGCCGTCACCGCCCGCGCCCGCCCCGGCACCACCAGCAGGTCCACCGAGTCCGACAGCTGATCCACACACCCCGTCACCGGCAGTCCCCTGATCACCGGATCCGACACCGACGCCATCAGCGCCTCGGCGAACCGGTCCCCGCCGATCACCCGGAACGGCCGGTCGTGGAACCCCCGCACCTGCTCGTCCAGCCGCTCGGCCAGCCCGATCCGGTTCTGCAGCGCCGCCAGCCGCGCGTACGCCGAGGCCAGCTCCGCCTCCCGCTCCCGCCACGACCGCGCCGCCACCGCCGCGCCCAGCGACTCCCCCAGCTCCGTCGACCCGGGCAGCCGCGCCAGCGCGCTGCCCAGCCATTTCGCGTACGGCGGGTAGCGCCGCCGCAGCAGCAGCGCCAGCCGCATCACCTCCCGCGCCAGCCGCGCCCCCACCACGGCCGACCCCAGCTCGTCGCCCACCTCACCGCACCGGCCGGGGAACGGCTCCTCCTGCGCGATCCGCCGCCACTGGCACGCCAGCACGTACCGCCACACGTCCTGCGGATACCACCGCAACGCCGCCCTGACCGCCTCCAGCCCCGGCTCACCACCCCCGTCCGGCAGGCCGTCGTGGAACACCTGCCCGCGCGTCACCTCCGCCAGGCTCTGCCACGGCGCCGACAACCAGTCCAGCAGCGACACTCCGTCCCTCGGGTCGAACCCCAGCTGCCCCCGCAGCCAGGCCCCCAGCTCCGTCACCAGCACCCCGGGCCGCACCTGCCCGTGATAACCGAACACGGTCGGGAACCCGCCGAACCGCTCCGGCAGCCCCGCCACCACCTTCTCCTCCACCTCGGCCACCCGCCCCGCCGCCACGAACAGCAGCACCCGCGGCCCCCAGTCGTGATCGGCGGACCGGGCCGTGTCGAACTCCAGCACCTCCGACCCGGGCCCGATCAACGCCGCACTGTGCGCCACCCCTGACAGCAGCGGCGCCACCGCCTCGCCATAGAAGGCACGCGACAACTCAATACCTGGTACAAAATCGGACATCACCCCGTCAACTCTGCACCAGCCCACCCCGAACCTCACCCGATTTTCCGCACCCCCGGGCACGGGCGCACCCCCGGGGGTGCGCGCCGGCATCCGAACCGGCAAGCCCTCCGCCGCCGCCGGCAGCCGCCGCGCCGTCCCCTCGAAGGCCGCGGATCCCCCGGCTCCTTCACCACGCCCCGGCTCAGCCGGACACGTAGGACGCCAGCAACCGCCGCCGCCGGTAGCCGATCCGCTCGTATACCCCGATCGCCGCCGCGTTGCCGTCATCCACCATCAAAGCCGCCCGCCCGTGCGCCGCCACCAGCTCCCGCGACAGCCACCCGCACACCAGCCCCGCCAGCCCCCGCCCGCGAAAGCCCGCCCGGGTGGCCACCCCCGCCAGCAGCCCCACCGCCGGCGCCGACCACGCGTCGGCCGCCACCGCCGCCAGCACCCCGCCGACGCGCACGCCCGCCCACCGGCGCACCCCCGCCTCCCCGGGCACCGCGTACGACTGCGGCGCCTCGGCCGCCAGCAACGCCGCCACCTCCGGCTCCGCGTCACCACCCAGCCACCCCACCCCCGCCCCTGCGCCCGCCCCCATGGCAGGCGCAGGGACGAGCGCGTCGCCGGGCAGGCTCATCCAGGAGAACTCCCCGTCCTCCTCCAGCCCGTCCAGCTTCGCCGTCAACGCGCCAGCCCCACGTCCCCCAGCGGCCGGTACGTCGCCCCCAGCTCCCCCAGCGCATGCCGCACCAGCTCCACCGCGCACGACACATCGCCCCACACGGCTAACCGATCACGCCGCGACACCCCCGGGCAGCCGGCCACCACCGCGTCGCCCAGCGCCCAGGCCCGCGCGCCCCCGCGCAGGCCCTGAGCCGCCCACACCACCAGATCGTCGTCCCCGCACGCGGCCCGCACCTCGCGGTCCGAACGAAGCTCCCTGATCAACGCAGCTCCTTGATCACAGGATCGACCCGGGACGGTACGCGGCCGCCTCCGGATGCGCCGCCACGACCTCGCCCACCGCCCGCGAGACCGCCGCCACCTGATCGGCCGCCGCCCCCGTGAACGACACCCGATCGGCCAGCAACTCCTCCAGCCGCGCACGGTCCAGCGGGAAACGCTCGTCGGCGGCCAGCAGGTCCAGCAGCTCGTTGGCCGCCCCGCGCGAGCGCATCGCCAGCGCCGCCGCCACCGCGTGCTCCTTGATCAGCTCGTGCGCCTGCTCGCGCCCCACCCCGGCCCGCACCGCCGCCATCAGCATCTTCGTCGTCGCCAGGAACGGCAGGTAACGGCCCAGCTCGGCCGCGATCACCGCCGGGAACGCGCCGAACTCGTCCAGCACCGTCAGCATCGTCTCCACCAGCCCGTCGAAGGCGAAGAACGCATCCGGCAACGCCACCCGGCGCACCACCGAGCACGACACGTCGCCCTCGTTCCACTGGTCACCCGCCAGCTCGCCCACCATCGAGGCGTAGCCGCGCAGCACCACGGCCAGGCCGTTGACCCGCTCGCACGAGCGGGTGTTCATCTTGTGCGGCATCGCCGAGGAGCCGACCTGCCCCTCCTTGAACCCCTCGGTCACCAGCTCCTGACCGGCCATCAGCCGGATCGTCTTGGCCAGCGACGACGGCGCCGCCGCCAGCTGCACCAGCGCGGTGACCACCTCGAAGTCCAGCGACCGCGGATAGACCTGCCCCACACTGGTGAAACGGTGCTCGAAGCCCAGGTGGGCGGCCACCCGCTCCTCCAGCGCGGCCAGCTTGGCCCGATCGCCGCCCAGCAGGTCGAGCATGTCCTGCGCCGTGCCCACCGGGCCCTTGATCCCGCGCAGCGGGTAACGGGCGATCAGCTCCTCCAGCCGCCGGTAGGCCACCAGCAGCTCATCAGCCGCCGTCGCGAACCGCTTGCCCAGCGTCGTGGCCTGCGCCGCCACGTTGTGCGAGCGGCCCGCGATCACCGTCGCCTCGTGCTCGGTCGCCAGCGCCGCCAGCCGCGACAGCAGCGCCACCACCCGGTCACGCACCAGCAGCAGGCTGTCACGCACCTGCAGCTGCTCGACGTTCTCCGTCAGATCGCGCGAGGTCATGCCCTTGTGCACCTGCTCGTGCCCGGCCAGCGCGTTGAACTCCTCGATGCGGGCCTTCACGTCGTGCCGGGTGACGCGCTCACGCGCGGCGATGGAGTCCAGATCGACCTGCCCGACCACCTTGTCGTAGTCGTCGATCGCCCCCTCGGGCACCGCGACCCCCAGCTCGGCCTGCGCCCGCAGCACCGCCAGCCACAACCGCCGCTCAGCGATGATCTTGTATTCGGGCGCCCACAGGCGGGTCAGCTCCGCCGAGGCATACCGGCCGGCCAGGACATCAGGGATACGCGGCTTGGAAGTCACGTTGGACAAGTGTATTCACACACCTACCAGCGCACGTCACACGGGACCCACCCCGCACACACACGCGCGGGCCCGCCCATACGGCACGTAATCCCTCCGGGTGGG